>JAITOE010000040.1 GCA_031290135.1 Eubacteriales Family XIII. Incertae Sedis bacterium
ATCTGGCAGTATATCCGCGATTGCGCGGACAATGCGGCGGCAAAGGGCGTGACAACCATGCATGGCCTGTTCGGCCTGCTTGTGCGTGACGACCGCGATATGGATCTCATCATGAAACGCAAGGACGAGCTGCCCATAGAGATGGTCGTTTTTTACCAGACCTGGGACGTGGATAAGGCACACGCCATGGGCTTGCCCCGGGTCGGCGGCTGCCTGACACTGGACGGCGCCTCTTTCGAATACACGATGGCGAATTTTACGCCGTACAAGAGTGCGCCGGCATTGCGCGGCGTGCTTTACCACAACGACGACGAGGTTTATCAGGTCGTGAAAAAAGCGCATCTCTACAACATGCAATGCACGATGCACGCGCTGGGTGAACGGGCGATCGATCAGCTGCTGTATACCTATCGCCGCGTCTTCATGGAACAGGGAAAAAAGGATCTGCGGCACAGGATAGAACATTTTTCTTATCCAACACAGGATCAAATAGAGATGGCGGCGGAACTGGGCTTGATCCTGTCAATGCAACCTGGATTTACGTACTATTGGGACAGGGCGGAAGGCGGTGAATTCGAATATATGTTCGGACGTGCGGGCGCTGACCGCTGGGATCCATTTAACCGGGTGGTCGCCGCAGGCAACATCGTTTGTGCGGGATCGGATTGTCCCGTCACGCCGGTGGAACCGCTCGTGGATATCGCGACGGTGGCACACGGCCATAACCCGGTACGGAATGCCTCGCTGGACGACGCGATCCGGATGGTGACCATAAATGGCGCTTACGCCGCAGGGATAGAAGCGCAAAAGGGCAGCATTGAAATAGGAAAAGACGCGGATTTTACGGTAATAGACAGAAATCCATACGAACACGCAGAAAAACGGGAGATTTACGGGATGGAAGCACTGCTTACGATCCGCAGGGGCCGGATCACCTATGAAAAACCTGGTTTTTCGGCATGAGGAGGCTAACGATGACATGCACGGTCACATTGACGGCAAGCCCCATCATGCCAGCTGACCATCCGCTCACAAAGTCCACAAGCGAAGGGCATAAACTCATCAATAAGGTCGTAACGATGCCGAAGACCATGCCGGAAGCTGCGCCGCCAAGGGTGCTGCGCCGCCAGCACAGCCCCAGCAGGATGGGTGCGCTGGCCTGGATGATGAAGTTGTACATGAGCATGACCAAAGAAACCAAATTCGGCAGATAGAGGGTCGCCAGCCAGAGCGCCACGAGACCGACCAAGACCGTGGAGATTCGCGCCGCTTTCAGGGTGTTCACGCCGCTGCGTAAGCGCAGGGTAGCATACAGATCCTTCGCGACCATGATTCCGGCCACGTTGAACACGGGGGCGCACATGGACATGCTCGCGGCGACGGCGCCAACGCCCAGCATCGCCCGCAGAAACGGATCCCCGTATTGCTCAGCGATCCAAAACAGCCCCGTCGAACCCTCCGCTTCAAATCCCGGAATCAATTGCGCGCCGCTTCCAAGCGAAAGCAGCAGCCAAAAAAAAGGCAATAGCAGCAATGGCGCCAGCACACTCGCCCGCCGGATGCTTTTCGTGCTGTCTGCCGCATAGATCAGGCAGAACATGCCAGGCCAAAATATCGATCCAAGCGTCCCGGAGATGATGGCGGACAGCCATTCAAAACGGCGGGCGGATGAAAAATCCAGATGAAGGAGGGCGGGCGCCTGCACAGCAACATCCGCGTACAGATTGAAAACGCCGCCAAATGTGCGGCAGATCAGACAATATGCGCAAATGCAGCCGAACAGGATCAAAATGACAGTCTGCAGGACCGCGCTGTTGTTCACGCTCCTGACGCCGCCGTAAAAGCAGAATATGATGATGAACATCGTGACGGAAATGATGCCTATGTTGTATTCTATGCTGTTTCCGGAAGTCGCCGCGATGGCTTGTCCTATCGTCTTCAGTTCCAATATCACCCAAGGGAACCAGAATAAAAGCGTCAGCGCAGAGAACGCGCTTTTGAAGAGCTTGCTTCCGTAGCGCAGTTCAATAAAATCAGCCTGTGTCTCAAGGCCGTATTGTTGGCTCAGCCGCCAGATGGGGATGCCGAAACAACGCAGCATGGCAACGGCGCCGAGGGAATAAAGGATTAAATAGTGTGCATAAACGCCGCGCTCGGCAGCAAGGGTAAACCAGACGGTGCAGACGGCGCCGGGAATCCAGCGTCCGACGAAAGAAAACAGAAACGTGGCCGTTCCGGCGGAACAGCCGGCGACGCTGTATTCGCGCAGCGTCGTTTGCGGTTTGTGTCGGGAAATGATAAAGAACATGTTGCCAGCGAGAAAAACGATCAGCAGCACCGGCAAAAGAATATTATACATCGCGCCGTTACGCCGCGTATTCCGTCGGGCTGATAGAAAAAGTCAAACTGCGTGCCATATCACTTTACCTCACCGTTGTAAATGGTTGATATCACAGGTTTGCGATGTGCGAATTGCTCCAGTTGATTCGGTTTCGCCTTCATTCGCCGCGCTCATTTTTTGGCTCCCGTATTACAATCTCATCAAATGCAACCAACTTCACATTTCCCAACTCGTTCGCTTTATCGGCACAGCCTTTTGTAAAACCGATTTTTGCAAAAACATAAAGCCGCACATTTTTATAATGAAACAGCCGGCTGCGCTCCAATAGAACGTCAAGGACACCGATATCCACCTTTTCATTCGTCCATTTGCACTCACAGAATAAAGCTGAATCTGTTCCGTCGGTGCCCATAATGTCAATTTCGGCTTCACATTTATTTTTGGCGTCGTTGCCCCACCAACGGCCGAGGTCGGTAAACTCTATTTCAATCTTGCCTTGTTTTCTTAATTTCCACAAATATTGAACACAAATATCCTCAAAGACGGTGCCCATATAGTCGTTTAACAGGGGGGACATTTTTTTGTATACAGCATCAGTTAAACCCCGGTTGATGGAGGCGATATTGTCCGGAACGAACCGATACCAGAACCGGAATAGATTATCGTCGATTCTATAGATGGTTTTTCTTTTGGAATTCTCTGCAAATGGCGTTTCTTTTTTAATAATGCCAAGTGAAATCAAGTTTTTCATATAAGCTGCACAGGCGCTTGTTTCCTCGCCGGCCTTTGATGAGATTTCCGAGAGCTTGGTGCTGCCTGCGGCGATTGCGGCAATAATCGCATTGTAGACAGCGGGTTCACGTACCTCTTGTTTCAAAAGGTTGTTCGGCTCTTCGAAAAGAGGGCTGGAGGGATCTAAAAAACACCGTTTGATGTTCTCTTCAAGGGTTAAACGATCATTCATTTGAAGCAAATACTGCGGCGTTCCGCCTACCATGCCATAAATGGATGCCATGTCCAAATCTGAAAATTCCCTGAAATAGCTCATGCTCTCGAAAAAATCAAAAGGCAAAATTTTTAACTGCGCCGTTCTTCTGCCATATAACGGCGCTGTATATGCTAACACATGGTTTTCCATAAAAGACATGGATGAACCGCATAAAACCAAAAATAGGTTAGAAGTGTCTTTGTTCTTGTCAATTAAAGATTGCAGCGTGGAGGCAAGACTTTTAGAGGCCTTGGCGATGTAGGGGTATTCGTCAATAACAAGAATAATTCTTTTCTTTTCAGCTATCCTGAAAACATATTCAAGCGCCTCCTGAAAAGATGAAAAGACCGTATTTTCAAGCGCGGCATCTGTAAAAGAAAGAATGCTCCTGCTGAAATTTTCAAGATTTTGCTGGGCATTGCTTTCAATCCCGGTGAAAAACATGGCGTCTTTATCTTTTATAAACTCGTTAATAAGCGCAGTCTTACCCACGCGCCGCCGCCCATAAATCACGGGGAACTGAAAACTGTTTGCACGATAAAGTTCATTTAGTTTGTTCAACTCCCGCTCACGCCCTATGAACATAACCCCTGTCGCCTTTCAAATGCTAAGATACGATTTAGTAAATCGTATCTTATTTGCGGAAAGAAGTCAAGCGTAATTTCGGAATTCGGACCAGGCCACCCGTTTCCCGTCGGCTTTCGCTTGCAGAGCCTCTGCGTAATGGCGATCCAGAAGCTCTGCCAGCAATTGTTTTGACGTCGTTTGCCCGTTCAAAAAACCGCCTCCTTTTCCCTGTGTTTGTCGCCGCGCCGCGTATGTGCCGCCCCGGCTGTTTGGACAATGTAAACAAGCGCAAAACACGTGCCAAGTATTTTGCGTTTTTTCATTCTCTCCGCCGTCTGCGGCGTCGTACAGGCAAAGGGTTTTGCAAAAACAGGATGAACAGGCGATTTTTGGTTGGTTTATTCCGTGGGTTTTTTATGGGATGCCTGAAATATTTTTTGAATTTTTAGAATACTCGGATTTCGGGAAAGGTTTTGCCGGGATTTTAGGCACGAATGCATCGGATCCGGCAACGCGAATTGGCATAATTGCATCAGACCGCCCTGTCACCCCTCGGTTTTCAGGTGTTTCAATTTGCGGATGACGGTGGACTGGTCAACCTGCAGCGCGTCCGCCATTTTGCGACTGGAGCCGTATTTTTTCTTCGCGTCCTCCAGAATCTGTCGTTCCGCCTGTTTCAGCTGCGCGTGCAGGGACATGCCTTCGTTGCTCGGCATTTCTCCGTGTACCGTTTCTCCCCACGGCAAATCGTTCAGCTGCAGGTACTCGTTGTTGCTGACCACCACCATATTTTCCATGACGTTCCGCAGCTGCCGGACGCTGCCGCGCCATGCGTAGTTTTCCAGTTCTTTCATCACTTCGTAGGTGATTTTTTTGTTTTGTCCGTATTGCTTGTTGAAAAATTGCAGGAATTTCAGCGCTAGCACGGGGATGTCGTCCTTCCGCTCCCGCAGGGGCGGAATTTCCAGCCCGACAACGTTCAGGCGATAGAAGAGATCTTCGCGAAAATGCCCCTCTTCCACCAGGCGTTTCAAATTTTTGTTGGTGGCGGCGATGACGCGGATGTCCACCGGGATTTGGGACTGGGCGCCGATGCGTGTGACGGCGCGGCTTTCCAAGGCGCGCAGGAATTTCACCTGCAGGCTCATGCTCATCTCCCCGATTTCGTCCAGAAACAGCGTCCCCCCGCTGGCTGCCTCGATAAGCCCCGCGCGTCCTCCTTGGCCGCGCCCGTAAACGCGCCTTCCATAAACCCGAACAGCTCTGATTCCAACAGGCTTTCCGGTATGGCGCCGCAGTTGACGGCGATAAAAGGCTTCTCGCGGCGCAACGCGCTTTCATGATGGATGTAGTTTGCCAGCACCTCCTTGCCCGCGCCCGATTCGCCGGAAATCAGCACAGTGGTGTTGAAGTTGCTGATTTTTTTCGCCAGCGAGAAGATCTCTTGCATTTTTGCATCAGCAATGACGATGCCGTCTTCCTTGCTTTCGCCCTGCCCCTGCGCGTCCTCTTCGTTCAGTTGCCGAAAGTAGATCTTTTCCATTTCGCGTGCTTTTGAAAGCTCCTCCCGCAGTTCGTATATCTCGGAAATGTCGCGGGAATTGATGACCACTTTCTTCACTTTTCCGTTTTTGTCGAAGATGGGCGTGCCCGTCACCATGATATTCTTGCCGTGCCGGGTCGTATGGTGCATGGACGCGGGCTGCCGCTGTTCGATGGCGATGAGCGCCACGGAATTTTTCATCCAGATGGGATTGATGAATTCGCGCATGTTGTGGCCTATCAATTCTTCTTTTTGGATGTCGGTGTTCCGCACATAGGATTGGTTGACTAACAGGACGTTTGCGTCGCCGTCCGTCACGAGGATGCCGTCAAACGAACCCTCGATGATCTCCTGCAGTTCTTCCATCAGCTGCTCCGTGCGTCCGGACTGGCTTTTGGCGTTCATTTTATTCCTCCCGCGCAAGCGCGTCCGCCTGCCGCAGCGCGTCGATGATTTTCCCCACGGCAGCGGCGTCGCCGATGCGGTGCAGGGGAATGCCGTCTTCTTTCAGTTCCTGGAACAAGCCGTCATCCGGTTCGGAACCCACCGCCAGCACCACGGCGTCGCAGGCCAGTTCCACGCGGACGGGCTTCCCGGAGGATTCGTCCTCTTTTTCAAGGATCACGTGGCCGTCCGTCGTGTCCGCGATTTTGGAAAAGGAATGAGTTTTCACGTTTAGGCGTTTCAGGTCTTTCATGACGGGCCAGGCGCAGCCGGGATCAAAACCGCCGCCCACTTTGGCAATGTCCACGACGGCGATTTCCCGGCGGGAATTGTCGAGCAGGGAACGAATCAGGGCGTCGCTCTCGGAGCGGTGCGACATCATGAAATAGAGCTGTTCTTCGCGCAGGGCGCCCTCCCGCGCCAGATATTGCGCCGTTTCGCATCCCGCGGCGGCACCGCCCGCGACGACGACTCTGCGCCCCGCAATTTCCCGCCCTTCCAATATCTCCGCCGCCGTGTAGACGGGGATGCGGCCGTTGCCGGGCAGGGGGAAGCGTTTGGCGCGCGCGCCCGTGGCCAGAATCACGGCGTCAAAGCCCGCTTTCCGTATGTCCCCGGCTGTCGCCTCTTTCCTTAGAACCAGCGTTACGCCGGCCTCTTTCAGCGCGGCTTCGTAATACCGGATCAATTCGCCGAACTCCCTCTTTCCGGGCGGTGCTTTCACGAGATGCAGCTGCCCGCCGAGCCTGTCCTGCTTTTCCCAGAGCGTTACCTTATGCCCTTTTTCCGCCGCCCCCGTCGCGAACGCGCAGCCGGCAGGGCCGCCGCCGATTACCAGCAATCTCTTCTGCGGCGTCCTGGCGGTTTTTGGGGCGGACGTCGTTGCGTCCCCCCTGTCGCCCGCCAGGAGATATTCCCGGCCGGCCTGCGGGTTCACAAGGCATTCCACGGGCTGCCCGAAGAACATTTTTGCCAGGCAGCCTTGATTGCAGGCGACGCAGGGGCGCAAGACGGCGGCGCGGCCTGTCCGCGCTTTTTCAGGCCAGTCCGGATCCGCGAGAAGGGGGCGCGCCAGGCCGATCAGCCGGGCTTCTTCCAGCGCCAGCGTTGTTTCCGCTTCTGCGGGGTCGTTGTGGCGGTTGGCGGTCAAAACGGGAATTGTGACTGCGTCCTGGACTGCCCCCGCCAGATAAGCGAAGCCGCCGCGGGGCAGGTCGCCCGGCAGCTGCGGGATCCTGGTTTCGTGCCAGCCACCCGTGACATCGATGAGATCCGTACCCGCCCGTTCCAGCAAAACGGCGAGTTTCACCGCCTCTTACCCTGTATTGCCGCCTTCTACAAACTCATTTCCGGCGATGCGCACGAAGACCGGATAGTCCTTTCCCACGGCCGCGCGGACAGCCGTCACCACTTCCATGGGGAAGCGGCAGCGGTTTTCCCAGCTTCCGCCGTACTCATCCTGCCGCAGGTTTGTCACCGGCGAAAGGAACTGGCTGATCAGGTAGCCGGACGCGCCTGTGACCTCCACGGCGTCGAAGCCTGCCCGCCGGGCGCGTTCCGCCGCTTCCGCATACTGCGATACGACGGTTTTAATTTCCGCGAGGGTCATGGCGCGGGGCGTTTCCTTAGAATAGGCGGAATACACCGCCGACGGGGCGATGACTGCGTCGTCCCCGCTGATGAAGGCGGATTTGCCGTAACGGCCTGTTTGCATGAGCTGCAGCGCCACTTTGCAATCCCGCCGGTGCATGCCCTCCGTCAGTTCCCGGAAGCCCGGAATGAAGCCGTCGCTGTCGATGCGCAGCATGTCGGGGTATCCCATATGGTTCTCGAACGCGCAGCCTCCGACAACGCAAAGCGCCGCGCCGCCCTCCGCCCGGCGCCAGTAAAATTGCTTCAGGCGTTCGTTCACATGGCCGCCTTCCGTGTACTGCAGATGGATCGCGGTCATGACGACGCGGTTTTTCAGAAGCATGCCGTTCACATGGATGGGCTGAAACAACCGGTCAAATCGCATTTTCTTTCTCCCATGTAAATTTTACGCGGAAAAGCCGGCGATGACAAAAGCCACCACTGTCAGGACGTAGCTGACGGCCGCGTAGGGCAGCGTGCCGAGCATCTGGTAAAAGGGCTTGATGTCCACGGCGCGGGCGGTGATCATCACGGCGTCGCCCGCCACGTAGGTGGTGCTGCCGGCGGCGGCGGCGCAAATCAGGGCGGCGCAGGAAAGCAGGGGATCCATGTTCATGGCGTTGGCAAGGGGAACGACGATGGGCATGAACACCATGGACATGTCCCAGAATCCCCCGCCGAAGTAGGAGTATACCGCGCAAAACCCGAACACGACGGCAGGCAGCACGGCGCTGTTCATAACGGGTTCCAGGACGGAAACCACGTAATCCGCCATCCCCGTGGCGGCGTTGATCTCCACCAGCGCGATCGCCATGGTGATCACGCAGCAAATCTGCACCATGCTGGTCACGCCCTGGTAGGCGCTGTCGAACAGGCGCGCGAGCTTCACTTTCCGCTCGGCCAGCATCAGGATCCCGGAAAGCAAAATGCCGCCCATGCAGCCGATCATCACGTCATTGGTGAAGATGGTGAGGGCGATGAGCCCCGCCAGGGGTATGATGAAATTCCACGGATTTCCTTTTACGGCATCCGCCTCTGCGCTCCCGGCGCCGGAACCGCCCGCAGTAAGCTCCACGTCGTCGATGCTCTGTTCCCGTGTGCAGACGACGCCCGTTTCGGCGGCGATCCGGCTGTCCTTCCGCGTGATCCCGATCAGGGGAATCACGCCGAGGATGACTAACAGCAGGACGACCAGGGTGATCCAGGCGAAGAAGAGGTAGGGTATGCCCGCGATGTACGCCGAAAGCCCCGATCCCCCGTTTAACACGCCATATTCCTCAAAGAGCCCGCTGTAGAACACGGCCCAGGTCGATATCGGGATCAGGATGCAGACCGGCGCAGCCGTGGAGTTCACGACGTAGCCCAAAAACGTCCGGGGGATCCCGTGCTTGTCGCAGACCTTCTTCATGGCCGTGGATACCGCCATGTTGTTCAGGTAATCGTCCACGAAGATGATCCAGCCCAGCACGTAGGTGATGATGAGCGCTTTTTTCCGGGTGTTGGCATACTTCGCGAGCCAGTTGGCGAACTCCAGCACGGCCCCGGACACGTCCAGCAGCGCGATGAGGATTCCGAAGAGCGCCAGCAGTATGAACAGATAGCCCAGGGTGCCTCCCACGAAAGCCGTCTGCATCTTTTCCAGCCAGGCAGCGGCGAAGCCCGTCCCGCCCACCAGGGCCCCGTCCATGGCGATGTCGCAGAGCAGCGCGATTTCCTCCTGGGAACGCCCTAATTTCTCCCAGGCATCCACAAGGGGGCAGTAATGGAACTCCAGCGCCAGCGTGTCGTCCGTCATTTCGGAGACGGTCATGTCAAATACTTTCTGTGTCGTTTCCGGGACGAAGGGGCGGAAAAACGCGCGCATGTTGCCCGGATCGCCGCATGCCGGCTTGATGTTCGCCTCCGCCATGATGCACCCGCAGCGTTTGACGGCCCGCCTGCCGAGCGTTTCAGGGTCGATCCCCATCCGCTTCGCCTCTTCCAGCAAGAGGGCAAACCAGGTGGCCCTGTGCGCGAACGCCTTTCTGAGCAACCGGGTCGTTTCATCTTGGTTGACGTCTGCCCTGTTGACGATTTTAACCTGCTCTGCCATGGCAATCTTCCTCTCGCGTTCCCCGGACACATCTCTGAATAGTCAATCATACCTGAGATTCATAACAGTAACGTTTTTTTCGCTATAGCCATTATAGCAAATTACAGGCGGTTTTTCCATTTATTTTTCATTTTTCAGATTTTTCCCGCAATTTCTGAAATCGCTGTTTTGCCAAATTGTCCTCGGCCTGATAGCGTGCCTTGACACGGCGGGTGCCATGCGGTATTATTTACGTGACGGACACGGCGACACGGCGCAGGAAACCGAGGTGGCAAACAAAATATATGGAGATTATGTCTGAAAAAAAACTCACGCTTTATCACGGCACAAGCGAGGACGTTTTTTCGCCGCGCTTTGGTAGCGGACGTGACTATCACGATTATGGCAACGGTTTTTATACAACCGACGATATTGAGGCGGCAAAAGAGTGGGCATGTCAAGGCGAACGGCACTCTGCTTTCGTTTATAAATACGAATTAAGCACGGCAGGTTTGTCCATATTAGAACTGGACGAAAGCAATGTGCTGACGTGGGTGTCCGTGCTTATGACTCACAGACGCGGACGAAAAATAAGAGGTGCGGCACGTGAGCGCTGCGAGAAAATGATAGAACTGTTCGGCATAGACGCAGCGCAGCATGACATAATTCGCGGCTTTCGGGCTAATGATTCCTATTTTCAATTTACCGCCGACTTTGTAACTGACACTATATCGCTCGACACGCTGGTAAAATCCATTTCGGCAGGAAATCTCGGCTATCAAGTTTGCGTGAAAAGCGAAAGGGCATATCTTCAATTGAACGCACAAGCGGAACCGATAAAAATCGCGGATACGGAATTCTCCGTCTGCCACGACAGATATATGATGAAAGATTCTTCTGCGAGAGCGTTGGCAAATGCCTACGCCGGAGAATTGCAATCGGGTAAATTGTTATCTGATATTTTAAGAGAACGGGGCGTGTTATGAAGCAGGTTATTACTGACCCCATTATGCTGGGCGGAATGACTGACTGCTTGGCAGCGGCGGTCGAAAACGCCGTGATTGAATGGGGCGAAACAGTCGAATCGTTTTTTGATAAATTTATAAATTCCACGTTGGCGGATTCGTTCTCCAAACAAGAACCGTTCGTCACAACAGGGTGTGCCGGAGAAGAACTTGTCGCAATGGTAATGCAAAAAGTTACCGGAAAGCCACAAACAATAAAGAGCAGTTCTTCTGACATAGCATATTCCGAGTATTATTGGGTGGGGTATGCGATTGCGTTATTCGTTGCCGAATGTGATGTGTCTATTAAAAATTTAATCGCGTTAATACCCGTCACAGAATGGCTGCGAATGTATTTGTTGTATCATGAGTATGGCGACGACCTCCTGCTTGAAAAGCTGAAGAAGCGAGTTACTTCAAGGAATCAAGCAAACTGCCAGACATCGGAACGGAATAGTACAGAAAGGTGAAAGGAGAGAGTTTTTACAGGGCCACTTATAACATATAAAGTTTATATGTTTAGTATTATACGGCAAAACCGGACTTTAGTCAATAGGCGGCTGCCTTAAATTGGCGCAAACGTTTGCGCAAATTTAAGGCAAATTAAGGCAAATATCTATTGACGGAAAAGCGGTTTTGCCGTATAATGTTATTACATACTAATCATGTATGCAATATATGGTTTAGGGATGGGCCGACTTTTTGTCCGGCGCATCCTTTCTGGATGTGTGTGCAATCCGGAACCACAGTTATGAAAGGAGATTTTAACCATGAAAAGCAAACTTATTAAATTTTTGGCGTTCAGTCTTGTCCTTGCATTTGCCGCGCTTCCTTTTGCGGGCTGCTCAAAGGACGCTTCCACGACGGCCCAGCCGCCCGCGGATGCCGCAGCTCCGTTACCTGACGGCGATGCCGCCCCGCTTTCCAGCGAACCAGCGGCTCAAAAGGACGAAGGCGCGGTGTTGCGCATCGGCGCCCAGCCATTTCCCCTTTATTCCTCCATTTATGTAGCCAAGGAACTGGGCTTCATAGAAGAAGAACTGGATGCCGTCGGCGCGACGTTTGTGTGGACGGAGTTCAATTCCGGCCCGCTTGTCAACGAGGCTGTCGCCGCCGGGACGCAGGACATCGGCTTCATGGCCGACCAGCCCGCAATTGTGGCAAAAGCCTCCGGCCAGCCGATCCAAATCATATCCAACGTAGCTTACGGTGAAAAAGCCCTGGCCCTGCTGGTTTCCGCGGACTCCCCCGTTACGAAGGTAGAGGAGCTGAAAGGCAAGAAGGTCGCGCTGGTGGTCGGCTCCTACGCGCAGCATTTGCTGGTGCTGCTTCTGGAAAACGCCGGCCTGACCGTAGACGACATCGAGCTGATCAACCTTCCTGCCAGTGAACAGCCCGCTGTTCTCGCCGCCGGCCAGGTAGACGCCATCGTCGTGTGGGAGCAATACATATCGCTGCTCACCACAAGCGGCCAGGCCAAGGTGATTGCCGACGGCACCGGCATTAAGCGCGGCAACATGGTCACCTACGCAGTGACGTCTTACGCGGAAAAGCATCCTTTGGTCATAGAGGCGTACATCAGGGCCAGCCAGCGCGCCGCCGACTATATCGACAGCAACCCGAAGGAAGCCGCGGCGGCCATCGCGGAAACCTTCGGGGTCACCGATGATGTAATGGAGGAGATTTTGAAGAAATTCTCTTTCAGCCCCGAACTGACGGCGGCGGACATTTCTGAAATCACAACGGTGAAGGACTATCTGCTCAAGGTCGGCATCATCAAGAACGACGTCGATGCAGGCGAATTTTTCAACGACTCTTACTACAAGGCCGCGTTCGGCGGGTAAGGGGCAGGTTATGCCCGGTACGAACCACCCAGCTGCGGGGCGGGCGTCACCCAGAGGCGGGATTGCGGGCATACCAGCGGAGTGAGCGCAGCGAATGAAGCGCCCGCGCACGGTGAACTCTCATCCGGCTAAAGCCGGAGAGTTCTCGAGTGGCACCTGCCAACCATTTGCTACGCAAATGGGGCTAGGTGCGCAAGCGCCAGCGACCCGACCGGCGGGTTATGCTCGCCCCGCAGCGTGGCCGTTCATACTGGTTTCGGGAGTATTGCATATGAAGTTTTTTAAAAACAAGACCCTCCGGTTCTGGCTGATCTCCCTGATACTGCCCCTTGCTTTGCTGGGAGCCTGGAAGGGCGCCGACCTTTTGGGAATGTTGAAGCCTTACACCATGCCAAAGCCGGAGAGCGTCATTGACACGGCGGTTGAACTGGCGGCGGCGGGGAAACTCCATGTGCATGTCCTTTCCAGCATCTTGCTGGTGTTAAAAGGATTTCTGCTTGCTTTGGCCGCCGGGCTCATCCTTGGGGTGCTGATCGGCCTTTCCAAGAGGATCGAGGCCTTTTTTGAATTGACCGTGCAGATTTTTAAGCCGATCCCGCCCATAGCCTGGATCCCCCTTGCCATTTTATGGCTTGGAATCGAAGACAAGTCCAAACTTTACATTATCTTTCTCGGCGCACTTTTTCCGATTCTGCTGAATGTCATCAGCGGCATCAAGAACATCGACCGCAAATATTTCGAATTGGCAAAGGTTTATGAAGTTCCGGGGATGAAGCTGATTTTCAGGGTCGTGCTGCCGGGGGCCCTGCCGGAAATCATGACAGGCATCCGCGTGGGCCTTGGCAACGCCTGGGTTTGCGTGGTGGCGGCGGAAATGATCGCGTCGGTCACGGGCGTCGGCTACCTGCTGACTTACGGGCGCAGCCTCTCCAGGCCGGACATGGTGATTCTGGCCATGCTGCTGATCGGAATTATCGGGAAAGTCATGGACGACGGCCTGAAATTCGTCTCCAAAATGCTGACGAAATGGAACAACGGAGAGGAAGCGCTTGTCCGATAAAGTAATCATCAAAAACCTGAATAAATCCTTTCCGGGCAACAATGGCCAGCTGCGGGTTTTGTCCGACATCAATCTTTCCATTCAGGAAGGGCAGATCGTTTCGGTCATCGGCGGCAGCGGCTGCGGCAAAAGCACGCTTTTGAGGATTCTGGCCGGCTTAGACACGGATTACCAAGGGGAGGTTTTGTTTGACGGAAAGCCTGTCACCAAACCCACGCGGGAAAAAGGCATCATTTTTCAGGACCACCGTTTGCTGCCGTGGCTGACTGCCGAGGAAAACATCCGGTTTTCCCTGCCGGGGGACGTTCCTGACAAGAACGCGCTGATTCAGCATTATCTGGATTTGGTGGGCCTTGCCGGGTTTGAAAAAACCTATCCGAAGCAGCTTTCCGGCGGCATGGCGCAGCGCGTCGCCGTCGCGCGGGCGCTTGCGAACAAACCGAAGATCCTGCTGCTTGACGAGCCTTTCGGCGCATTGGACGCCATCACGAAAATCAGCATGCAGGATGAACTGCTGTCCATCTGGGACAAAGAACCGATCACCATGGTCCTGGTCACCCATGACATCGACGAAGCCATTTATCTCGGCCACAGGGTCGTCGTCATGACGCCGCGCCCCGGCAGGATTAAAGGCATCTACGACGTGGAGCTCAATATCCCGAAAAGCCGGACAGGGCTGGATTTCATCAAAATCAAGGAAGTTGTGTTTCAGGAATTTTTCGGGGCGTCCGGATCCCCGTTCATTTATAATATTTAGGTGCTACTGTTATAAATCTCAGGTGTATAATATCGTCGCTGGGGGGCGGGCATAACCCGCCGGTCGGGTCGCTGACGCTTGTGCGGGCGCTACATTCGCGTTGCTCATTCCGCTGGAATGCCCGAAATCCCGCCTCTGGGTGACGCCCGCCCCCCAACGACGCCGGACATACATGAGATTCATAATGTAACTATATTTAACGAAAAGGAGGGAACTGGCCATGAGCAATGCCGCCGTATTGTCTGCCGTATTGTCCCCGCAGGAGCTGCAGCTGGAAAGGGGATTGCAAGTCCAGCCGTCGCCGGGCCGCCAGCTGGCCCTGCTGGAAAAATCCAAAACGCAAAAGCCCGTGATCGACGTGGAACGCGGGCTGTGCTTCACGCAGTCTTTCAAGGAAACCGAGGGGCAGCCGCTGATTCTGCGCTGGGCGAAAGCCCTGCTGCATTACGCGAAAAACGCCTCCGTCTATATCGACGAAAACCAGCTGATCGTGGGCCGGGCCGGCAAGCCTGGGCGTTACGGCATCCTCTACCCGGAGCTGGACGGCAACGTTTTGGGCGAAGCGGTGCGCCGTCTGCCGCAGCGTGAATATTCCCCTTTCGGCATATCAAAGGAAGACGCTGAAACCATCCAGGAGCGGATCGCGCCCTACTGGCAGGGGAAGACCTACCACGAGGCGCTGGCCAAGGCCCTTAGCCCCGAAACCTTTGCCCTGACCTATAACCATGATTTGTCATCCCGTTTCATCGTGAACGAAACCTCGTCCTTCCGCTCGTCCATTCAATGGGTCCACGATTATGAAATCGTGCTGAAAAAGGGATTTTTGGGCATCCGGGAGGAGGCGGCGGAGAAGCTCGCCGCGCTTGACCCCGACAGCCCGGTTGACAACACGGAAAAACGGCCGTTTTTGCAGGCGGTCTTGCTGACCGGCGACGCGATCATCCTGTGGGCGGAGCGGCACGCGGATTTGGCGGAGGAACTCGCGGCGGCAGAGGCAGATCCCGTCCGCCGCGCCGAGCTTGCGCAAATAGCCGCTGTCTGTCGCCGGGTTCCGGCACACCCGGCGGAAAACTTCCGGGAGGCCGTGCAGTCCCAATGGTTTGTGCAGATGTTCTCCCGCATCGAGCAGAAAACTGGCACGGTCATTTCCAACGGGCGGATGGATCAGTATTTATACCCCTATTACAAAAAAGACAAGGATGCCGGCGTCCTCACCGACGAACAGGCGAAGGAGCTGTTTGAGTGCGAGTGGGTAGCCATGTCGCAATTCGTGGATCTGTACCTTTCGGAAACCGGCGGGGCCATCAATGAGGGTTATGCCCATTGGGAAGCGGTGACCGTGGGCGGCCAGACTACGGACGGCCGGGACGCGGCGAATGAGCTGACCTACCTGCTGCTGAAATCCAAGCGGGAATTCCCGCTGAATTATCCCGATCTGGCCGCCCGCGTCCACGTGCGCAGCTCCCGGCGCTACCTGTATGAGGTAGCCGAAACGATCAAGGAGGGTTCCGGATTTCCGAAACTCATCAATGATGAAGAGGTTGTTCCGCTTCTGCTCTCAAAAGGCGCGGCCTTTGACGAAGCCTATGACTACAGCGTATCCGGCTGCTCCGAGTGCCGCATGCCCAACCGGGAGACTTACACCTCCCCCTGCGCCTACATCAACTTTGCCGCCGCGCTGGAGATGACGCTGTATAACGGGCGGATGCTCAAATACGGCGATGAAGTCATCGGCCTGCAAACCGGCGAGCTTGCGCAGTTTGCTTCCTTTGAAGATTTTTTGGACGCGTTTCTCCGGCAGCAGACCTACTTCCTCCGGCACGCCTTTATCCAGCAGCACGAAATCATACGGCTGCGGGCGCGGCATTTTGCCACCCCTCTGGGTTCCTCCCTGCACAAGCTCTGCCGGGAGAGCTTTCTTGACCTGCACCAGCCTCACATCCCCGGCGGCATTGACCTGGGCTATTTTGAGTATATCGGCTACGGCACAGTAGTGGATTCCTTGGCGGCCGTCAAGAAAAACGTATATGAGGAAAAACGCTTCACCTTGCCGGATCTGCGCACGGCGCTGGAGGCAAACTTCGAAGGCTTTGAGGCCATGCGGCAGTTCCAGCAAAACGCGCCCAGCTACGGCAACAACGACCCCTATGCCGATGAAATCGCCCGATTGCTTGACCTGAAAGCGTTGGAATTTACACAAAAATACTCACGAGAACTGGGCGTAAGGCTGGATCTTCGGTATGTGCCGTTTACCTCCCACGTCCCCTTCGGCAAGGTGGTCAGCGCCACGCCCAACGGCAGAAGGGCTTTTTCCCCGCTCTCGGACGGCTCCAGCGCCTCCCAGGGCGCCGACTTGAACGGGCCCACCGCCGTGCTGCTCTCAAACTTCGAAACCAAGAACCAAGGCTACAACGAACGCGCTTCCCGCCTGCTGAACATAAAGCTCAGCCCCGCCTGCGTCAAGGGCGAGGACGGAACCGAAAAATTGGTACGGTTCATCGAGGGCTGGCGCGACCTCAAACTCTGGCATGTGCAGTTCAACGTCCTCAACCGCGAAACATTGGTCAAGGCGCAGGCAGACCCCGAAAAATACCGCGGCCTGCTGGTACGCATCGCCGGTTACTCGGCCTATTTCACAGAACTGACCCGCGACCTGCAGGACGACATCATAGCCCGGACGCAGCACGAAAGCCTATGAGCGGCGTTATTTTCAACATCCAGCGGTATTCCCTGCATGACGGGGAGGGCATCCGCACCGTCGTCTTTTTAAAAGGCTGCCCCCTGCGCTGCCGGTGGTGCTGCAATCCCGAATCCCAGCTGCCGCAGCCCGAAATTTCCTATGTAAGGCAAAAGTGCATAGGGAGCGCGGGCTGCGGTTTTTGCGCAGAGGCATGCGAACGCGGAGCCGTGACCTTCTGCACGGACGGCAAGGCGGCGATAGACAGAAGCAAATGCGATAACTGCCTGCGCTGCGCCGGAAACTGCCCTTCTAAGGCAATCCGGGCGGAGGGGCGATCTGCGGACGCGGACGAGATTTTGGACACGGCGGAACAGGATGCCGTCTTTTACGCGAAAGGCGGCGGGCTGACCGTCAGCGGCGGCGAACCGATCATGCAGGGGGATTTTTTGACGGAGCTTCTGCAAAACGCAAGGCGCCGCAGGCTCAATGCGGCGATGGAAACCTGCGGTTTCGGCGATTACGCCATACTGCGCCAGGCGGCTTCGCTGCTGGACATGGTTTTGTACGACATAAAATCTTTAGACCCCGGTAAACATAAACTATGGACCGGGCAGGACAACGCGCTGATTTTGGACAATTTTTCCCGTTTATGCGCCGACTATCCCGGCCTGCCGAAATGGGTCCGCACCCCGGTTTTGCCCGGATTCAACGACGGGGAGCTTGGGGCGATACGGGACTTTGCGCTGTCACGGCCCAACGTGCGCTGGGAGGCTTTGCCCTATCACAGCTTCGGAGCCGGAAAATACGCCGCGCTGGGGCGGGAATACGGCGTGTAGCGACAGAAATCCTACGCAAACCTTCGGTTTATTTTTTGGCTCTGCGTAAATAAACAACGCGAATGATGCAAAGAATCATTCTCACCGCGACAAACAGCACGGCGCCATAAATATAAACGTACATGATTAGTTCGGGGAAGCCGAAGTCCCATAGGCTGCCGTGATGGAATTTGTAAATGCTGAAGCCCGCGTATCCCGCCAGTATGAGAATGATTTCAAAGGAGAAATCCAGACGCAATAACTTTCTGAGCAGGAAAAGCAGCGCCAAATTTTCAATGCCAATGAATATGCCCATGAGAATACCAGAAGTTTTCTCCGGCACCGTTAAGTCTGGAAAAAGATAAAAAACATACCAACCTGTGCCTACGGTGATAAAAGAGATTATAAGCGCCAATGCTTCGAATATGATGCCCGCCGGCAAAAATACCAGCCTGTTTATTTTTGTTTTACCGCGCATTGTTTCATACATAAAGTTTCCCAGTAAACGTTATAACTTGCGTTGCATCCCCTGATTCAGGCAGCGTCCCTTGGAGGTTCAGGAGATGCAACGCGCAGCTTGTGGTCTTGCGCAAGGCTAATTTGAATTGTATCTTTGCAGTTCCTCTTGATTCCAGACAATGGATGGCTTAATGGCCTGCTCCAGTGAAGGCAGACCCGTGCTTTCCATCGCAACCATCTGCACGCCGCTCTCTTTCAGCCACGCGCACAGTTGCAGCAGGTCGTCCGTCATCGTGCCGAAAGAACGTATCTCTTTCCTGTTTTTCACGATGACACATGCAACCGCAACTTTTTTGTGGATGTCAACCCCGCAACAACGCTCGTAAAGAATCTCCATGTCACACCTCCGACAAAACAATACGGCGCGATTTCCCGTGGTCCGCTATTCTGTTATGCGTGCTCTCCGGCGTCCGGAAGCCCGGACCCGTCGGCAACAATGTGTGGTACAGGCGGGAAATCAAATCAGACTATTCATCAGGCTCGAAGCACTAAGTAACATCGACCTCTGTCGCCTTCCTCAAGTATACACCTTTTTGCATTGCCGCGCACCCCCGGTTTCGTTCCGTCACCAAACGGAACGAATCTACACAGTTGGGGGCGGGCGTCACCCCTCCGTCATTGCGAGCGAAGCGAAGCAATCCACAGGCACTGGATTGCTTCGGCGCTCCGCTTCTCGCAACGACGGGGGATATGCCCTACGCAAATCACGCAGTGGCGGAACATACCTAAGTTTCATAACAGTAACACCCTACGCAAACTCTACGCAAACATTGCGATAAATCTCTTGAATTTTGCTTTAAAGTTGTGTATAATGACGTGGTGGCATAATATACAGCGGAAAGAAGGTGGGGAGTATTACCTTAAAAGAGATTGCCGCCGAAGCCGGGGTTTCCGTATCGACCGTATCCAGGGTCGTCAATTCCCGCAACGACAGCTTTGCCAGCAAGGAAGTCCGGGACAGAATCTGGACAATCGTCAAAAAAGGCGGGTATCTTCCCAATAAAAGCGCCCGTGAGCTGCAGCAGGGCAAAATAAACGGCGAGGCCGCCCGCAGCGGTTCCCTTTGCTGCATACTGGGCCACACGGACACCGTGGAAGAAAACCCGTTTTTCGCCCAGCTTTCAAGGATCATTGAAAAGCAGTCTTTGGAACGCGGCTTCCCGGTGCGGTTTTCCTACTCCATTTTCGACGTCAATGAAAAGCTGATGACCAACGTGATCAAAGAAAAAATCGAGTCTTTCAAGCCGGACGGAGCCGTCACCATCGGGCAGTTCAGCAAATGCGCAATTGATTTGCTCAACCGCTATTACAGCAACATCATCTATGTCGGACGCTGCAAAATCAGCGCTGACTGGGACCAGGTGATCTGCGACGCCTATGAGGCCGCTGAAATGGCGCTGTCCCACCTGTTCTCGCAAGGCCACAGAAGAATCGGATATCTTGGGGAGACGGAAAACGAGGTCCGGTTTCTCGCCTATCAAAATTTTCTGGGCAGGCAGGGGCTTGCCTTTGACGAAGATCTGGTGTACCGATGCCAGCATAACGGGGAAGGCGGCAACCTGGGCGCCAAAAAGCTGCTGGCCGCAAACGGGAACAAGCCGACGGCGGTGCTGTGCGCAAGCGATACCGCCGCCATCGCCCTGATGAACCGGCTCAAAGACGCGAAGATACGGGTTCCGGAGCAGGTATCCATCGTCGGGATCGACAATATTGAGCTTTCGGGATATGTCTCGCCCATGCTCACCACCGTGGGCATGCCCATTCCGGAAATCGGAAGCGTGGCGGTGCAGACCCTGATCAACAGAATAGAGCGGCGGCACAAAAATCCCCTGCGCATTTACCTGCAAAACGAATTCATCCACAGGCAAAGCGTCGCGCCCTTTGGCCGGCCGGCCCTATGAACCGGAAGAAGAGCAGCCTCGTGATAGCCGCGGCCGCTTTGATCCTTGTCGCGGGCGTTTTCGTCTCCCTGTGCGTAGGCGCGGCCGGCCTTGGCATGGAGGATGTCGGCAAAGCGATTTTTGAACACGGCAGCGTTGCGGGACGGATACTCTGGTACGCGCGCGTTCCGAGGGTTTTCGCCGCTGTCCTTGCCGGCACGGGGCTGTCTGTATCCGGCATGCTCATCCAGACGGTGCTGTCAAACCCGCTGGCCGCCCCAAGCGTGATCGGCGTAAAT
>JAITOE010000183.1 GCA_031290135.1 Eubacteriales Family XIII. Incertae Sedis bacterium
GCTCCCGTATGTGGAACCGCCGCGTTCGGATGTCAGTTGCATATTGAATTTTCGCCGGCCTCACGGCCCGGCAGAGCCGCCATAAAATGGATCTCCAGCCCTCTAACCGCAAGTGTATCACTATATTTTTTTTAAATACAAGCAGAATTTTGTCATTTTAGCAAAAAAAATTCGGGGCGGACCGATGTTCAAATCCGCTCTCATTTTTGCAAATTACGTCACACAACACGGTTTCGGTTTACAGCGGAGGCGCGGCATGTTACGATACTGGTACGGGAGGGTGCGGTTCGCCGCCCCGCCCGGTTCCATGGCCGGCCGGCTTACCGGCGGATTCTGTTCCCCCTCCGTTGTCACTAACCTGTGGCGAAGGGGGGTGAGGCCGATGATGACGATCATAGTTGTGCTTAACGTGCAGCTTGTAGTAGTCTTTGTCGCTGCGACGCTCTTCCTGTTTAACAGGAAGAAATAACACAGAACCCGTCTGAAAATACAGGCGGGTTCTGTTCCTGATTTAAATGGGGAACAGCCGCCCTGCACAAGCTGGCTGGCCCTTTTATGTTTCCATTATACCAGCAGCCCCCATGGATTGCAAGATGTTTTTTCGGGATGTGGCCCGGTCTGCCCGGTCTTCCTTCTGACGCAAAAATCGCAGCTTAGCGTATTCCCCGCGCAGCCGCTGCAGGAAGCCGCCGGCAGCGACGCCCCTTCTGCGGCCGCGAAGTATATCCCGGCGCAGGCTTTCGGCGGATAAATCACACCGTTTTCCTCCACCCTGGCATCGATGGCGGAAAAGTCAAGCATACGCGCAAGCGTTTTCATTTCCTCCGCCGGCATCCCGTAATAGCCCGGCCCGAACGCCTCCGACAGGCGGGTGCGCGGCGCATCCTCCCGCGCCTCCATCCGTTCGCGCAAAACGGCCCGGAGAGCCTCCGCCCCGGCCTCCACATAGGCGTTCCCCCAGAGGTCCGCGTAAAACAGGCGCGTCAAATCCCCTGCGCCGCTTTTGCCCTCGCCGCCCTTCTCCGCCGGGGCATGAAGCGCCATCGCGTACAGCACGACCTCCCTTATGTCCCGCGCCCGGATCTGCGCAAACGCGGCGCAGCGCAGCCGAATCCCCGCGATGTCCAAAAACGCCCCCGAAAGAACCTCCGGCGCGTAAAAGGCCGCCGTGACGGCGAGCCGCAGCCCGTCCGCCCATTTCCCGCGGAAAGCCAGTGCCTCTTCCAGCATGCGCCGGTGCATCTCCTTCCCCGGGTCAAAACGGCAGGCTTTTTTCAGTTGTTCCGTCGCCGGCCCCAGCAAATCCGCCGACTCGAAACGAAGCAGGATTTCTTCCATGTCGCTCCCAAAAAAAACGCGGCATCACGTCCGCCGCATTTTTCCGTCGTTTTTTTGTTCCCCGCATCCCGCACAGGGCTAATTGCCCATCTGCCGGGCTACCTCTTCCGCGAAGTTTTCTTCTTTTTTCTCGATCCCCTCGCCCACCTCATACCGGATCATCACGGCGACCTTGATCGGTTTCCCGATGGCCTTGGCGGCTTCGGCAATGTACTGGCTTATGGTGACGTCCGCGTTTTTGACGAACTTCTGTTCTAATAAGCAGGTTTCTTTCAGTTCCTTTTTCAGCCTCCCGCTGACCATCTTTTCCACGATGTCCGCAGACTTGCCCTCGTTCAGCGCCTGCTGGATGAGGATTTTCTTTTCCGATTCCATGTATTCCGGATCTACCTGCGACTCATCGATGAACCGGGGGTTCATGGACGCCGCCTGCATGGCGATGTCCTTGCCCGTCACCGCGATTTCATCGTAAGACGCCGTTGTTTCAAGGCCGATGATGACGCCTATCTTGCCCGCGCCGTGAAGATAGCCCACATGGATCACGCCGGGCTGCGCCGATTTTTGCGCGCGGCGGACGTTCAGGTTCTCCCCTATGGTGGCAATCAGGCTGTTCAGCTTTTCTTGTACGGTCACGGCGTCATAGGGCGCCGCGAGAAATTCATCTAAGTTTGACCAGGCCGTTTCGGCGGCGATGGCGGAAAGTTTTTCCACGAAGCCTATGAATTCTTCGTTCTTCGCGACAAAATCAGTCTCCGAGTTCACTTCGACAATGGCCGCCGTCTTGTAATCCGGCGAAAATTTAATGCGGACAAGCCCCTCGGAAGCGATCCGTCCTGCCTTTTTCGCGGCTTTCGCAAGACCCTTTTCCCGCAGGACTTCTATCGACCGTTCCATGTCCCCGTCGGTTTCAGTCAAAACATTTTTGCAATCCATCATGCCTGCGCCTGTTCTTTCGCGCAGTTCTTTTACCTGTGCGGCTGTAATTCCTGCCATCTTAAGATTCTCCTATTTTTGTTTTCTTGTTTAAAAATCATCTTCTTCCGCAAGGGCGGCGGCCGCCGCCGCGAGTTCAGCCTGCGCTTCCGCGACCAACGCCGCCTTCGGCTCGTCGGGCTCTGTCACGTCGGATTCCGTTGCGACGGGTTCTTCCGCAGCCGGTTCTGTCACGGCGGGTTCTGTTGTGACGGGTTTTTCTGCAGCCGGCTCTGTCACGGCAAGCGCTTCCGCGGCCGGTTCTGCTGCGGGCGGCTCCGGCGCGGCAAAATCGTCCGCCGTCATATGCATCTCCGCAGTCGCCAGAAGTTCACTGTCCGCTTCGGCTTCCGCAGCGTCGGCATCTTCGGGCGCAGCGTCTCCTATGTCAAAGCTTTCACCCTGCCGGCCTTCGATGATGGCATCCGCCATGCCGGCGGTGATCAGTTTGATGGAGCGGATCGCGTCATCATTGGCAGGAATGACAAAATCCACGTCGTCCGGGTCGCAGTTGGTGTCCACGATGCCCACGATGGGAATGCCCAAAATCCTCGCTTCTTTAATGGCGATTCTTTCTTTCTTGGGGTCTACGATGAAAATGGCTCCCGGCATCCCTTTCATTTCTTTGATGCCGCCCAGAAATTTTTCGAGCCGCTCCAGTTCCAGCCGGAGCTTGATGACTTCTTTCGT
>JAITOE010000203.1 GCA_031290135.1 Eubacteriales Family XIII. Incertae Sedis bacterium
ACCGCAACGGGTACGCGCTTCTACTGCTGTTAAAGTCGGGTGATATCACATTCCGCGCGAAAATACAAGGCGTCTGGAACGTATGTTCTTTTTTTTCGCTGGCGAACTGACATAAAAAAGGCCGTCTCAAAATGAGACAGCCTTTTTACCTTCGAAACAAGTCGGTGTGTTTGATTAGAATTCCCGCTCCCCGCGCCGCGTTGACAAGCAGCAGTATAAAGCAAACCGCCCCCAGGAGATACCCCGCATAGCTGAGCATACGGGCGATGCCGGCGCCAAAATAAAGCGGCAGGTGTATCAGCAGCACGCCGAGGCTCAAGCCGATCATGAAAAACCCGGCGCGGGTTTTTCGCGCATAGTCTGCCGCCGCTTTACGGTAGTGAGGCTGTACTGTTCTCCGGCCGGACGCCGGGCGGGTGAAATACATATTCATGTAACGCCCTGAATACAGCATCCAGGCGGCTTTTCCGAACAGCAGGCAGACGCCGTAGAAAACAAGCCCCCCAACCAGAACGACAAGAAAAGCTGTCCGTAAAATCATCTGTCGTACTCCGGCTTGTCCATCGGAACCGGGACCGGGTTTGCCTGCACCCAGCGGACTGCCAGTTCCATCAGGCGTTCCGGCTCATCGTCGCCGTTGCCGTCGCGCAGCAGCTTCGCGAGCCCGGCGGCTTCTTCCAGTTCGTCCGCGGCAAGCGGCGTCCCCGTGCCGAAGCGCTTCACCAGCGCGTCCAGCATTTTACGGAAATCCGCGCACCAGTTCGCGCTGCCGTTGTCCATGATTTCACGCGCCAGCCTGCCTGAAATGCGGATCACCTCGCCTTGCACGGTTTTCGCCGTCCCCCTTCCGGGAACGAGCTGCTGCCAGAGCGCGTCGTGCTGTTCATCCCAGTCTCCGTCCGGCACGGCGATCAGGGAAACGTCGTCGTGCATCTGGCGTTTTGCGGCGGGGACGGCATGGAACAGTTCATAAAGCCGGGCAAGCCCCGCTTCGGTTTCCGCCAGGTAGTCTTTGTTAAAATCGGCGCGGTAAAACTCGAATTTCTTGCCGATCCTCTCCACGCTTTCCGTCATTTCCGGCGTGATCTTGGCGCCCGCGTCCAGCAAAAGCCCCGCGACGGCCGCCGCGTCCGTAATGTCGGTATTTGCGCAGCGGATAAGGCAGTAGCCCAGCGGGGTTCTCCCGCCGTCGTTTTCCGCGTGTACGTCCGCGCCATGCGCAAGCAGCGCCTGCACCTGATGCGCACGGGAAAATCCCGCCGCGAGGTGCAGGGGGGTGTCGTCCGTATGGTTCCGCGCCTCCAGGTCCGCGCCCAGTTCCAACAGCAGCGCGATATTTCCGCAGTGCCATATTGCCTGTTGGTGCAGCGGCGTATCTCCGTAACGGCTGCGGGCGTTCATGTCCGCGCCCTGTTCGGCAAGCCAGCGGACCAGTTCATCCGGAACGTCGTACATATGCAGCGCCGTCTGCTTGCTGTAGCCGTTGTTTGCGTTTATTTCGCACACGTCGAAAACCGCTTTGAGCGCGGCCAGGTCTTTCTCTTTGATCAGTTCGTCAAAATTTTTGGGCAGGGTTTTCCGTTTTTTCGCCATTGCAGCATGCCTCCTATCCGGGACTGTTACGAAATACGTTGTTTTTTGCCTCGTCAAGAATCCTGTTTCCACGCTTCCTCTTTCGATGTTCGCTCGGCGTACATGCCCATCGGAAGCGTCGCCAGATCCGCTATGCTTGGATCGTGTTCGTACATTTCTTTCAGAGAAACGACCATCGCGTCCGCCTCTCCGTGTTCCGCGCCGCAGAGAAACTGCCAGTCGTCGTCTTCGTCGTGGTAGGCGTACAGAATCGGCTGCCCCTTTTTCAGGACATGGGTGCAAGTGATTGCCGCGGCATTTTCGCGATTTTCAAACGGAAACATATTTTGCTCCAATCCGCCGCGCTCCGACGCGTGCTTACGAGTGTTTGCCCTTATACCGCATCCTCGGCAAAAGGACGGCGGCGACTATGGATACGATCGCCAGAAATCCCAGCAGGGGGATGAGCGGCGCGCGCTGCCCGCCTGTCTGCGGCAGCGTCATGTCCGCCAGCGGCGGCGGATATTCCTCGAACACCCATTCCTGGATGGGTTCCTCCCAGTGCCATTCGCCGAGCGGAACGCCGTCTTCGTTTATTTCAATGTACACGCCGTTCTCGCCGGGGACGATGCCGTTGCCCCATTCGATCGGCGCGGGCGGGCGTGCGGGGTCGTTCCCTCCCGGCGCGGGCGGAATTTCCGGCTCCGTGACGGCAGGTTCTTCCGGCTGTGTTCCCGGCGAACTTTCGGGGGGCGCGGCCGGCTCCGGATCGGGGGCGCTTATGCCGGTTCCGTCTTCGGTGATGCTTTCGCCTTTGTCTTCGTCTTCATCTTCGCCGCCTCCGTTCTCATCTTCGCCGTCCCCGCCGCCGGCCGCGGCGTTGGAGACGGTCAGGGTCTGCGCGCCGCTTTCCACGGTCAGCCTGCCTGCGCCATATCCGCTCCCGCTGAACGCCGGATCCGTGCCGTACCCTGCCGGTATGTCGGTCTCAGCCACTTCGTAGACGCCCGTGGGAAGGGCCTGCGTATGCGTCCAGTCCGGGGTGCTGAGCGTAAACGTGAAAGACGCGCCGCCCTCCAGGGGCGTCAGCGTGACGGTGAACGTCCCGCTTGCTGGGAT
>JAITOE010000247.1 GCA_031290135.1 Eubacteriales Family XIII. Incertae Sedis bacterium
GTTAGCGACAGAGCCTCCCCTCGCGTTCCCCGTGGAGCGGCGTTGGTGTTATCCGCCCGGTATGTCGGGTTTGCCTTTCGAAGAGACATCCCGGCGGGACTGCCCCCCAGACGGACACATCTTTGAATAGTAACATTTTTGAATAGCCTTACTCTTCGCCGTTATCATGCCAGACGCCTTGTCCGGTCGGCGTCCAGTCCGCGAATTCGCCTTCATACCGCGCACCGGCCCGCACTTCGCATTCTTTGCCGTCTATGGTCAAAACGTCAGCCCTGCCGTACCACATGACGCCGTTCCCTTCCGCCGCGCCGTTTTTGAATTCGCCCTCATAGACGTTGCCGCTATATGCGAATTCATACCTGCCCGCGCCGTCGAACTGATTGTTCTTCCAGTCTCCCTCATAAACATCCCCGTTTGCGAAACTGAATTTGCCTTTGCCGTCGCGCCGGTTGATCTTGTACGTACCCGCATACGTTTCCCCGTTCGGGAAGCTGTACACGCCCTCGCCGTCGCGCAGCTCGTTTCTGTAACAGCCTGCGTACACATCCCCTACCACGTAACGCATTTCGCCGTAGCCGCTCTGCAGGCCCCCCTCAAAGCCGCCCGCGTACCTGTCGCCGTTTGTGCAGATGATTTCGCCCTCGCCTTCCAGCACGCCGTCGCTGAACGTTCCCTGCCGCACGTCCCCTTTTGCCCACGCGATTACGGCACCGTTCGGGAGCGTCTCCTCCACGTTCGATAAAAACAGGAAGGAACCGTTTCCGTTCGGGACGCCGCCGGACACTTCCCCGGAATATTTGCCTTCCGCGGCAAAAATCGCGGTTTCATAGACCCAGTCCATGTAAACGACCGTTTCCACCGTGTTTTGCGGTGCCGTGTTTTGCGGTGCCGTTCCTTGCCCTGCCGCGTCCTGCTGCGCCGCAGTATGCGCACCGTTCCCTGCGCCGGCCGGCGCAGACGGCGTCCGCCCGCTGCGCGGCGCCGTGTTTTGCGCATCTTCTCCGGCCGTTTCTTCGCCGGCGTCCGCCCCGGCAGTTTGCCCGCCCGGATCATCCGCGTCCCCTGCCGCGTTTGCTGCTCCCGCGCCGTTTCGCGCGGACGGGCCGTCTGCGGCGTCCCCTGCCGTCTCCGTTCCCGCCGCGACGCCTTGCGCCGGCTGTTCGTCCTGCTTCGCCATGAAAGCATTTCCCATGGCAAAGGACACCCCCGCGACGCCCAGCACGCAGACCGCCGCCCCGGCAATTAAAATATATTTATTCCTGATGCCAGACCGCCTGTAGCGTTTCAGCGGCAGGTTGTTTTCGCGGATTTTCGCCCCTTTGGCAATGTCGTTGTATTCCAGCGCCGCAAGGATTTCTTTGACGATTATCTCCGGGTTTTTCTCTTCGATTCCCTGCGTGGCGTTCAGGCCGAGCGCGAGGCCCGGCGGCAGCATGTCTATTTCGTCCAAGTACACGGGGATGATCTTGCGGCCTTTGTTCAGCGCAAACTCAACCTCCGAGCGGACATACCGGGATTCTATCGCGCATTTGCTGAGAAATACGACGAAGATCTTGCAACGCAAAATCGCTTTGCCTATCTCATCCGTCCAAGTGGAACTGATGTTGATGCCTTTGTCATACCAGACGTTGTAACCTGCGGCGTTTACCGCTTCAATCATCGGGAAGATGCTCTTCGCATCTTCGTGCGCGTAGCTGATGAAAACAAAAGACCCGTTATCGGACGCACAAGGTGTAACCGCGCATTTTACCGCCAGTTTGCCCATTTTTGACACCCCTTCTTCCGCCGCCGGCCCCTGAAAGGCGGCGCCGGCCCCCGCCTCTGCGGACGCCGGTTTCCGTTTCATAAAACAATTTCTTTTATTCTATAAAACGGCGGTGTCATTTTGGTGTCATTTTGAAAATATGTCATTTTTTTGCACTATTTCGCACGACTAAGCAGATAATGTGACTTTTTATCATTCCGCCGCGCAAGAATGCGCCGCCGTATTTTTTCAACGCAATTCGCAAAAAGCGATTCGCAAAAATGGAAAAATGCATTGTAACAGCAGGGCGATCAGGTTACAATATAGATAGCACAAGGGCGGTCTGAATGTGGCACGGAGGCGCAGGGATGACATGAGCAAGAATTTATGGCTGAAAAACAATTAGAAGCGACGGCCGGCGCGACGATTTTCGCGTCAACCGGCCAGATCGGATACGGGCATCCGGACCGGATGTCCACGGAGCATTTTTACCATGCGGCGCGGGGAAGCAGGGTGCGGCTCTTAGATCCCGCCTATTATTTCAACGTCGCCACCTATTCGCTGGATTTCGACGAAAAATACATATATGCCTTTTGCTATTCGCCGGAAGAAAGCTGGACGACGTACAGGCATGATCTGAGCGGCGGCACCTACAGGCAGGACGACTACGTTTTCACGGAAGAGCTTTATTTCAGGATCTGCCTGAAACGGACCGACGGCGGGGATTTCGGCGCCGGCGAGGCGGATGCCGTCGGGGAGATCCTGTCGTTCACGGCAGCGGACACGCCCTACCGGGAAAAAGCGTGCTTTACGGAGGAAATCCGCAAAACCGCCGCGCGCATCCGGACAGCGGCCGCGGGCGCAAAAGACGCCTTGGTCTTCGCCCTGCTGGCAGATTCCCATTACACGGTCAACGGGACCTGGGAGGATACCGCGCACAACCTCGCCCGCGTCCATGAAGCGGCGCCTTTTGACGCCATCGTGCATCTGGGCGATCTGACGGACGGGATGCTCCCCCGGAAAATCACGCGGGACTACGTCCGGCAGACCTTGGATGATTTGCGGGAAAACGGGATTCCGCTCTACGTCGTCCCCGGAAACCATGATTCCAACTATTACGCGGGCAACCCGGAACCGCTGTCGCAGTCTGAACAGGCCGCGCTGTACCTGCGGCAGGGCGACGCCCGCGTAAACAGGCAGGAGGGCCGCTGCTACTATTTCACGGATTACGCGTCCGCGCGGCTCCGGTGCGTCTTCCTGTTTTCCTTTGACCCGGAGCAAAGGCCTCGCTACGGCTTTCCGGACGAAGAGCTTGCATGGCTGCGGGAAACGCTGGACGCCACGCCCGCTGGCTACGCCGTCGTAGTCTTCAGCCACGTCCCGCCGATCCCGCGCCTGGACTTCTGGAGCGACGCCATCCGCAACGGGGATGCGCTGCTTGCCATCCTGGAGGAGTACGACGCGCGGGACGGGAGCCGCGTCCTGGCGTACTTCCACGGGCATACGCACGCGGACTTCATCTACACGGAAACCGCGTTCCCGATCATATCCGTCGCCTGCGCCAAATGCGAATACTTCACGGACAAGAAGCCGGAAGGCGCGGCCGCGCCGGAACGCCGGCTGGGCGACCGCACGCAGGATGCCTGGGACACGCTGGTCCTCTCCCCGGCGGAAGGCAAAATAGAGCTGATCCGCTTCGGCGCGGGGAAAGACAGGCGTTTCAGCCCATGATCAAATCCGCCGCTTCCAGCGCCGCCTTTGTCGCGGCGTCCATGTTGTAGTATTTATATTCGGCAAGCCGCCCGCACAGATACAATCCGGGGATGCGGTCCGCCAGTGCGCGGTATTTCATATAAAGAGCCTGGTTTTCGCCGGACTGTATCGGGTAATAGGGCACGGCGGCTTTTTCCGCGTCCGGGTCATAGGGCAGCGGGTATTCCCGCAGAATCGTCGTATGGGGGATTTCCTGCCGCGTGAGGTGTTTGAACTCGGTGATGCGGGTGAAATCCTCTTCGTTGGGATAATTCACCACAGCCGCAGGCTGGAACTGCGGGCAGCCGAGTGCCTCAAAGACCATATTCAGGCTGCGGTACGGGAGGGAGCCGAAAACGCGCCCGAAAAGCTCGTCAAGAGGCCCCGTGTACAGCACGGCGTCCGGGGAAACGGATCCGCTGAAACGCAGAAGCCCCGCGCCGGGGTCGGGCTGCAGCCAGTCTTTCGCGTCACAGCCCAGGTGCAGCGTGATGTCCGGGTGATCCAGCATCTTTTCAAACAGCTTTGTAAAACCATGGGCTGGCATGCATTGAAAGGCGTCGTGGAAATAACGGTCGTCGCGGCCGAACGCCACGGGAACGCGGTTGATGACGGATCGGTCCACCTGCGCAACGGGGATGCCCCATTGTTTGGCGGTGTAGTGAATGAATACCTTTTCAAACACGAAATCACCGAAAGCGCGGACGTCGGCGTCCTCGCTGCTTTGCAGATCCAGCACGGAAATGGCGCCGAGGCC
>JAITOE010000214.1 GCA_031290135.1 Eubacteriales Family XIII. Incertae Sedis bacterium
ATTTCGTTCCGGAAGGATTTTCCCACCTGGGCGATCCCGAAAGGCACTTTCTTGCGCGACGTCCGCTGCACGTTCCTGAAATTGACGAAGATCCCCTGGGCGGTCTCCGGCCGCAGGAACAGCTCCGCCTGGGAATCCTCCGTGACGCCCTGGAAGGTCTTGAACATCAGGTTGAACTGCCGGATTCCCGTGAAGTCGGAAGCACCGCATTCCGGGCATTTTACGCCGTTTTCGGCGAGAAAGGCTTCCATCTTTTCATTGGGCCAGCCATCTATTGGCACCTGTGAGAAGACGTGCTGGACTTCCTGTATATGGTCTTCTATGAGCTTGTCCGCCCGGAATCTGGCCTTGCACTTCTTGCAATCTACCAGCGGGTCGGCAAAGCCGCCGACATGCCCGGAGGCCACCCATGTCCTGGGGTTCATCAAAATGGCGGAATCCAGCCCCACGTTGTAAGGCGATTCCTGCACGAATTTTTGCCACCAGGCCTTTTTGACGTTGTTTTTCAGCTCCACGCCTATGGGACCGTAGTCCCAGGTGTTCGCCAGTCCCCCGTAAATCTCCGACCCCGGGTAGATGAAGCCCCTGCCTTTTGCAAGGGCGACGATTTTATCCATCAGTTTTTCTGTTTTATCGGCTTTACTCATTCGATTCCGAATTCTCCCTTTCTGCGTCCGCTTCGGTGGAAACGTATTCTTCATAGGATTCGCTTGCGTCCCCGCCGTCCTCCTCTTCGTCTTCGCCGGCGTTTCTCCGGGTTCTGTTGACGGCCTCCTGGGTTTTCGCCCGCACGCTGTCAATCACGTCCGCGCCCTTTTCCCGCACGTCGTCCACGAAGTCCACGCCCCGCTCAATCACGTCCCCTAATGTGTCCGCGGCGCGCTCGCTGATTTCCACGACCTCCCCGTCGTCCTTCACCAGTTCAATGACGCATTTCGTGCCGAACGCCGCGATCACGCCCGCCAGGGCCGCCCAGGGCGCCAGCACGGTTCCCAGGATCCCGACGTTGAGGGGCAGGTTCAGGATCGCTTCGCCGTCTTTTTTGACGAGGATGCGGCTGACGTTCCCTTTCTTGACAAGCTCCTTGATCCTGTCCAAGATCTGCGTGCTCTGCGTTCCGAGCTTGCTGCGCCCCTCCATGTTGATGGTTTCCTCAATGTTGATGATGGCGTCCACCACGCTGCCGTTGGCCGCTTCCAGCGCCTCTTTCGCTTCTTTGTAGCTTACGCCGGTCCTGTCCTTTACCAGTTCGATTTTTTCGAGAGTGATCTCCATCTCATGCTCCTTTCCGTTGCTTGGGTCAGCGTTTGAACAACGGGCGCCCCGGCGCCTAAAAATTAAACGACAAGCTTTCGCTTTTTAAGGGTCCTATGTCGAGGTGACAGGAAATATGCCCCCTTACGATCCGCAGCAGCAAACCGGACGCCGACGCGTCCAATGCAAGGTTTTCAAGATCCGAAAGCGTATGTTCCATCAGGTACTTCATGACATTTACTATACCAAAGTTCAAGGGATAAATCAATGCGTCATCGTTAAGATTTTCAATATTTTCCGCGCCGGAGCATTGCTTGCACACGATGCCGCCCTCCCGCGCGCTGAACCACGCCGCGTCCGCCGCCTCTGCCCCGCAGCGCGCGCAGCGGCCGGTTTCCGGCGCCAGACCCCACATTTGCAGCACTTTCAGCAGATATGCCAGCGTCAGCACGTCAAATTTCTTCGGGCGCCGCTCCATGAGCGCAAAATACGCGCAGAGAAGCGTCAGCACGGGTTCCGCGGGTGCTTCCTCCGGAACCAGTTTGTCCGTGAATTCCAGCACGTAGGCGCAGTTCATGAACTTGTCCACGTCCCCGCCGATGCGGTAATAGCTCTCCAGCGTTTCCGCCCCGTTGATGTGGTAGGCGCCGCGTGTTTTGTTTATTTCGTACCTGCCGAAGGTGAAGGGCCGTATGGCTAAGGAGGATTTGCTTTTCCCGCTCTCGGAAATGGAGGTGCCCGCGCTGATTTTGCCGAATTTCCGTGTGAGCAGCACGATCATCCTGCGCCCGTTGAGGGTTTTGACCTGTTTGAGGACGACGCCTTCCGTATCCGTATACATGGCCGCCCGCTATTCGTTATAGCCGAGAGAATTCAGCATGAAATCGCTGTTCCGCCAATTCTCCCTGACCTTGACCCAGAGTTCCAGATAAACCTTGACGCCCAGAAGATTTTCCATCTCCTCGCGCGCGCTCTTGCCGATGCCCTTGAGCTTTCTCCCCTCTTTGCCGATGATGATGCCCTTGTGCGATTTTTTTTCGCAGTAAATCACGGCGCCGATGCGCGTGAGCGTTGTTTCCTCCGCGTAGCTTTCCAGCGCGACGGCCACGCCGTGGGGGACTTCCTGGTCCAGGTAGCGCAGCAGTTTCTCGCGGATGATCTCCGCGACGATGAAACGCTCCGGGTGGTCCGTCACGATGTCTTCGGGAAAAAACATGGGTCCCTCTTCCGTCGTCTCCTTAATCAATTCCACCAATTTGCCCACGTTCTTCCCGTCACGCGCCGAAATGCCGACGACCTGCCGGAAAAATCCCGTGCGCGCATAGCTGTCGAATATGGATTTAAAGGCTTCGGGGGACAGGAGGTCGATCTTGTTGACAGCGGCGAACCTGGGGGTGTCTATCCCGGCGAGCAGCTGCAGGACGTCCCGGTCGCGCCCCTCCGCCGGGCCGTCCGCGACAAAAAGCACGGCGTCAACCTCCCGCAGGGTGTTTACCGCCGTGTCCGTCATATAAGCGCCCAGTTTGTTCGCGGGCTTGTGGATGCCCGGCGTGTCGATGAAAACAATCTGGAAGCCGTTTCCGCCCGGGCCGCGTTCCGTAAAGACGCCCCGGATCCGGTTCCGCGTCGTTTGCGGCTTGTCCGCCGTGATGGCAATCTTTTCGCCGATGATGCTGTTCAGCAGCGTGGATTTGCCTACGTTCGGCCTGCCCGCTATACAAACAAAGCCCGTTTTCATGCCGCTACCTTACCAGCCCGATCTGTTCCATGACGCTTTCCTCCTGTTCCCGCATTTCCGAGCGGCCGTCTTCGGAATCATGGTCATAGCCCAGAAGGTGGAATACGCTGTGGACGAACAGGTATACCAGCTCCCTTTCCGGCGTGTGGCCGAAGTCGTCCGCCTGCAGAAGCGCCTGTTCCGAGCAGATCACGACGTCTCCGAGGGATATGTGTCCATTTTTGGGAATTTCTTCTTCAGCGGCGTATTGCGGAAACGACAGGACGTCCGTAACGCTGTCTTTCATCCCGTGGATCCGGTTCAGTTCACGGATTTCATCGCTGCCGACGAAAGTCACGCTGACTTCGATGTTTTCCGGGTCCAGACCCGACTTGGCGATGCAAAGCGCACCGGCCTCCTGCATGAAGCCTATGACTTTTTCGCCGGGCATTCTTTCTTCGCTGAAGATTATGTTCATGGGTTTCCTCTTTCTGTTTCCGGGGCAACGGTCCAGGCGCCTTCCGCGTCGGATTCCGGGTTGTCGTTCTCGTACCTGTCATAGGCGGCGACGATCTTCCGCACCAGCGCGTGCCGCACCACGTCGTTTTCCTTTAAAAAGCAGAATCGGATTTCCGGCACGCCTGAAAGCACTTGCACTGCGTGTTTCAGGCCGGACCGCTTGCCCCTGGGAAGGTCTATCTGCGTGACGTCGCCTGTTATGACCGCCTTGGATCCCAGCCCCAGACGGGTCAGGAACATCTTCATCTGCTCTTTGGTGGTGTTCTGCGCCTCATCCAATATGATGAACGAACGGTCTAAGGTGCGTCCGCGCATGTATGCCAGCGGCACGACTTCGATGCTCTCCCGCTCCTTCAGGCGCAGGGTCGCGTCCCGGCCCATCATCTCATAGAGCGCGTCGTATAGGGGGCGCAGGTAGGGATCCACTTTTTCCTGAAGGTCTCCCGGCAGGAAGCCCAGGCGTTCGCCGGCTTCCACCGCCGGCCGGGCCAGGACGATCTTCTCCACCTCTTTGTTTTTAAAGGCGTTGATGGCCATTGCCACGGCGAGGTAGGTTTTCCCCGTCCCCGCGGGCCCGATCCCGAAAACGGCCTCGTGCTCCCGTATGTTTTTCGCGTAATCCGCCTGCCCTATCGTCTTTGCTTTCACGGGCTTCCCCTTGTGGGTGAAGCATATCACGTCTTTGTTTACGTTGTTTTCATGGTAGGAAAGACCCTTTTGGTGAAGGCTGATCACGTAATTCACTAACTGGGGATCCAATTTTTCGCCGGCTTCCAAAATCCCAAGCAGTTCAAGGATCAGCTCCCGCGCTTTGCCCGCTTCGCCGCCTTTCAGGATGATCTCGTCCTGCCGCTGCACCACCTCCACGTCATAATTGTCGCGCAGGATCCGGAGGTTCACGTCCAAGTTCCCGAAGAGGTCGTTGGTGATGTGGTCGCGGTCTATTTTCATTTTTATTTCATCTATTTGCAAATTGTTGTTCAAATCCGGCTGCCCTGCATTGATTTCTCCCATGTCTCCTCAGTAAAAATGAAAAAAGTTGGAGTGATCTTGAATGGTACAGGAAACACTCCAACGCTTGGATTCCGGGTTTGTGTGAAAGTTGGGTAAATACTCCGTAAAAATAGAGAGTTCTTTGTTGCAGGCGTCTGACAGATCCGTGCTTCTCGTTTTTTCAGAATCGGAGAGGGCTTCTTTCAGGAACATCTTTCACATCTGTTTGCCGCGGCACGTCCATGGGACGTCAATATTTTTTGGCTTTTTTTCTTGCGGCTTCGGACTTTTTCTTCCGTTTCACGCTTGGCTTTTCGTAATGCTCACGCTTGCGCAGCTCCGACATGACGCCGTCCCTCGCACAAGAACGCTTGAACCTTTTCAAGGCGCTTTCCAAGCTCTCGTTTTCCCTGACAATAACCTGTGCCATCCGTATTCCCACCTCCTCCTTACAAATCCTAATTACCTACAACAGTAGTATTATACCTAAACGCAGAGGAAATGGCAAGCGAAATTCTTGAAAATCCCGCCGAAATGCACAAATTCTTTGGCGGTTGGGAAAACAGCGCGCACCGGCGCTTAAATCGTACATTTTGGTAACGACAGCCGCCGCCGCCATGCCGTTTTGCTCCGCAGATATAAAGTTGTCCGTGTTGCCCGCCAAAGTCGTCAGGAAAGCCTTAACGTCGAAAACGTGTCGGCATGGCCGCCTGCGCGGTCTGTGTCATGGCGGGCAGCATAGGCACCAGCATCGCCAACGTACTTCTTGGCCGCCGTTAGCGACAGAGCCTCCCCTCGCGTTCCCCGTGGAGCGGCGTTGGTGTTATCCGCCCGGTATGTCGGGTTTGCCTTTCGAAGAGACATCCCGGCGGGACT
>JAITOE010000044.1 GCA_031290135.1 Eubacteriales Family XIII. Incertae Sedis bacterium
AATCCTCAGGTAAACGAGAGTCTGGTTTAAGAGCTGCCACGCTATCTCGCCGAACGTGATGGGGCCGTAAAAACCGCCGAGCTTCTTTCCTTCCAGTTCACCGTACAGGAAATTCAGGATGCAGTTGCAGGAAAATTCGGCGTCCGCGCCGCCAAGCTCCTTGATCTTCTCGTTAAACGCGGCGGCATAGTCGGGGATGCTTTCGGCAAAACGGTACTGGATGCCTTTGAATACCGGCGCGTAGAAATGGACCGTGCCGCCGTCAATGCTTTTAATGGAAATGTTAATGCCCGCGCCGGAATAGTCGCCCACTAAGGGGAGCTTCGTGTCCAACCCGTTTTCCGCGATATAATCGGCAAAAACCACCTCTTTTCCGTCCACAAGGCAGGTTTCCGTGTTAAAACCGTCCGCGCCGAAGGTGATGAGGGGGCTGTTGGCGTCTGGCGTGAAGATGTTTACGATGCTCATGCAGACCGTCTTGTCTTCAGGCAAGCTGATATGCAGCACGACGGCCTTGTCCGCGAACGCTTCCCCGGTGCTGCCGTTCACCGCGATGGGAATCTGCTCCGGCGCGTTCAGGTTCAGGCCGGAAATCCAGCCGACGATGTTTTTCAGGAAAATATTGTCGTAGTCCGCCGCGTTTTGCGCGTATTGTCTGTGTACTTCGCTGTCAAAGGGAAGGATGATGACGGAGAACCCGTTGGGGTACGCGTCCGTCGTGATGGAAGGCAGCTCCGCGGTGCCGTAGGACGCCAGCTTGTATGTGCCGAAAGCCAGTTCCTGGACGTCCAAGAGCGTGTCGCTTATCTGGCCGCCGTTTTCTTCCATAAAATATTCGGTGGAACCGCCGATCCAGTTCCCGTCCGGAAGATTGCGCAGCAATTTGCCGGACCCGGAAATGTGCAGCAGTTTTTTCTCGCCGATCAGGGCGGCGGCCTGTTCAAATGTTTTCAGCATAGGGCATCCTCCTATATTTCCGCAAACCTACAACCCGACGACCCATTCATAGTCGGGCTTCATGATGATTGCAAATTTGTCAAAAAGCGCATTGAGTTCCGCCGTGCAGGTAGAAATTGTGCCGGACGTCGGATTGGCCTTATACCTGCCCCTGAGCCTTGTCAGCGCCATGTTAAGCGACAATTGCTTGATTTGAACCTGCCCGGTGTATTCCAAAAGCCTTTTGGTCTGCGCATCGTTTAATTTCATAAATGCCCCCACTCCCTTCCGCATAGCGACCCCGCCCGAAAAGGCAAAAAAAGCGGGGGGCTAAATGTCACAATTTTTCCGGTTTTTTGATTCTTTGATTCATTGTAGCACAAAATCTTTTTAAAGTAAAGACGAATTGAGTTTTATACGGCGGTGCCGTTCATACCTAAGATTCATAACAGTCAATCACGACGGGTTCCGTCACCAAACGGAACGAATCACCCAGCTGCGGGGCGGGCGTACTCCCTCCGTCATTGCGAGCAGCGCGAAGCAATCCAGAGCGCAGTATGGATTGCTTCGTCGCTTCGCTTCTCGCAACGACAAAGGAAGCGCGGCGGTTCTACATACCTGAGATTCATACCAGTAACCGGTTTTAAACGGCGGCGGCTTTCTCTTTGTGCGGCAAATACGTGCGCAGCTTCGCCAATACGTCGTCAAAATCCAGCGGTTTGCCCATATGGTCGTCCATGCCGGCGGCGAGACAGCGTTCGACGTCCTCCCGGAACACGTTGGCCGTCATGGCGATGATGGGGATCTGCTTCGCGGCGGGCACGTCCACGGCGCGGATCTGCCGCGTGGCTTCGTAACCGTCCATCTCAGGCATCTGCACGTCCATGAAGACCATGTCGTAGCGGTCCGGCGCGTCGCGGAACATCTGTACGGCCACGGCGCCGTTCTCCGCGCAGTCGATTTTCAGCAAAGTGGGTTTAAGGAGGACAGTCACGATCTCCCGGTTGGTCGCCATGTCGTCCACCAGCAGGAGGCGGTAGGACTGGAAACAGTCGGTTTTTTGCGCCGGGTCTTCCATGGGCGCAAGCTTGCCCGCGCCGACGCATTCGTTGATCAGGTCGGCGATGGCGGAAGGGAAGAGCGGCCTGAGCAGGAATCTGTCCACGCCCGCGCTTTTTGCCTCGGATTCGATGGAGCCCCACTCCGCCGCGGAGAGCATGAGAACTACGGGGAGCTTCGGGTCAAGTCTCTTTATCCTGCGCGTAAGCGCGACGCCGTCCATGCCGGGCATTTTCCAGTCCGCGAAACATATGGAATAGGCACCGTGGCCTTCCATGAGCGCCAGCGCCCCGGCGCCGTCTGCGGCGGTGTCGCACAGGATGCCCATCCGCAACGCGAGGTCTTCGAAATATTTCCTTATGTCCGGATCGTGGTCCGCGGCCAGCACGCGGATGTTCTCCGGTTTCAACGCCGGATCCAGCAGGCTTGCGCGCCGCTTCCCGCTGCGCAGGATCTGTACGGTGAAAACGAAGGTCGCCCCTTTTTCCAGCTCGGATTCGACCCATATCTCACCGCCCATCATTTCGACGATCCGCCGGGATATCGCGAGTCCGAGCCCGGTTCCGCCGAACTTGCGCGACGTCCCGCTTTCCGCCTGCTCAAAGGAATGGAACAGGCGCGCCTGCTGCGCCTCGCTGATGCCGATGCCGGTGTCGCTCACTTCGATTTGAATCGTGCAGAGGCGCTGTTCCTCCTTTACAAAATAGGCGGACAAATTGGCGGAACCCCGCTCCGGCGTAAATTTTACCGCGTTGCCCAACAGGTTCGCAATGACCTGCGCAAGCCGCTGGTCGTCCCCGATCAGGGCGTCGGGGATGGCATTGTCGATATGCACGGTGAATTTCTGCCGTTTTTCATCGGCGCGGAAATTGACGACGTTGATCACGCGCCGGAGCATTTTTTCGAAGGAAAATTCCGTGGAGGAAAGTTCAAACTTGTTCGCTTCTATCTTCGACATGTCCAGAATGTCGTTGATCACGCCCAGAAGATGCGCGGAAGCCTCTTCTATCTTCAAAAATGCGTAATCCTTCCGCTCCACGTCGGAAGACGTCTTGCCGATGGCGGTCATGCCGATCACGGCGTTTATGGGGGTGCGTATCTCATGGCTCATGTTGGCGAGAAAATCGCTTTTCGCCTGGGTGCTGGAGAGCGCGTCTTCGCGCGCTTTGATTAAAAAGTTCGTCATTTCATTGCGTGAGACGGCGTTGGCCATCAGCAGGCTGCCGGAGCACAGGATCTTCACCTCGTCCTCGGAAAACGTGCGCTCTTTTCCGCAGTCGTCAAAGCTGACGAAGCCCCAAAAAGAACTCTGCAGGAAGACGGGAACCACTAAGACGGAGGCGATGCCGTAGGGCGCCAGCCGTTCCCGTTCCTGCGCGGAGAGCGAAGACAGCGGGCCGTTTATGATCTGCTCCCCGGCAAATTTTTCTTCCCATGCGGGGATGCTTTCAATATAGGAAAAGCCGTCTAAGGCGCGGACGGTGGCAGGATGCGGGATTGCGGGATCCAGCCATTCAAACTCCTGAAAATAATGGAGGGAATGGTGTATCATGCGGTTTTTCCAGACGTACACGCGCTGGACGCCCGTGTTACGGGCCAGCAGTTCCATGCTTTTTTGCAGCATTTCGTCAAACTGGTCTTTTTCGGCAGTCAGGAGCATCGTCGCCACTAAGTGCGCCACATGCAGAAGTTCGTCCTGCTTGGCAATTTCCAGGCCCGCGTTGTCCGCCTTTTCTTTTTCCGCGAGGTATATCCTGTTTTGGAACAGAATGACGCAGCCGATGAAAAATCCGACGATGAGGGTGGACTGAATATGATCGACCATTTGCTGGAACGGGGTCAGAGGGACGATTACGGAAGGAAAAAAAGTGCTGACGTAATAGCCGGTGAGCATGATGGCGATGTGGATGAACAGGAGAATCAAGCGGGCTTTTCCGCTTGCCAGAAAGAATATCAGGACGATGCAAAGGGCGAAATACGCCGTCATGCCGCTGTTGACGCCGCCGGTTTTAATAAAAATAATGGGGAATATGATGTCGCTGATCACAACCAGCGCAAGGCGCCCGCCCGCGACGTAAAGGCGGAAGCGGTTGACGATGGGCAGCAGAAGGACGATCAACGCCATCATGATCAGCAGCAGGGCGATGCTGATGAACGGGACGCCCTCAATGCGGCGGGCCGCAATGGCGGCGATCGCCGCCAGAAAACCGAAGAAACATATCATATTCAAAACCCGCGCGTTCAGCGGGATTTTATCGGAAAAAACATAGCGGTACGCGAAAGCCTTCAATTTATTCAAGGGTGTGCTCCTGCCTGTAAGCGCGCCGGGGGGTAACGGTCCTGCTATTCGGGAGATTCAATATAATAATCCTCTGTGGCTATTGTATCATAATGCTTGCCATTATGATACCGCCATCTCCGGCAGGGCCGGAGGGCACTCTAATCCGCACTATAGCCACGTCCTCTGTGGCTATTGTATCATAAATGTTGAACAAATGCAAAAATAAATGTGAAAAATGCAAAATAGTGTAAAATAGTGCAAAATAGATTCCGAGCTTCGCACTCCCAAAACAACTTTCAATTCCATTGTCCGCAAAGCCTGAAAAGGCTTTTTTGTTTTCCGCGAAAAAAGGCTTGACAGCATGGGAATATATGGATATAATACAAATATATTCCATAAGAACGCGGACACAGGCGTCCTGCGCTCCGGGCTAAGCTCCCTTCGGGGGAGCCATAAGAACAACAGAAAGGACAAGAATCATGAAAACGAAAAAATATCGCGGCAGGCTGCTGGTTGCGGCTTTGCTCATCGCGGCAGTCACGGCAACCGTGCCCCCGGCTGTATTCGGGGCGGACTACGGCGACGTCCGCGCCGGCCACTGGGCCTATGAGGCGATTTCGGCCATGTCGGAGGACGGCGTGGTCGCAGGCTTCCCGGACGGCGGCTTTAAACCGGCGGAGCAGGTGACCTATGGCGAATTCATAAAAATGGCGCATCTGGCGGCGGGCGGGAGCGACCCCGGAAACAGCGGCGACGGGCATTGGGCGGCCGGCTATTACAGGGCCGCCGTGGACGCGGGATACTTCACGGCGTATGACATATCGGTCCGGGCGATGGACTACGCGATTTCGCGCGAATACATGGCGCTGATCCTGAGCAACGTGCTGGGCGACACGGAAATAGAGGCGTATGACGCGCTCCGGGACGGGATAACGGACATCGACGCGCGGACGCCCCACGAATACGACATTATAAAGGCATACGCCGCCGGTCTCCTCACGGGCTACCCGGACTCTTCCTTCCGTCCGGCGGAAACGCTGACCCGCGCGGAAGCCGTCACCGTGGTGTACCGGCTGAAAAACGCGGAAGCGCGGTTGCTGCCGGAGCCGGAAGCGGCGCCGGGAGAGCTGTCCGCGCTGGAGCGGTTTAACACGCCCCGGAAGGGCGGAGGCGTCGAAGGTTTCCTCGGCGTGGCTGAAAGCTCCCAGTCGAAGAAGCTGCTCACGGACATCATCGATACCATTTTGATAGATAACGGCGTGAGCCGCGAGGCGCGTGACTGGGATTCTTTTGCGGCAGAATTTGAACCATACGAAGTGATGAAATACTATGAGATCATGACGGATTACCCCTTTCAGATGCAAATCACGCACAACTTGCTGGGGGGCGAAGTGCTGGACATCGTTTCGGAAGACGCGATGTATATCGCCAAGCCGTATCTTGTCAAAGGAAGCACCTTGACGCCCCTTTTTGACGGCGGTTCGCATATATATCCCCCGGATGATCCGACGTGTACGGGCACGTTTCCTGATTTTGATTACATTGCCTTTAAGAGCGTGACATGCGATACCGTGATCCTGCTCCCGAACACTTTACAGCAGAACGATTTTTAAATTGCCATACGAATATTCCGTCGCCGCGCTCCCCGCAAAGACGGGGAACGGCCATAAGCAAAAGGAGTAACAATATGCGGACACGCATCCTTTCGGCGCTCATTGCGCTGTCACTGATCCTCTCCCTTGCCCCGCAGGCGGCCCTCGGCGCCACGACCAAGGAAGTTATTACCACGCATTACCGCCTTGACACGGGTGTCACATTCTTGTGGAAAAATTCCGCCGGCACGTGGCAGAACGGCTGGAATCCGGGCAGCACCCACAGCTGGAGCACAACCTTCAACATCGGTGCGGGGATGCGGAACGTGAAAGTGTACAAATATATTCCATACGCGTCAAGCAAAACCCAGGGATTTTTTGATTTCGACAACGAACTGTACCACTGGAACCAAACGCGGTTCGCGACGGACGAGAAAAGCTATTCCGATAATTATTTTGCATTCGCCGCAAACACGTTCTCCGTATCCGGCGAAAACACGTACAGCAGCGGAAGCGGAAACCTGACCGTCAGCTACGGCAACGTTACGTTCGCCGTGAAAGACGGAAGTCCATACAACGTAAAAAAGAAACTCGCCGACGGCAACAAACAAGACATCTTCGACCTCCTCGGCAACCCATCCCAGGAAGTCATCGACGCCATGAACCTGATGGATCCCGCCAGCCAGAGCTTCAGCCTGAACGTGGAAGGCTACCTTTACTTCACGCCCGTCATCCTGCAATACGACGCGGTGACAGTGGAAACCGTCCGGGACGACGCCCTGGAGGCGCGCCTCAGCCTGCCATCCTCGGCCGAGGCGGGGGAGACCTACACCGCCGCGGATGATTCCCTCATAGGCGCGGATCTTTCCGTCGCGACAGCCAGCCTGGAAAAGCACTACGGCGACGGAAAATGGGCGCCCGTGGTCAGCTGGAGCGGGCGGGGCAACGGGAAAAACTCCGGCGGAAGCAAAAAAGAGACGGAACAGAACGCCTGCACCGTCACCTACCGCCTGACTGTCACGGCCGTCGGCGGAAAAAACGACGAAGACGTCAAAACCATCCGCATCACCGAGAAGGACGAAGAACCGCCCGAAGAAAAACCCGAAGAACCCAAACACGCGACAGATATAGAAGCGATCTTGGACATGCCGGCGACGGTCTACGAGGGACACGCCGTATGCGCCAGCGACCAAAGCCGTTTCCGGATCGATGGCCAGGAATACTCCTCCGCCCGCATGTACGCCGAAAAGCTTGCCAGCAACAGCTTTACCCCCGGCAAAGAAGCCGGCGCCGCCGTCTCCTTCCTGACAGACACCGACCGGGAAATCACCTGGCCGAAAATAGGCTTCTACGAGGTGGTGCTGCGCGTCAGCAGCCGCGCGGACAGCAACTCCGACACCGACGTGAAACCCATAGAAGTCCTCAGAACGCCGGCCATCATAGACACCCTCGGCGGGAGCCAGAAGGAAAACCGGAAGCAGACCCTGACGGCCGTCATCGCCACGAACCCGCTGTATCCCGTCAAAAGCGCGTGGATGCAGATCGTAGAAACCGGCAGCGGCGAAACCGTGCGCCTGAACAGGAACGGCGCGCTTCAAAACAGCGCAAGCATCAAAACCCGCGCCATACGGAACGTCAGTTCCGACCCGTATTTCACAACCATAGAACTGCCGTTCCTGACCAAATACCGCGAAACACGGGATTTCACCTACCGCATCTTTGTGGAAGACAGCCGCGGGCAGACGGCAGAGGTGACAAAAGACTTCACCGTCCTCCCCGATCTGCCGCCGCAGCCGGACGTGCTGCTTGAAACGGAATTTCTGCGGATGGCGGGGACAAACACAGCGGAAATCAGCGTCTTAGACCGCTCCGTCACGGACGGAGACCAGCTGGAACGCACCTGGCACGTGTCCGCCGATGGCCTAAGCGCCGCGCCGGGCGTCTTTGCCGACGCCCGAAACCTCGCGGGCTACCAAGACCGGTCTTTCGGCACGGGCATGAACGTCGCGTTTCACAAAGAGGGCGTCGGTCCCGTCGATGTCAAGCTCTCCCTAAAAGAGATATGGACCGACGAAACCCTGCCGGAATACATCACGCCGGCGGATTACCTGAGCGCCGAATCAGGCGTATACAGCACCGTGGTAAACAACGTTGCGCCCGTGGTAAGCCTTTCCCCCAAGGCGGCAAGGTCCGCCGACGTGCTGCTGCTTGCCGCCTCAAAGAGCGAATACGACAACATGGCGGCCAAAAAGAACGAATTGGACCGCGCCTTCATCGAAGCCGGGGTTGACGCGCACGTCACGCTGCGGCAGCTGGCGCCGTCGCCGAGAAACAGCGCCGCGCCGACAGAGCTGATGGAAATCGCCCGCCCGTCGGGCTACAACGGAAACGCGTTTCTTGAAAACCGTTCTTATTCGGTAGACGAGGGCAATTTATACACCGTCCATGCGACCTGGGTAAACGGCGACCGGAACAACTACCCGCAGGCGCCCTATTACATAACGGCCTACGACGCCTACACTGCGGCGCAAAAATGGCAGTACGCCATTCCGGGCAACGTGCTTTCCGCAACCGCCCTGTACAACCAGGGGCAGGGATTCGCCCACGACGCCGCCGGCAAATACCTGTATTTCATATGCGGGGACAGTACCCTGCTGTTCGACAAGAACTCCGGCGCCTGCCTCGGCAAGCTGAACATCGCCGCGGGGCAGCAAAATTACATCGCCGGCAACGCGATCTATACGTTTAAAAGCGACGGCATTTATCGCATCGACATGGGCGGCGGCATAAAGAAAATCTACGCCGGGACCATATCCGGCGATTCCGGCGTCGTGGGCGGCAAGCTGCATTTCTTCCTCCAGATGGCGCCTTCCGCGTACCACGGCATATTCGACCCGGCGACGGAAAAAGTGAGCCTGCTTTCGCTGAACTTAGCGGCCTCCGCCGATAATGTCTGCCTGCGCGTGGACACGAAGGGCAAGATGGTCATCGGTCAGGGAGGCAAAGCCAAGGTCTATGCGGAAGACGGGACGCTGATGCGGGAATTCTCCGGCTGGTTCGGAAGCGGCGCGCGGAGCAGCGGACTCATCTGCGCCGTGGACGAAAAGGGGGAAGCGACCCATGTGGTCTCCGTTTCCAGATATGACAACAGCAAGCATACCTCAACCGTGCGCGCCTATGATATTTACACGGGCGCGGTGACGGAGTCGTCTTCATCGGGGCAAGCGGGCTACGACATATGGGAAATCCTCTTGCTGGGCCTTACAATCGGCAACAAACTCTATGTCCAGACAGGCGCCGGCATAAACGATGTCGGAAACAACATGAGCAGCGAAACCGTGGAGCCGACAAGAGCAAGGCTTTACACCTTTGACCTAAGCAAAGGCACGGTTTCCTATGCGGCGTCAAGCCTGTTCGCGTTCGGGCCCAGGGCGGAAACCAGCATGAAAAACGACGTCCTGTACGCGGTGAATTACACCTTGAACCACGACCAGGCCGCGCCGGAAAACGACAACCGCGTAAAAGTGGCGGAGTGGCCGCAAACCGAAGACCAGATCCTCTGGCGCAGCCTCGTCCGGCATCAGGACAGCGACAGGAAGGACATCAAGGCGGTCGTGCTGCTGGACGACGCAAACCGGTTCAACGCCGGCGGCAGCGCCTTCCGTTCGGCCCTCGGCACGAGCCTTTTTACGACGCTGAACCATTCCGGATCCGTCCTGCTGGCAGACAGCATCGTTTCGGCGGCCGTAAAGCCCGGAAACACGCCGAACAAAGCCTTGGCCATAAAACCGACCGGCTCCGCCGCCGGAACCGTCAGCAGGCGTTTTAGCCTGGATCCCTCCAAAACCTATTACTATGAGTACGAGGTGAAAGACCCGGCACAGACGCCGGCAAACGCGGCGAACCCGGACGACGCGGCGCCGATGCGGATCGAATACGGGCGCGCGGCCGCCGTCCCCGAAGACAGAGTTCTTCCGGAAAAATACTACGTCACAAAGACCTGGCTGGAAGATTTCAACGGAGGCCCGCCGACGGAATTCTTCCATTATCCCGCCGACAAGATCCGCAACGGCTGGTTCTGCGGCTCGGATTTCAGCACGGCGGTAAAGTCAGGGGGGAACTACAACCACGTGCTTGAAAGCGACATTGCCTTCACCGTGCCTGCGGGCAAACAGGCGATCCTGTCCTTTGACTACGACTGCGCAGGCGAGACGCCGCGCAGCGCCCGCTTTCTGACGGACGGTGAGATATGGTCCGTCGCGTTCGGGACGGGGCGGGGCAGCGGCCATTACACGCATAAAGACCTGCTTCAGCCGGGCACACACAGCCTGTGCGCCTATGTGGTCTATCAGGGGAGCCTGCCGGCGCAACGATGGGCGCGCGTGGACAACCTGAAGGTGGAGTTCGTGGAAAACACGCGGCCTGCGGATCCCCCGCCCACCGCGGCGATGGCATCAGCCGGCGGCGGCTGGATTCGGTACAGCGGTTCCTTCGCGACGCCAGAGCCGGTGCTTGCCTACGCGGCGCAGCCCTTGCAGAGCTACGAGGGCGCCCCCGGCAGCATCCCCTTTGTCTCGCTGACCCAAAAAAGCAATTGGACGTATCATTTTACGGCGCGCATTCCCCAGGGAAAATACGCCGTGGATTCCGGCGTCATGCCGAAACCGCTTGGGAACGCGACATTCAGGTCCGGCGACGTCACATTCGAATATTATACCACGCCGATCCTCGAAAGACAGGCCGCCGGCCGGATGCCCATAGGCCAGACCGGCGACGTGACCGTAGAAGCGCAGGGCACGGGCGGCGTCAGCGGCGGCGATTACAGCGACGCGCACATTTACCTCGTGGACGAGCTGAACGAGCCCATAAAGCAAGACCGTTATTTTTTCGACAAAAAGGCGGGGCGGGTTTATTTCGCGAACGAGACCTTCCCCGGCCATATAAGCGTCCGTTTTTCCGCCGTGTCCCAGGACGGCATGCTGCTGCGTGATTTCAGGATCTATTCCATAGAAAACGGCGTGCGCGTCTACGCGGCGGAAAACACCATGAACACGGCGGCGCAGGCGGCGGCCTGGCAGGCCGAAAACGCCTTGGTCAGCCTGATTGACGAAACGCCCGTGACGGAAGAAAAAGAACCGGATGCATTGATCTATAAAAAAGGCGAATTGGTCTCCTACAACATCGCGTACACGGATTACGAAAAAGACGCAAGCCTGAAGAGTTTCTGGAAATACGCGCACACGCCCTTCAACGACGGTCCCCACCCGGACGCGGACGCGGTCATGAACATGGACGGCAGCGTCCGGCAGCTCCGGGGGAACATCTTGGACGAGAGCATAGAGCGGTTTTATGTGGACGGCAAATACGTCGTGGAGCATTGGCAGCGCGACAACACCGACCGCGCGGGCGGCGTGGCGGGAAATGGCATAAATTATGAGGATTACAACAAAAACAGCAATGCCGAATCGCTCACGTTCTATATAGAGGGCGGGGGCGAAGCGCCTTGGATCACTTATATCAAGACCCTGCCGACGCCTGTGCGGGAGGGTGAAAAATACCGGCTGGAAATCGGCGTGGACGACAAGGAAAAAGACGAGCTCACCCTTGTGACAGAGGTCTATTTTGAGGGGCGGCAGGTCTACCGGCATTACAAAACCGGGATCAAAGCGGACGCCGCGAAGAACTACCCGGCTGTCGTCACGGACTTCGCCCCGCCCGCCCAGGCCGGCGGCTACAGCGTCGTGTGTACCGTGTCCGACCTGTCGGGCGCCGGCCTGGGACGTCACGCGTTCGACGTCGTTTCGGAGGGGAAGATTGCGGGCGAGGTCTTCCATACGGACGAATGGAACCGGAACCGCAAAACATACAACATGAAGCTTTTCAAGGAAGAGGTGAACCGCACGGTGGATTTCGCCGCGTACAAAAATCTGCCCGCGCCCCGCGCCCGCGGCGTCAACGTGTTCTGGTCCGGCGAACGTTTCATGCTGCGGGCCGGCGCGGCCGGAAACCCGGTTCGCGTCACCTGCCAGATAAAGGGCTATCCCGGCTATATAACCGACATGCGGAACACCGGCAGTAAAAACGCGGAGGACGAATGGATCTATGACGGCAGCCTCTGGGACAGCGCGATGATCAACAAATGGGGCAAAAACGCGCCCGAAAGCCTTACCTTCCTTTTCACCGCCTATTACGCGGGCGACGTCATAAAGGAACACGAGGCATCCGTGATTTTAGACACGGAGCAGGACTTCAGGCAGCTCCACAGGTATTTTTAAGCAACGGCGGTTCCACATACCTAAGAGTCATAACAGTCAATCACGCCGGGTTCCGTCACCAAACGGAACGAATCACATAGCCGGGGGCGGGCGTCACCCCTCCGTCATTGCGAGCGAAGCGAAGCAATCCACAGGCACTGGATTGCTTCGGCGCTCCGCTTCTCGCAACGACGAGGGATATGCCCTACGCAAATCACGCAGTGGCGGAACATACCCAAGATTCATAACAGTAACTATACACTGGGTCGCTTCGTTTCATTATGACGGCAGTTGCTTGATTTTTCCGCGGATTCGCTGTACAATAAACACAAAACCAACGGAAACAGACGAGCAAAGAAAAGGGGAACATCATGTTGAAAGGCTGCCTTGTCCCGCATCCGCCGCTGATCATACCGGGCGTCGGCAAGGGGGACGAAATACCCGGCACGCGCCGCGCGTTCGAAGAAATCGCCGCAGAACTCTCCGCGCAGCGCCCGGACACCGTCGTCATCTTCTCCCCGCACAGCGTCCTGTATGCCGATTACATCCATATCTCGCCGGGGGAATCCGCAAGCGGCAATTTTAACGCCTTCGGGGCGGGGCGCATCCGGATTTCGGCCGCCTATGACAGCGAGCTGGCATCCCGCATCGAAGCCTGTGTCGCCGGACAAGGCATCCCCGCGGGGACGCTGGGGGAGAAAGACCGCGCCTTGGACCACGGCGTCCTAGTGCCGCTGTATTTCCTGAAAGCGCCCCGGATCGTGCGCATTTCGCTTTCAGGTCTGTCCCTGATCGACCACTACCGCTTCGGCATGTGCGTCCGGGAAGCGGCCGAATCCCTTTCGCGCAGCGTTTATTTGGTGGCCAGCGGCGACATGTCCCATAAACTGAAAGAGGACGGCCCATACGGCTTTGCGCCGGAGGGGCCGAAGCACGACGCCTATGTGCGGGACTGCATACAAAAATCGGACTTCCGCGCCTTGCTGTCCATGGATCCGTCGCTTTGTGAACGCGCCGCCGAATGCGGTCTGCGCAGCATCGTTATGCTGGCGGGCGCGATGGACGGGACGCAGGTGCGAAGCCGGGTGCTTTGCTACGAAGGCCCCTACGGGGTGGGCTACCTGACAGCCGCCTTTGCGGGGGACGGGGAAGCGCCCAGCCTGCTGCCGCAGCTTCTCGCGGATAAAAACGCGGCGCTGGAAAAAATCCGGCGCGGCGAAGACGCCCTTGTGCGCCTGGCCCGGCAAACCGCCGAACACTACGTCAGGACGGGGAAGCCCGCCGCCCTGCCGCCGGGCCTGCCGGAAGAAATCCTGTCCGCCCGCGCCGGCGTGTTCGTGTCCGTCAAGAAAGACGGCAGCCTGCGCGGCTGCATCGGAACGATAGAGGCGGCGCAGAGCAATATCGCCATGGAAATTATGGAAAACAGCGTGTCGGCATCGGCCCGCGACCCGCGCTTTGATCCCATAGAACCGGAAGAGTTGGACGCGCTGACCTACAGCGTGGACGTGCTGTCGCCCGCCGAGGCGGTGGACGGCCCCGGGCAATTGGACGCCGCCCGCTATGGCGTCATCGTGACAAAGGGCAGGCGGCGCGGGCTTTTGCTTCCGAATTTAGACGGGGTGGACACAGTGGAACAGCAGATTTCCATCGCGCTGCAAAAAGCGGGCATCCGCCCGGATGAAAGCTACGGGCTGGAACGTTTTGAGGTGGTGCGCCACACATGAGGGAAGCGCTTTTTTATGAAAAAGAGGAAACGGACGCCGTCGGCCGGACGTGCCGCAAGCTGCGTTGCATCCTATGCCCGCACGCCTGCCTCATCCCGGAAGGACAGACGGGACTGTGCGGCGCGCGGCGCAACGCCGCGGGCGTTCTCCACGCCGAAAATTACGGGCGGATATCCGCCCTGGCGCTGGATCCCGTTGAAAAAAAGCCGCTGCGCCGTTTCCATCCCGGCCGCCAAATCCTTTCGGCGGGGAGCTACGGCTGCAACATGCGCTGCGCGTTCTGCCAGAACAGCGACATCTCGCAGATCGCCCCGCAAACTGCCGGCCGCGAACCTGCCGCCTATGGACAGACCCGCTTTTTCTCCCCCGAAGAATTGCTGGAAGCCGCGGCGTCCGTCCCGGACAACCTAGGCCTCGCGTTTACCTACAACGAACCGCTGACAGGCATAGAATACATCTTGGACACGGCGCCCCTGATCAGGGAAGCCGGTTTAAAAGTCGTCTTAGTAAGCAACGGCCTTGCCTGCCGGGAGCCGCTGTCGGCGCTGCTGCCCTTCGTGGACGCGATGAACATCGACATAAAAGGCTTCACGCCGGAATTCTACCGGAAATTAAACGGGGACCTGGAAACGGTGAAACGCAGCATGGCGCAATGCGCCGCCGCCTGCCACGTGGAAGCGACCTGCCTCATCATACCCGGCGAAAACGACGGCGAATCCGAGATGGCCGGGCTGTCCGCCTGGCTCGCGTCGATATCGCCCGCGATCCCCCTGCACGTCACGCGTTTCTTCCCGCGCCACAAAATGACGGACAAAGCCCCCACGCCCCCGGAAACGCTGTACCGCCTGGCGGAAATCGCAAAAGAACGGCTGGAATACGTCTTTGTCGGAAATGTCTGAGGCCGGCGCCAACGCGCACGTCCGCATTGTTACTATTCAAAGGTGTGTCCGTCTGGGGGGCAGTCCCGCCGGGATGTCTCTTCGAAAGGCAAACCCGACATACCGGGCGGATAACACCAACGCCGCTTCATGCCTCTTCTCCGAGAAATGGCGCACCTAACCCCATTTGCGCAGCAAATGGTGCCCCTTGAGAACTCTCCGGCTTTAGCCGGTAAGAGTTCACCGCCCGACGTGCCACCCTTTCTTGGGCGGATGTTTGAATAGTAACTCCGCATGTTTCAGGGTGGTTTTCCGCTGGAAAGGAAAGATTGACATGAAAAGAAAAAGCAATGTCATGCGCGAGAAAATTGTTTCGAGTGCTCGGAAGATGATCTCCGAAAACGGATTGCAAAAGGCAGGCATTGCTGAAATAGCAAAGTTAGCCGGGATATCACCGACAACTATTTACAGCTACTTTTCAAGCAAACAGGCGCTCTTTGACGAATTGGGCCTTGATGAAAGCCTGATCGATTATCAGCCGTCCAAGGACATAAAAAAACGGGAAATCATTGAAGTCGCGCTGCTCTATTTCGGGCAAAAGGGATATGCGGGTACGACGATAGAATCGATCATGCGCAAAACCGGGCTTGGAAAAACGGCTTTCTATCAATATTTCGACAGCAAGGAAAGTCTTTTTGCGACAGTTTTGCACGAGAGCATCGTGAACTTGAAGTCCCGTAACCTTCAAATTAATCCGGCATCTGAGGGATGGATGGAAATGCTCAAGGATCTGGGAGAAATTCAATTGGAGATGGGCAACGACCCAAAACGAAAAGCCATATTTCTGACAGTCGCCAGACAATCCGCCATCCATCCGGACTTTGGACGTATTTTCTGCGAAGACGGGATGGTTGCCACGTCCCATGCACTGGCTGAACGCCTCAAGCCATTTCAGGGCCGCGGCCTCATTCGCAAAGATGTTGACATAGAACTTGTGGCATTGCTGTTCCTCATGTCATTGTGGGCGCAAAACGTCATGTTTAAATATATCCATAACGGGGCGAGGGATTTTTCGGATGATGAAACGCTGGACGCGGCGATTAAAATTTTCACCCATGGGCTTAGCCCGCACTGACCTCTTCTTTTGTGAATTTTGAGAGGAAAGCTGCCTCGCTGAGACAGCTTTCCGTAAAAACCTATCCGCGGAGCAGTTTATTTCATGAAAAGCGTCTTGAGTTCGTCGATGTCATAATTCGGGCAATTCTTTGCAAGGGTCTCCCATGCGATGCTGCCGTATGTGTCCGTAAGCCTTTTTGCGTCTTCCTCGCTGAATTCGACGACCGTGCCGCCTGCCGCTTCAAGCGCCTCGATATTCGTATTCATTGCATTGATGTCAACCTGTTCATCCCATTGCGTTACAATATCATCCATTGCGCCAAGCACATCTTGCTGCACGCTTTCCGGCAGGGCTTCCCATGATGCAAGGTTGAACAGCATGACAGTGCCCGGACGGCCCAGCCCCGGAAATATCATGTGTTTTGTGTACTCGAAAAATCCTTCTTTTACGCCGCTGAACGCAGGCGCCAGATATCCTTTTACAAGCCCCTGTTCCAACGCGGAATAAAGCTCCGTAAAAACGATGGGGGACGGAACCATGCCAATGGAATTGGCCAAACTGGTCCATACACCCTGGCTGGCACGAATTTTAAGGGCCTTTAATCCGTCGTATGTCGTAATTTCTTCGTTTGTATAGATATGGAAGCGCGTATAGTCAACCTCATTTACCGCAGCGTAGAAAAACAATTTTTCTTTAGCGTATTCTTCCCTTAAAAAATCAAGCCCGCCGCTCGCGGCCATTTCGGAATTTTTCATATCTGACGCGGTAACAACTTCGCCGATCGGCAAATACCCGGACGCATAGCCGACGCTGGTATATACCGCATCGACGACACCGTTCGCACACGCTTCTGCCTGTTCCGCCTCCGCAACGATTTCCGGCCCTCCCACGATATGGATGATCAATGCGCCGTTTGTCGCATCTTCGATCATCTCCGCAAAAAGTTCAAGTCTGGTATAGTTGAAATTCCCTTGTACCCACGAACATACCACGTCCCAGGTGATTGGCTCGGTTTCTTCCGCCGAAAGGTCTGCCGAAGGATCACCGCCATTTGACGAATTCCCGGACGACCCGCCGCAACCGGCCACTGCGACACACAACACGAGCATGAGCAAAGCGATCGAACATCGTGCCTTTCTTCCTTTTCTGCATTTCATTTTTTCCATTCCTCCTTTTTAGAATTCCAAAATCCAAAATAACGTACCCAAAAATGGATAATGATCCATTGTTGAACAATAGTAATTCTATTATTGCTCCGACAATTAAACATTGGACAAAGTGGCGAGGATTTTTTTCGCCAGGCAAGGCGGCGGGTTCCGCTGATACT
>JAITOE010000046.1 GCA_031290135.1 Eubacteriales Family XIII. Incertae Sedis bacterium
CATGAAAAAGGACGTGATGGGCTTCGGCGACGTGAAACTGGCGGCGGTGTGCGGCCTGGTCACGGGCCTTTCCGGGATCATCGCGATCATGGTGATGACGGCGCTCTCCAGCGCCGCGCTGTTTTCCCTGTGGCTGGCAGGCGGGAAACTGAAAGCATCGGACCAGGAGCCGCTGGGGCCGTTCATCGCCGGCTCGGCGGCCGTGTACCTGATTTTTTCGCAGGAGCTGCAACAGGCCGTTCAATTTTATTTGTACGGAAGCGGATAGATGAAAAACATTTTGCTGACAATCGAATACGACGGAACAAATTTCCATGGATGGCAAATACAGCCAGATGTAAGAACCGTGCAGGGAGAGCTGGAATCCGTCCTTTCCGCCGTCTGCCACAGCGAAATACGCCTCGCGGGGCTCAGCCGGACAGACGCGGGCGTCCACGCCTACGGACAGAGGGCGAGTTTTTGCGGCGATTTCTCCATACCGGCAGACCGCTTGATGCTGGCGGCCAACGACCGGCTCGGCGCGGGCCGCCTGTCCGCCGCCGCCAGGCCCGGAGACGTGCGGATAACGGCGGCGGCGGAAGTGCCGGAAGGATTCCACGCCCGTCACGACGCGGCCGGGAAAAAATACATATACCGGATGCTCACGGCAGAACGCCCGGACGTTTTTTTGCGGGACAAATATTGGCAAATAGCGGAACGCCCGGACATGGACGCCATGGCGGCAGCGGCAAAACATCTCATCGGGCGGCATGATTTTAACGCCTTCCGGGCTGCCGGCGGAAAAGAACCCGAAACAACGGTGCGGACGGTCTTCGGGCTTGCCGTGTACGCGGGGCGGGACGGCGCGGGGCGGCAGACAAGCACGCTGGAGATCACGGGAGACGGTTTTCTTTACAATATGGTGCGCATCATAGCGGGTACCTTGTTTCAGGCAGGGACAGGGAAACGGCCGCCGGAAAGCGTCGGCGCGGCCATCGCCTCGAAAGACCGCGGTCACGCCGGCCCCACGGCGCCGCCCCAGGGGCTTTACCTGGCGGAAGCCTATTACAACGAAGAAGAAATGCAGGCCGCCGCAGGGCGGCGCTATGACGCTGTTTTCAGCCGTTCGACCACAATGCTTAAAACATAGTCATGCACGGACTGCGCATTCTTTTCGGCATTGCGGCGTATCATGCTGACGAACTCGTCAGGGAGCTGCAATGCTTGCAGCAAGAGTTCGCCGCGCGCCGCGTCAACGACATGTTTTGCCTTGTCCGGCATTTCTTCGTCGCCTTTTTTCCAGATCACTTTCACGTCGTCGCTCATTTTAATGCCTCCCCAAGAGGGTATCGCTCAGAAGCGTGGCAAGCCGCAGGGTATTGAACCCGTTTGCATAATAAAGCTTAGCAAGGAAAAAGGAGTTGATGACCTATGAATATTTTCGGCTATGTCAGAGTTTCTTCGCAGGACCAGAACGAGGACAGGCAGCGAATCGCAATGGGCGAAATGAAAATCTCGTCCGCGCAAATTTTTACGGACAAAATGAGCGGTAAAAACTTCGAGCGCCCTGCGTACCGCGCCCTTGTGAAACGGCTGAACCCCGGCGACCTTCTGTATGTCAATTTAAGTACGCTGTGCGCTTCAATTTTGGGCGGAGCCAAAATTGAACATCGGCCCGCATTGACTGGCGGGGGACAAGACGTTGCCGGGAAGCAAGGCGAACACAGCGGGGACGGTTTTGCCCGCCGCTGCGGGAAGCGAAGCGACGACGCAACCAAGACGCAACCAAGCGCAACCCGGCACCGAACCGCAACCGAACCACACGCCCGAAAAAAATACTTGAATTCGGGCTGAAAATATGATAGACTGAATTTCATGTTATTACGGACGGTCCTCTGACGGCGGCGCGGTGGCGCAACGGCGGGTCAAGAACGTCTTTGGAGAGAGGAGACAGCAACGAATATGGACATAATGAGTGCCATCACGCAAGAGTACCTGATCACGGACCGCCCGAAGCTCCATGTCGGCGACACGGTCAAAGTCCACATCAAGATAAAAGAAGGAACGCGGGAGAGAGTCCAGATTTTCGAGGGCTTCATCCTGAAAATGCAGAACGGCGGCATCAGCAAGACGTTTACGGTCCGGAGAATCGCGTCCGGCGTCGGCGTCGAAAAGACCTTTCCGCTGCATTCCCCGCGCATCGACAAGATCGAAGTGGTTCGCCAGAACAGCGTGCGCAGGGCCAAGCTGCATTACATGAGGCAGCGTACCGGTAAAGCGGCCCGCCTCAGACCCAAAACACAGCGCTAAACCGCACAAAATCATGCCAAACCCGGACGGGATACTGTTTAGACGGTATCCCGTTTTGTGAATCTTCGGAAAACAGGTGAATATGGACATTCAGCACATCAACTGGTATCCCGGCCACATGAAAAAAACCCGCGACCTGATTCAGGAAAACCTGAAATTAGTGGATACCGTCCTGGAAGTCTTAGACGCGCGCATCCCCATGTCCAGCCGAAACCCGGTCATAGACGAGCTGGTGCGCGGCAAACGGCGCGTGATCCTGCTGAACAAGAGCGACCTGGCAGACGCGGCGGAAAACGCGAAATGGGCGGAAAAACTCCGTTCCGCGGCCACGGAAACCTTGCTGCTGAACAGCATGAGCGGAGAGGGGCTTAAAGCCCTGAAAGGGACGCTGGCGGCCATACAGGAAGAACGAAACGCGCTCTCCGTGCGGAAGAGGCCGCTGCGGATCCTGATCGCCGGCGTGCCGAATGTGGGAAAATCATCGCTGATCAACCGGATGGTCGGGAAACGAAGCGCGAAGATAGGCGACAAACCCGGCGTGACACGGGGGAAACAGTGGCTTGGGCTGGAAAACAGCATGCAGCTTCTGGACACGCCGGGCATCCTGTGGCCGAAGTTTGAAGACCCGCAGGCGGGGCTTTATTTAGCATTCTGCGGCTCGATCAAAGACGAAATCATGGACACCGAAAGCCTCGCCCTGGAGCTGATCAAATCGATTCTCGCAAACTACCCGCGCTTTCTCGCGGCGCGGTACAAGCTGGGCGAAGCGGATTTGCCGCAGGACGGAGATTTCACCGGCGAGGCGGCGCTTCAAACCATGGAGGCCATCGCCCGGAAACGCGGGTTTATCCTGCCGGGGAAACGCATCGATTACATGCGGACGGCGGTGGCGCTGTTGGACGAATTCCGCGGCGGGCTGATCGGGCGCATCACGCTGGAGAAGGCATCCGGGGGAGGGCGCGCACGGTGAGAAAAACAGCGGCGGAAAAAGAAAGGGAACAGCGGGAACTGTTGAACCGGATGCTGGCTTACGAGCGGGCGCTTTACGCGCAGGGCGTCCGGCATGTGGCGGGCGTGGACGAGGTAGGGAGGGGACCTCTGGCTGGCCCCGTGGTGGCGGCCGCGGTCGTGCTTCCGCCGGATTTTTCGGAGCTTGGGATATTCGGCATAAACGATTCCAAAAAACTTTCGGAAAAGCGGCGGGAAGAACTTTTTGACGTCATCCGCGAAACGGCGGTGGTCTACGGGCTGGGCTACGCGGATCATCAGACGATAGACGAGGTCAACATTCTGGAGGCCACGAAGCTGGCCATGAAGCAGGCAATCACGGCGGCATCGGCCATGCTGGCGCAAAAATGCGGGGACGCGGAAACTTGTCGCATCGGCCATGTGCTGATCGACGCGCTGACGCTGCCGGATCTGAAACTCCCGCAGACCGCCATCATAAAAGGCGACGCGAAAAGCGTTTCCGTCGCCGCGGCCTCCATCCTCGCCAAAGTGACGCGGGACCGGCTCATGCAGGAATACCACGCGCTGTATCCCGGCTACGCGTTCGACCGGAACAAAGGCTACGGAACCGCGCTGCATTACGCAGGGCTTGAAGCGAACGGGATGTGTCAGATACACCGCCGCAGCTTCATACACGCCGAAAGTATTGCAGACGAAACGAATTTGTAGTATCATGGGTTGTGTAACATACGGAGAAAAACAAATGAAGATCCTTTTTTTTGACTGCTCTGCGGGAATCAGCGGAGACATGACCCTGGGCGCGCTGTTGCACCTGGGCGCGGACATAGACAGGCTGCGCGAAGAACTTGGCAAGCTCGAAATAACAGGCTACGCGCTGAACCCGAACAAGTGGCAGAAAAACGGCATTACCGGCGTAAATTTAGACGTCGTGATTCAAGGCGAAGACGAACCTGCGCGCGAAACGGTCCCTGCGCACGAACATGCGCACGGCGGGGCGGATCATTCCCATGACGGCAACCACCCGCACGACCACGGCCACGCGCACGTCCATCCGCACACACACGAACCCGGCCACGCGCACACGGACGCGCCCGCCAGCTCCGCCGAAACAGGAAACCGCCCCCCCGCTTCCGAAGACGCGCACCGGAGCTTCAAAGCGATACGCGCCCTGATTGAAAACAGTGCCCTGAAAGACATTGTTAAAAAAATGGCAATCGACATATTTGCCGTCATAGCAAAGGCCGAGGCCGCCGTCCACGACATGCCGGTGGAAGACGTGGTGTTCCACGAAGTGGGCGCGGTGGACTCCATCGTCGATATCGTGGGGACGGCCGTCTGCGTCGATCTGCTGGGCGCCGAAGCGGTCTACTGCTCCCCCGTGCATGACGGCAGAGGCTTCATACGCTGCAGGCACGGCATGATCCCGGTGCCGGTCCCCGCGGTCATGGAGATGCTGAAAGGCAGCGACATCAGCGTCGTCAGCGAAGACGTTGACACGGAGATGGTCACGCCGACGGGAATGGGCATCCTGCGGGGGCTGGGCGCCAAATGCGCGCACATGCCGGAAATCAACGTGTTGGGCGTGGGCTACGGTTTCGGAAAGCG
>JAITOE010000221.1 GCA_031290135.1 Eubacteriales Family XIII. Incertae Sedis bacterium
ATGTCTCTCCGGAAATGTTTCTGCTTGTCAGGCGTATGTGGATGCCGCCGTTTTCTTGGAATTGATAATTTTGTTATCCGGGTTCATGCGGCTGTTGAAAGTGGCTGTGAATAGTAACCGTAACATCAATAACGTAACTATTGCCCTCTGACAAAAAAACGCTTATAATAGTATAATAGCCGTTAGGACGGCTTTTATACGGATTTGAGTGCCCTCCGGCTACGCCGGAGATGGCTGTACCATAAATGGCAAGCATTTATGGTATTATTCCGGCAGCAAAAACGAACCGGATTGGAAACCATATGCGAAACAAGTACATCAATTTAGAACCAAAGCGCGAATTCGATTTCAGACCGCCCCCGAAAGGCGTCAACAAACGGGCGATCCGCATGATGACCGCCATGCTGTTTTTGATTGCGGCCCTCATATTCGCCTTTCCCGGCAACTCCCGCGACACGGGCGGGGAACCTGCAGGCGGAGAACCTACGGGCGGCCAAGGCGCGGATGCCTTCACGAGCGAAGCCGGCATCTCCGCCGGGGGCGAATGACCCATGGAGATTTTTAATATCACAGGATTCTCTTTCACCTATCCGGGCGAAACCGCGCCTGCCGTAAGCGGCCTGGACCTGCGCGTGGCCAGCGGGGAGTTCATCGTTGTCTGCGGGAAATCCGGCAGCGGCAAAAGCACGTTTTTGCGGAATTTGAAACCGTTGCTGGCGCCCGCCGGGCAAAAAACGGGGGAAATTTTCTTCTGTGGCGCGCCCTTGGAGTCGCTCCCTTTTCAGGAACAGTCACAGCGGATAGGTTTCGTATTTCAGGATCCGTACAGGACGGCGGGCAGGGCGCAGGACATGTCGGCGCAGGGCGCAGCGGGAGACTGCGGCGCGGGAGGTTATGCGGCGGGAACGGCAGGGGCCATGCTGGCGTCTGGCCTGTCGGCTCTGGGCTGCGATGAAAAAACCGTCCGCCTCCGTATGGCGGAAATGGCCGGTTTTTTCGGGCTGCGGGCTTGTCTTCAAATCCCCCCGGCCTTGCTCTCTGGGGGACAGCGGCAAAAACTGAACTTGGCGGCGGATGCCGCCACGCAGCCGGACGTGCTGATTCTGGACGAACCGACGGCGCAGCTCGATCCGATAGCCGCCGCGGATTTTCTGGAAATGCTCAAAAAAATCAACCTCGAACTGGGCGTTACCGTCCTGATTTCCGAACAAAGGCTGGAAGAAGTCTTCCCCATGGCCGACCGCGCACTCGTGATGGACCAAGGGCAGATTATCGTGGACGCGCCGCCCCGGCGCGCGGGAATTGCCCTGCGCGGGCAGAAGCAGGACATGTTCCTGTCCATGCCCACGCCGATGCGGATCTACATGGAACTTACGGCAGGCGGTATGTATGTCCCCCCCTGTTCTCCGGCCTCTTCCCCGGTCGCTTCCGCCGCACCTCCGTCCGCTTCCGCAGACACGACCGTCCCCCCGGCCTCTCCCGCCGACGCACCGCCGTCCGCTTCCGCAGACACGTCCGTCCCCCCGGTCGCTCCCGCCGCCCCTCCGTCCGCTCCCGCAGATATGTCCGTCCCCCCGGAACACTCCTCTTCCACCCTCCCCCCGCTCACCGTGCGGGAGGGAAGGACCTGGCTGTCCGCCCTGTTCCCGGAAAAATCGCCGCCGCCGGATTATGCCTTGCGTCAGCCGAAATCCTCCCCGCGCCCGCCCAAGCGGCGGAAGTCCCCGGCGCCCGCCGTCTCTGTCAAAGAAGCGTGGTTCCGCTACGAGCGAAACGGCGAGGATATCCTCCGCGGCCTTTCCATGGACGTCCCGGAAGGGACGCTGTTTTGCATTGTCGGCGGGAACGGCACAGGCAAAAGCACGGCGTTAAAATTGATATATGGCGCCGCCGCCCCTTATCGCGGCAAAATTTCCGTTAAAAAAGGCCCCGTCGGCTTCCTGCCCCAGGACCCCGCGCCGCTTTTTTCCGGACAGTCCGTACACGGCAATCTGACGGAAGCCCTTGCCGTGCGCAAAAACCCGGAGGGCCGGCTCCTTTCCGACGCGGAAAAGCAGGCGAAAACGCAGGAGGCGGAGACGCTTTTCGCGCTGGGCGGCCTGCTGGGACGCACCTACGACGCGCTTTCCGGCGGGGAGCGCCAAAGGGCGGCGCTGGCGAAGCTGCTGCTCACGGAGCCGGAAATCCTGCTGTTGGACGAACCGACAAAGGGCATGGACAGCCATTTTAAAGAGCGTTTCGCCCGGATTTTAAAAAACCTGCTTTCGCAGGGGCGGACGGTTCTGATGGTGTCCCACGACGTGGAATTCTGCGCGAAACACGCCGATGTCTGCGCCCTCTTTTTTGACGGGGCCGCCGTGAGCGTAAATCCGCCCCGCGCGTTTTTTTCCGGAAACAGCTATTACACCACCGCCGCGAACCGCATGTCGCGCCACATATTTGAAAACGCCGTCACCGCGCAGGACGTGACAGATGAGGTTAAGCGCGGGTCTTTACCAGATAGCCGAAATCCAGCGGAATATTCGACTCGTCGCCCCGCCGCAGGTTCGTGAAGCCGCACTCAAAGAACATTTTGCGGCAGTCCGCGACGTCGCGCCCCCTGCCTTTCGCCGTGTCCAAGGCGACGTCGCGGGGGTTTGCGCCGGATTCCGCCGTCGCGATGTTCGCGCCTGCCAGATAGCTCAGTTCATTGGGTTCATGCGTGCCGATATACGCCATTTTGGGCAGCCGCGCCGTGGCGAGCGCGACGACGGCGACGATGTGGGCAAGCCGCAGTTCGCTGATCTGTCCGTATTGAAACAGAGGGGAGCCGGGTACGGCCACGCGGCGCATCGCGGCATGCTGCACGATGCCGAGATCCAGCGTCGCGAAAAGGTTTTCCACGATCTCGTCGTTCGTGTGTTCCGGCCCGATGGGTTCGATGCAGGTGTAGAGTTCCAGCCCGGCGTCGATGGCGTTGCGCATGGTCTTTAGGCGGTTTTCAGGCTTGAGTCGCGTGTCGGCTCCTTCGCGCAGCCGCAGCACGTGGTATATCCCCGTCACGCCGTTCTTCTTAATCTCCTTCAGGACGTCCGCGTCCGTGTCCCCGATGTTTGCCCAGATCTGCGTCGCGGGCGGCGCGAGCCGGCGGGCTTTCCGGACGGTATTCAGGTAAAAATCGACGTCGTATGTATGCATTGTCATTAGGTAAAGCCCGTAAAGGTCGCCGTCCTTGCAGAAATCATGGATTTTCTGGGAGAGCGCCTCGTCCGTGATCTTGCTCCGTTCGAAACGGGTATGCCCTTCGCCGAAGGTGCAGAACTTGCAGTCCGCCGGGCAGGGGCTGACCTCTACGCCGATCTGGCCGAGGATGATCGCGGCGTTATCCGTCGCGGACCGCACGACGGAAGACGCGGCGGCGCGGACAAGGCCGGACGCGTAGGAACGCTCGTCTATCTCCAGCAGAAACTTGCTGTCCGCCCGGTCCATCCGCCCGCCGCCCCGGACTTTGTCCAAAATTTCCGAAAGCCGTTTCAAGCGTCTCGGTCCTCCTCTTTCGTAACCACGCAAATGCAGACCGCAGAGCGTGAAAGTTTTCCACCTGCCGCTCCGCTCCGGCGGCACAATGTCTTTACTCTTACATTTTATGTGCCATATAGATATTTGTCAATAAGCAAGTCTGTTTATTGGAAAGGGACGGGCGATCCGCCCGCCCTGAAAAAGAAAGAGTATCTGCATGAATCTTCACACGCAAAATCTATCAACGCAAAACCCGACATCCCTGGTTGCCTTTTACTTTTGCATACGAACCTCGTATTGGAATATCGGGCGCATTATTATTGAGCATGAGCAAAAAAGCAAGGAACGGGCCGAATATGGGACGCAGACACTCAAAGAGTTGTCAAAGACATTAACCGCTGAATTTGGCAAAGGCTTTTCCGTGTCTAATATTCAATTTATGCGCCGTTTTTATCAAGTGTATCAAATTCAACAGACGGCGTCTGTTAAATTGAGCTGGTCGCATTATTGCGAACTTCTTTCCATTTCCGACGAGCAGGCGCGGCTTTTACGAAAAAGAAACTATCAATTCCAAGTGGTCTGTACGGGAAATGGCACGGACAGGAAAACTAAGATACTGATTTCAAACGATAAACCGGGCGCGGGAGCCAGTCCAAAGACTGAATAATTATAAGCCGGACAAAAACAACAAAAGTGAAACCGTGGACGAAGAAGTATAATCCGCCGTAAGTACATAAAAACATGGACTTGCGGCGAATTATAATTCTCAAAAAATTAGCTGGACAATTCCGAATATCGGAATTATAATTGATTTATCAACGTTTTTAATCAATTCGCACAAGAACCGCATAATTACAAAGTTCGCCGTAAGTACATAAAAACATGGACTTACGGCAACTTATAGCAGGAGGGCGGCATGGCGGAACACATGGTCGGGCGTGAGGAAGAAAGCAGGATGCTGCAAGAATGTTTTGCATCAAAGCGTTCGGAATTCGTAGTCATATACGGAAGAAGGCGGATAGGCAAGACCTTTCTCATCAAGACGCTGTTCGAAAAGCAATTCACGTTTTACGCGACCGGCGTGCTGGACGGAACGCAAGATGGCCAGATCATGAACTTCAATGCCGAGCTTGCGAACCATCATGGCAGCGGCGGCTGGAGCGCAAAGAGCCTTTTGGTCTGCTGGGTATCATAAGAAATACGGCGGACAACAGCCATGCCATCGAGCTGGCGGACTCGGAGGCAGAGCTGAAAAGCCTGGCGGGTTCGGGCGTCATCGAGCTCATCGTCAAAGGCGATGTGAAGTACGACGGCACCGGTGCCTATACCTTCAAAAAAGGCAATGCCCTGTTGAACGGCTGCCTGACCATTTCCACGGGAGCCGATGATGTTCTGTATGCCTTTGAAAACGGCGGCAATGTCACGATCAGCTCCACAACCGGCGTGAAGATGTCGGTACCGGGGCTGACGTTCGCCAGCGGCGTCCAGCCGAATCTGGTCCTCAGCAAAGGCACGGCGTACTCCGGCGACTATGTTGAAACACCTACGGCCGCCAACGCTAACCTTAGCTTTGCGTGGAACTTGGACGCGCTCAATACCATGAATGAGATTTATGTTGCCCTCGGCATCGACGCGAAACTGGCGGACATCAAACTGCTGACGAATGCCGTGGTGTTCGGCGGCAAGGCGACCATTGGCGTAGGCGACATATTAAACATTGGCGGGATAACGGTTGACCGGCTGCAATTCGGCCGAAACAACAGCAACAGCGACTTTTCCTATGAAGGCTTCAAGGGCAGCGGCAATGTAGGATTCAGCGGCACCCTGGGCGACTTTATCGACCTGGGGAGTTTGTCGGCGGATGTGGACACCTTCGCCAGAACGTATGAGTTCGAGGGCGAGATTTCCCTGGGTGTTTTTGAATTTGAAGGGGAGCTGGTGCTGCTTCCGGTGCAAAACATGTTGGTTCCCAATAAAATAAGGGTGAATATCAATGTTGAACCGGGGATTCCCATCATTCCCATCGCTCCCATCGGCTATTTAACCGGAGGCGGAGGCGGCGTCGAGGGTCTGGCGGATACGCTGAACGGCATGTACAGCGGCTCCACCACCATACCGCCCCTTAAACTTTCTGTCGAAGCCAACTTGGATCTTCTCAAAGTATTCCAATTCAAGCCGATAAGGCTGACGGCAGGACCGACGCAAGTCAGCTTAGACGGTATTCCGGAAATCGGCATCCCCGGCACGGATAAGTCCATTGCGCCGTTTACCAAATTCTACATGGGCTATTATCTGACCGAAGGGCGGTTCCCTATTTCTAATAATAGTCTCACTTTAGCCCAAGGGTATCAAATGAAGCTCGAGGCTGCGGTAGAACTTGTGCTGGTGGAAGCCCTGGAGATCTTCCGCGGCGGCGGCGTCTTGAATTTGTCAGCAATAATGACCAACTACCAGACCATGCCTTATTTCAAGTTTACCGGCCAATTGTACTGTACGGTTCAAATCCCCAAGCTCTTTAATTATGGTCCGAACGGCAAGTGGTCGATAGGCCCGGAGACATTCCTGAAAGCCGATGTGGGCGTATCCGAAACCAAAGTATGGTTTGCAACGCAAATCCTCTGGTGGGCCGTTACCGCCTCCTATATCTGGGGAGATGAAGGACCCGACGTATCCTGGATTAAGACATCGAGTATCCCGGAAGACGAAAACGCGTTTACGGTTACGGAAACCATTCATGACGCCGATGGAAATGCCGCCAGTGAAGTGACTTATTTTGAGAACATGCGCAGCTTGGCGTCCACCTATGCCGAGAGCACGCCTTTCCGCGCGTTCGCCGACAGTGTGTCCATTGAGGATATCAGCGACGGAGCGAAAACGAAATACAGAATAACCATACCCGACGGCGTTGAAAACACCACCGTTTTCACCAGCGCGCCCAGAACCGACCTGAAGATTCTCGACGGCAGCGGCGACCTGTTTCCGTTAGTTTATTCCAAGCCCATAGAGGACAGAGGCAAGCCCCATACCCAGGAGCAGTTAAGCCAGCCGGGCATCAACGCCATTGACTATTCCTTAGCGGATGAAGAGGGGCACGTAAAAAACACCATCTGGCTGCACTTGGTACCAACCGCCGCGAACGACACTTGGACGATTGAGTCGTCAGAGGCGTTCGACTGTGAAATCGTGGAAATTTTGCCGCCGGCCGGCATCAGCAATGTGAGCTACAACGATACCAGCAAAACGGTGACTTGGAACGTTGAAGAATTGAAAGCCAACGAAACGTACACGGCCGAAGTGTATATCTCCGCCGATGGCGAATTAGTCAGAGAAGACAGAAGCGTCGGGCATTTTGTGGGCAGTGCGGACGCGAATGCTGGAACCTACACCATTGACCCGGACGATATCCCCAATTATGCGACTTCGGGAACCTACTATGTATGGGTTTATCTTATCGGCAGCAAAGGCGAGGGGGATTCGGCGGATAGTACCAACTATGGCGCTTCCGTCGCCCAAGACGGCGTTCTGGTTTTCGCCAACGCCAAAACGCCGGCTCCGGTAACGGACTTGGTTGTTGCCAACGGAGGCAATGGCACCGTGAAAGCCACCTGGACGCCGCTGGCGGGCGACGGCATTGGCTATATCATCTATCCGTTGGATGACGCCACCGGCGATTATATCTATCAGGAGAGTGAAACCGAGGGGACGGTCCTGGTTTCCTATGACGTCCCCTATGCGTTAAAGGACAAAGTGGCGGCCGGCGTCGCGCTGCCGGGTCTGACCCCCGGCAAAACGTACAAATTCAAAATAAGCGCCTATTATTCAGACGGAGAAAGCTCGCCTGTTTTCGGGTCTGAAGCGACCAGCGCCGCGTTGGCTTTGCCGATTCCCCAGCCGCCCAAAATGAGCGCGGCTTTTTCCAAAGGCACGGTTATCCCCGCCTCGGAAGACAGCGTGGCAACGCTGCAAACCAACGGCGAATTCGACCTTACCGTCAGTACGGATGTGGCTTCAGACTACTCTGTTGCGGTGAACGGGGTTGAGAAATTTACCTCTCAGGGTGTAACAACAGCCACCTACACCATTGACCTGGGCGAGCTGTCTTCGGCGATTCTGGACATTAAGGCGACCAACGCCGCCGGCGACACCACAGTGCAAAGTTTTATGCTGCAAATAGACGATATTGCGCCCACATTATTTCTGGAAACAGGGGAAGACGGCATCATTATCGCCGATGAAAACGGACATTTCTCCGTCAACGGCTATACGGAAGCCGGAACCCTGATCACGGTTCAGGGCAGCAACCACGAGAGCGGCTATGCAGGAAACGACGGCGCCTTTGCTGTCGCGTCGTCCTTGGGTCTAAGCACGGCAGGCGGAGAGCTGCTTGACGTGATTGCCAAGGACGGCAGCGGCAACGTCACGACGGCGACCCTCCGTGTCCTCGGCATCGATGAAATCAGCAGCGCCATCGAAAAAATAACCATACTGCCCTACGGCACCATTACGATGCAAGTGAACGAAACCGTCACCGTGGAAGCAACGGGATATGTGGGTTCCGCCACCTACAAGCTGAACGGGAGCGCCCTTGTTTATGAAATCACATCGGGGGATTCGGTTGCGATCGATCCGGCGACGGGGATTTTGACGGCCATGAAAGAGGGTACCGCCAAGGTCGTGGTAAAACTCACCAAACCCGACGGGACCGTGTTGACGTCGGATGTGCTGACGATCAATGTAGGCAATGTCACTCCACCGCCGAGCGGCGGCGGAGGAGGAAGCGGCAGCGCAAGTCCCGCCCCCGCCAGCGATCCCGCAAACGAACCCGAGGACGGGACGGAAACGACGCTCAAACCGTGGACGGACCCGTTCACCGACGTGAAATCCGGCGCGTGGTACTACGACGACGTGAAGTTTGTCTACCAGCACGGACTGTTCGAGGGGACGAGCGCGACGGCGTTCAGCCCGGACATTTCGATGACACGCGGAATGCTGGTTACGGTGCTGGGACGCTATTACGGCGTGGATGTGAATAAGTACACAGGCAGCAGCTTCGACGACGTGGACGGAAGCCAGTATTACGCCGCCTACATTGAATGGGCGAAAGAGAACGGCATCGTGAGCGGCTACGGCCTGCCTGCCGGACAGGCGGGCGGCGGCAAATTCGGGCCGAATGATGACATCACCCGTGAGCAGATGGCGGCCATTCTCAAACGCTTCGCGGACTTCGCGGGGATAACGCTGCCGGAAACGCGGGCCTATGCCCCGTTCGTAGACGACGCGGACATCTCCGTTTACGCGAAAGACGCGGTTGCGGCGATGTTCGAAGCCGGGATTGTCAGCGGCAAGCCGGGCAACCTCGTTGACCCGAAAGGCAGCGCGACAAGGGCAGAGGTAGCGGCCATGCTCCACAGGTTTATCGAGGCGGCGGAATAAACCGACTCGCGGCGGGCGGCGTTTAGGGTATCCTTTCGCGGAAACACGGATGCTTGCCGCCTCGCGCAGAATCATATATAAAAGAAAAACCGTGTCCGGGGCGAACCCCCCCGGGACACGGTTTTTTACGTATGGAGCATTATGAACTCCGCCGTAAGCATAAAATATGGACTTACGGCAACTTTGGAACATTGGCTATTGATTCTTACTTCGCTTATGTATAAAATATAGAAAGGGATTGCAAATCATGGCAGGAGAAAAAACAAATGGATGATACCGTTATGATACAAATAAGCTCCGGGCAGGGTCCGGACGAGTGT
>JAITOE010000225.1 GCA_031290135.1 Eubacteriales Family XIII. Incertae Sedis bacterium
GGCTTTAGCCGGATAAGAGTTTACCGCCGCGCACCTAACCCCATTTGCACGGCAAATGGCAGGTAGGTGCCATGCGAGAACTCTCCGGCTTTAGCCGGATAAGAGTTTACCGCCGCGCCACGAAGTAGATCCCCAGAATCACGAGGATCGCCGCGAAGAGTACCTTGGGGCTGATCCAGTAGAAAATGGGTAAAAATTGGTTGATCAGGTAAAAGACGCCGATGATGATGAGGATAAGCCCGACGATTACCGCGCCCGAACCCCGGTTCCGCCTGGGATGTGCGCCGTGTTCCGGTGCGCCCGGTGCTTCCCCGGAAAATTCGCCGGGGTTTTCAGCGCCGTAATTCTCCGCGCCGCAGCTGTTTTCGCCGCCAGGGCTGCCGTGCGCGGACGCCTCCGAATAACCGCGGGACGAACCGGGGGATTCCCGCATGATGACGGCGGCCAGGATGTAGAAGATCAAGCCGAGGCCGCCGGTAAAAGCGAACACCGCCATAAGGAGACGGATGATGACGGCATCCACGTCGAAGTATTCGGCAAGGCCGCCGCAGACGCCGAAGAACACCCTGTCCGTGCCGGATTTGTATAGTTTTCTGTTCATATAAGTCCTCCTTATTTTGTACGCGCAGCTTCGTACATATATAATGTAATTGTACCATAAATACTGGTCGCTGAATATTAAGAATTTCTTAAAAGGGACGAACTCTCATCGAAACAGGCATACGAAAGGAAGGCACGAATGAACATCGACATCGACAAGCTCCGGGATTTTTTCAAGCAGGACCGCTTCGCCATGAACGCGGGCATCGTGATTGAGGCGGCGGGAGAAAATTTTGTGGAATGCAGCATGGAAATCCGGGATATGCATTTGAACGCGGGCAACGGGGTGCAGGGCGGCGCGACCTTCACGCTGGCAGATTTTGCTTTCGCCGTACACGCGAACATGGAACTGGTCTGCGGCGGGGGCGGCGGGATGACGGTGGGGCAGTCGAACAGCATTTCTTTTTTGGGCAGGCCGAAAGGAAAACGGCTCATTGCCCGTTCAACGCGTCTGTCAAAAGGGAGAAACATTTCGGTTTACCGCATCGCGGTGACGGACGAGCTGGGGACGCCCGTCGCCGAGATGCACGGGAACGGCTTCACCTTGAAACCGGCGGGCGGCAAGGCGTGAGCAGCGTGACGCCCCGCAGTCCGTGCTGCGGACGGAAAATAGCCGGATGGCAGGGAAGATAAACCGGCAGACAGGAAACTCGCTGTATGACCTGCTGTTTGCGCGGTACGGCGAAAGGCGCTGGTGGCCGGCGGAATCCCCTTATGAAGTCATGGCCGGCGCCATCCTCACGCAAAACACGGCGTGGACGAACGTAGAAAAAGCGATAGCCCGCTTTGAAGGCAGGCTATCGCCGCAGTTTGTGCTGTCCGCCGACGCCGGCGACCTGATGGAAATCATACGCCCCGCAGGCTTCTTCAACCGGAAAGCCGGCTGCCTGAAAACCCTGACGGCGTGGTATGGGCAGTATGGATTCGCTGTTCCGTCCGTGCGCGCGCAGCCCGTGCAGAAAATCCGCGGCGAACTGCTGGCCCTGCGCGGCATCGGGAAAAAAACTGCGGATTCCATCCTGCTGTATGCCTTTGAATTCCCCATTTTTGTCGTGGACGCCTATACGCTGCGCCTACTGAAACGTCTGGAGGACTCCGAAGAAGCGCGTTCTTACGACGAGGCGCAGGCACTGTTCGGGGCGGACTTAGACGCCGCCCTCTACAACAACGCCCACGCGCTGATCGTGGAAAACGCCAAGACGCACTGCCGCGCCAAGCCGGTATGCGAAGGCTGCCCCCTGGCGGGGATATGCAAGACCGCCGCAAAAACCGTGTGATCAGATTTTCGGAATATAGAATTCGAAAATCAGGCTTTCATTTTTTGCATACATAATAGGTAAACCTATTATCTCCGATCTTTTCAATCGTGCCGTCGCTTACCATATCGCGGAAAATTTGTCTTACGCGACCGCTGCTGATTCCCCAAAATGCCGATGCTTCAGGTGCGGTTATCTGTGAGTGTTCTTCGGCATAAGCCAATAACGCTTGTTTTTTATCATTAACCTTTACCGCTTGACTACCGCTTGCTACCGCTTGACTGCCGCTTGAGGCGACAGCATTTCTTTTGAACGTAACTCGAAAAAACCCTGAAAGTTCAAATTCTGGCGCGGCGACATTGGCATCTCTCGTGGAATTCTTCATCTTGGTAAGCATCGTCCACGTTACGGCTATTAAAAATATTTCAAAAGACCGCTTAATCACTTGACAAACAGACCTGTTTGGCGCATAATGAACCTATGGAATAAACCAATATACAGGAGGTCTGTTTATGAACGTATCATTATCGACATTAAAGGCGAACCCCGCAAAATACTTTGAACTCGCGAACGGTGAGGCAATCATAGTAACGCGCAGGGGGAAAGCGGTCGGAAGCATCGTCGGCAAGAAGACGGCGAAAGCGTTAGCCGTGGAAGCGCTCATCGGATCGGCTGATTTTCCGCCGGAGTACGACGACCCCGATTACGACCCTGACTATGAACTGTTGCGTGAAGCGGCGTATAGAGACAGGGGGTTGCTTGAATGAAAGTCGTCATCGATAACAATGTGGTGGTTGATGCCCTCAAACCGCGCCCGCCGTTCGATGCAGAGGCAAAAGCGGTGTTTCGCTTGTTCGGGGAGGAAAAGTTTGAGCCCTATGTCACGGCGAACAGTTTAACCGATATTTTTTATGTTTTGCAAAAAGCAGGAAACGCATCTAAAGCAAAAGCGGTAGTGGCAAATCTTGTCAGCGTAGTGAATGTGATACCTCTTACAGAGAGAGATTGCACGGACGCGCTTGATTTGCCCATGAACGACTTTGAGGACGCCGTTGTGGCCGTTTGTGCCAAGAAAGCGGGCGCGGACTGCATTGTATCACGCGACGAAAAGTTTATCAAAGCAAATACCGGAGTCAAGGTAATCAAGCCCGTTGACCTCATAGCGAAGTTTAAGGCGGAAGTTGTCCCGATTGTGATGAGCCCGCCCAGCACGAAGTAACCGCCGAAGGCGGGTGACATTCCCCCGATACTGGCTGTATCAACGAGTTCCGCCAACGAAGCCTGACGGAAAAAAGACCGTTGTGGCTCCAAGGTTGCGTATTTGATATTCTTTTCCACCGTGTCAGAAAAAAGGACGGAAGCCTGGAGCACGATGGCGATACTGCGGCGCAGTTCGTCGCGTTTTATGTCACGGATGTTGACGCCGTCTATCAAAATATCGCCGGATTCTATGCCGTAAAAGCGCATCAGAAGATTTGCTACTGTAGTCTTGCCGCAGCCGGTTGAGCCGACCAGCGCGACCTTTTGGCCATTTTGCACCTCAAGGTTGTCCGGCGAACTTGGCATTGCGGAACGTAACGTCAAAAGCCACATTAAGGCGTTAAAGGATGCCGGAATGCTTGTGCGCGTCGGGGGAACGCGAGGTCATTGGGAAATAACGGCAACGTGAGATTCTGAAGAATAAGGTCTGACATCCTTCGTCAGAAAAAATAATATCGCTTGCAAAAGAACCTGTGTTCTGATATCATGTCTATGACGCGGGGCGACGGGAGGACAGGCGGATGGGCGGATTTAAAATCGTATCGGATTATACAATGACGGGCGACCAGCCGCAGGCGGCGGAACGCCTGACCGATGGGATTCTGCGGGGGAAAAAGCACCAGACCCTCCTCGGCATCACCGGATCCGGCAAAACATTCACCATGGCAAACGTCATAGAAAGGGTTCAAAAACCGACGCTCGTCATTTCGCACAACAAGACGCTGGCGGCGCAGCTGCACGGGGAATTCAAGGAATTCTTCCCGGAAAACGCGGTGGAATACTTCGTGAGCTACTACGACTATTACCAGCCGGAGGCATACGTGCCCTCAACGGACACCTATATTGAAAAAGATTCCGACATCAATGAAGAGATTGACAAGCTGCGCCACTCGGCGACGGCCGCCCTGGCAGAGCGGAAAGACGTGATCATCGTGGCAAGCGTATCCTGCATCTACGGCCTCGGAAGCCCGATAGACTATGAAAACCAGGTGCTTTCGCTGCGGCCCGGCATGGAGAAAAGCCGCCACGACATCCTGCGGAAATTGGTGGACATCCAGTACACGCGGAATGACGTCGCGTTTTCACGCGGAGACTTCCGGGTCAGGGGCGACATTCTGGATATCTACCCCGCCGGCGCGGACAGCGCGATACGGGTGGGGCTTTTCGGCGACGAAGTGGAGTCTATCAAGGAAATCAACCCGCTCACCGGGGAAATACTCGCTTTGCGAAACCACGTCTCCATCTTCCCGGCATCCCATTACGTCAGTTCCAGGGAGAACATGGCACGGGCGGCGGCCTCCATCGAAGAAGAGCTGGAAGAACGGCTGCAATGGTTCAAAAGCAACGGCAAGCTGCTGGAAGCGCAGCGCATCGAACAGCGTACCCGCTACGACCTGGAAATGCTCCGGGAGATCGGAAGCTGCAAGGGGATAGAGAATTATTCGCGCCATATCAACGGCCTGCCGGCAGGCAGCCGCCCCTACACCCTGATCGATTATTTCCCGGAAGACATGCTGATCGTGATAGACGAATCCCACGCCATGCTCCCGCAGCTCCGGGCGATGCACGCGGGGGACCGTTCGCGGAAGAGTGCCCTGGTGGAATACGGATTCCGCCTGCCGTCGGCGCTGGACAACAGGCCGCTGGAATTTGCGGAATTCGAGGCCTTGGCGAAACAGATCGTGTACGTCAGCGCGACGCCGACCGCCTATGAGCGCGAAAACAGCGGCGGCGTGGACGCGGAGCAAGTCATACGTCCCACGGGCCTGTTAGACCCGCCGATTGAAATCCGCGGGACAAAGGGACAGATCGATGACCTCGTCGGCGCAATCCGCGAGGTGGCGGAGCGGGGAGAGCGGGCGTTTGTCACCACGCTGACGAAAAAAATGGCGGAAAGTCTGACGGATTTCCTGAAAAACGTAGGCATAAAAGTACGGTACCTCCACTCGGACGTGGAAACGCTGGAGCGCATGGAGATCCTCCGGGATCTGCGCGTGGGCGTCTTCGATGTGCTGGTGGGCATCAACCTGCTGCGCGAAGGCTTGGATATCCCGGAAGTGTCGCTTGTCGCCATCCTCGACGCGGACAAGCAGGGCTTCCTGCGGACGGAAACCTCCCTGATCCAGACCATAGGCCGCGCCGCGCGGAACGTACACGGCAAGGTCGTCATGTACGCCGACATGGAAAGCGAGGCGATGCGTCGCGCCATTTTTGAAACCGGCCGGCGCCGGCGGATCCAGGAAGCCTACAATGCGGAGCACGGCATCACGCCCAGGACGATAGAAAAGGGCATACGCTCGGTCATCGAAGCGACGCACGTGGCGGAAGAGGCCGATGCGTATTACGAGGAACGGAGCGTGCTGGAAATGACCGCCAAGGAGCGGGCGGATTACGCGAAACGGCTGGAGCAGGAGATGCGGGAAGCAGCGGCCGGCCTGGAATTCGAGCGCGCGGCGCTGCTGCGGGACAAGATTTTTGAACTGAAGGCGTGAGAGGCGGGAAGATATCGTCACCCCAAATGGAGGATAATAACTGATGGATAAAATCTCAATCCGATTCTTCGATGACAAGGAGGTTCGCGCCGGTTGGGACGACGAAGGTTCCAAATGGTGGTTTTCGGTCGTGGATATTGTCGGCGTGTTGAGCCAAAGCTCGGATTCGCGGAATTACTGGTACGTCTTAAAAATCGTCTTAAAAAGACCGGAAGCGAAGTCCTTACAAATTGTAAGGGTTTCAAACTCTTGGCACCCGATAGTAAGCGTCGAGTGACGGACTGCCTGACCAACGACGGCGTTATCATGCTTGCCAAAGAGTTCCCTGGCAAGAAGGCAAACCATTTCATCGAATGGTTCACCTATTCCGACGACACCATAGACGGACAGAGCAAGACGAAAGCCTACACGCTTTTTGACAGCTCCTTGCTCGACACGATAGAAATAGGGACGGCCAAGGGTTTGCAGCAGATACAAGGCTATCTGTTCGGCGGGCTGTACGACTTCGCAGGGCAAATCAGGACACTCAATATTGCAAAAGGCGGTTTCGCTTTCGCACCCGTCCAGTTTTTGGGGAATACGTTAAAAACCATTGAAGCAATGCCCGAAAGCACCTTTGACGAAATCGCGGACAAGTATGTTGAAATGAATGTCGCGCATCCGTTCATGGAAGGCAACGGCAGAAGCACTCGCATCTGGCTCGACCTGATTTTGAAGAAGAACCTGAAACTGTGCGTCGATTGGAGCAAAATAGGCAAGAATGAATATCTGAATGCCATGCAAAAGAGCGTTTCCGACCCCGCGCCGATTAAAACCTTGCTGCGACCGGCCCTGACCGACGAGATCAACGACCGCGAGATGTTCATGAAGGGCGTGGATTATTCCTACTACTACGAGCAGGAAGACGACGTCACATTATTTATTGAACCTCGCCAACCGTGAGCCTGCGCTATTTTCCGTTATATTGAAAACAGGAACAATTCAGCCCATTTCTATAGGAGTGTCTGGGAAAGATTGATTGGTGATGCCGCGAACGTCACCAAAAACGTCACCAATCGCGGCCATAGGGGCATTTTTACAAAAAAACACAAACCTTTTTGGAGGAACAGATGATGATCAAGAACCCTCAATCCCTTGTAACATCAAGGCAAGAAACTCGAACTGGTTTTATAGAGTTTGCTTTAGAAAAAAACAGACGGTCTAAGCCATTTATTGAGAGTGCAAAGGCTTTTCAGCATTTTGCGTCACGGGCTAAAACGCCTTTCGAATTGTTGACAATCAAGGAAATCAGAGAGCCTTTACTAACAGCATCAGGGCTCTCCGACAAGTCATTGCACTACTTCACAGAAGAAGACAAGGACACAGCAATCAACACTCTTATTCAGAATTTTCTCGAACCAGCAGGAGACGATTTTGTTGAGGAAGCTGTTTATCGGTTTTTGCTCATAAAAGGAGATACACTAGGGGGAAGTATGCGTAATGTTATTGGGGCATTGGCACAACAAAAGCTCATTCGCGCACTAGACAGGATTTACTGTCCTGTACAGTTGAGAGCAAACCCAAAATACAATGTCTTAAAGAATATTATCTATCACTCGAAAAGTCAAATGACTATTGCAAAATCATGTCGATAATAGAGGCGAATGATGTTCTTAACGAGATTGAATACGCACTTTCAAAACGTAATGAGCGTGGCGACATTAACAACAAGGGTGTCCTTTCAATGGTAAAGGGTTACTTTGAAGAGCTCACATTCATTTTTTATGAGTTGTACAGACTCTGTAAATGCGGGGCACAAGTAGCTTTTGTCAACGACAATGTTAGATATGCAGGCGAGGTTATCCCAGTTGACTTTTTATCTACTTCAATAGCAGAGCAAATAGGGTTTAAGCCTGTCAAAATTTATACGCTAAAGCAACAAAAGGGCAATAGCAGTCAACAAATGGCAAAATTTGGGCGCGTTGCTTTGCGAAAGAGTATCACAATATGGGAGAAATAGATAAGCGAGCAGGTCAAACGGTTTCGGAGCATTTGACGAACATTTTTGCGTGCAAGGAGCTGGACGAGGATTCAGTTGTCATAACAAAGAAAGCATAGGAGGAAGCATGACAAAAGACCTGTTTATAAAAGGCGCAAATGAACATAACCTGAAAAACATAGACGTGCGGATCCCCAGGGACAAAATGGTGGTCCTGACCGGCCTGAGCGGTTCGGGCAAATCGTCGCTGGCATTTGACACCATATACGCAGAAGGGCAGCGGCGGTACGTGGAGAGCCTTTCCGCCTATGCGCGGCAGTTTCTGGGGCAGATGGAAAAGCCCGACGTGGAATACATAGAAGGACTTTCCCCCGCCATCTCCATCGACCAGAAAACCACCAGCAAAAACCCGCGCTCAACCGTGGGGACGGTCACGGAAATCCATGACTATCTGCGCCTGATGTACGCCCGCATCGGGATACCGCACTGCCCGGTCTGCGGGCGCGTGATCGCGAGCCAGAGCGTGGACCAGATCGCGGACACCCTTCTGGAACTGCCGGAGGGGACAAGGCTGACCTTGCTGGCGCCGGTCGTCCGCCAGAGAAAAGGCGAGCATGAAAAGATCATAGAGCGGATCCGCAAGGAAGGTTTCACCAGAATACGCGTGGACGGCGAAATCAAACAGTTAGACGAAGACGAGATCAAACTGGAAAAGACCCATAAACACAGCATAGAGATCGTGGTGGACCGCCTAACGGTCAAGCCCGAAATCTCCGGCCGGCTCTCCGAATCCATAGAACTGACCGTCGCCAACGGCGAAGGGCTTCTGCTGGCGCTGATTCAATACAAGGACAAAGACAAGGAAGAAGAGCGCATCCTCAGCACAAAATTGGCATGCCCAGAACATGGCGTGAGCATCGAAGAAATGGAACCGCGCATGTTTTCGTTCAACAGCCCCTTCGGCGCCTGCACGGAATGTAACGGGCTGGGATTCATACAGCGGATCGACGCAGACCTCATCATCACGGAACAGGGCAAGAGCATCCTGCAAGGGGCGCTGGGAACCGTATTCGCGTCCATGGAATACAGCGGATATTACAGGCAGATCATAGGGGCGCTGGCGGCGGAACACGGGGTGGACCTGAATACGCCCTACGCGGATTTGCCGGAAAGCTTCCGGCAAGAACTCCTGTTCGGAACCGGAACCCGCAAGCTGAAATATGTTTACAAAAGCAGGAACACCGGCTCCGAATCAAACATGAACCACACCTTTGAGGGCGTGCTCCGCAACCTGGAACGCCGTTACCGGGAAACCGAATCCGACTACATCAAAGAGAAGATGGAACAGTACATGAGCATGAAGCCTTGCGCCGCCTGCGGCGGGAAGCGCCTGAAGCCGGAGGTGCTGGCGGTGACGGTGGGCGGGATGAACGTCGCCGCCTTGTCGGAGCTGTCCATCCGGGACAATCTGCAGTTTATAAACAGCCTGCAGCTGTCCCCGAAAGAAGAAGCCATCGCGTGGCAGATCCTGAAAGAAATTCGCGCAAGACTGCAATTCCTGATCAACGTCGGGCTTGACTACCTGAGCCTTTCCCGCGCTTCGGGGACCCTCTCCGGCGGCGAATCCCAGCGGATACGCCTCGCCACCCAGATCGGATCCAGCCTTGTGGGCGTGCTGTACATATTGGACGAGCCGAGCATAGGGCTGCACCAGCGGGATAACGCCCGCCTGCTCGTGACCCTGCGGAACCTGACGGATCTGGGGAATACCCTTATCGTGGTGGAACACGACGAAGAGACGATGTACGCGGCGGACCACATCATCGACATCGGTCCCGGCGCAGGCGTCCGCGGCGGTGAAATCGTCGCGGAAGGCACCGTGGAGGACATCAAGGCGGCGCCCGCCTCCGTCACGGGGCAATATCTTACGGGGCGGAGACGGATCGAAGTGCCGCCCATCCGCAGACGGGGGAACGGAAAGAACATCACGGTTATCGGCGCTTCCGAAAACAACCTGAAGAACGTGGACGCAAGCTTCCCGCTCGGAAAATTCATCTGCGTCACCGGGGTTTCCGGGTCCGGTAAAAGCAGCTTGGTAAATGAAATCCTCTACAAAGCGCTTGCCGGCGCCGTGAACCGCGCGCGGGTAAAAGCGGGAAAACATAAGAAAATCACGGGAATCGAACACGTAGACAAGGTCATCGACATCGACCAGTCGCCCATCGGCAGGACGCCGCGCTCAAACCCGGCGACCTATACGGGCCTGTTCACGCCCATCCGGGATCTTTTTTCCAACATGCCCGAGGCGAAGGTGCGGGGCTATGAAAAGGGGCGTTTCAGCTTTAACGTGAAAGGCGGCCGGTGCGAAGCCT
>JAITOE010000118.1 GCA_031290135.1 Eubacteriales Family XIII. Incertae Sedis bacterium
TTTTTATCGGCGTGGATGCGTATGACCGGCTGCCTGAAATCCTCGCGGCAGCGGCCTCGGCGGGCGGCGCGGGAACCTTGGATGGCGCGGTCATCTTGGGCGAGCCTGCCGCCCGGCGCGGCGCGGGCTTTGGGGGAACGGACGCGAAGGTGCGGGGGACGGCCGGCAGCGCGGGGAGGCGGCTCGGCCTGGACGCGAAAGCGCCGGGGACGGCGGCCCTGGCGAGGAAACGGCTCGGCCCGGATTATACCGCTTTCGTGAAAATCGCCGAGGGCTGCGACAACCGCTGCACCTACTGCGTCATACCCGATATCCGCGGCCCCTTCCGCAGCCGGGGGATGGAGGATATTCTGGAAGAATGTGAGGGCCTGGCGGCGCGCGGCGCAAAGGAAATCATCCTGATCGCGCAGGATCTGACCGCTTACGGCATCGACCGCTACAAAGAATACCTCCTGCCACGTCTTGCGCGGCAGATTTGCGGCATGGACGGCATCCGCTGGCTGCGTCTCATGTACTGCTATGAAGACCGCGTCACGGAGGAACTGATCGAAACCATGGCGGCAGAGGAAAAGATTTGCCATTATATCGATCTTCCCCTCCAGCACGCCTCAGACCGGATCCTTTCCGCCATGCGCCGGCGCTCAGACAAGGCGGGCATCTTGCACACCATAGGACGGCTCCGGGCAGCCATGCCGGACATCCACATCCGCACGACGCTGATTACGGGCTTCCCCGGCGAAACCAAGGCGGATTTTGAAGAACTGCTGGAATTTGCCGCTTCGGCGCGTTTTGAACGCCTCGGCGCCTTTGCCTATTCCCGTGAGGAAAACACTCCGGCGGCGGCGATGGAAGGACAGGTGCGGGCGGACGTGAAGCGCAGCCGCAGGGACCGGCTGCTGCGGCTCCAACAGGGCATTTCGCTGGAATTGAACCGCGCGAAAATCGGGCGCGAGATGGAGGTTCTGGTGGAAGAACGGGAGCCGGACGGCAGTTTTTCCGGCAGGACGCGCTATGACGCGCCGGAGATCGACAACGGCGTCATTTTCAGCGCGGACGGCGCGGATCTGAAACCGGGGGAATTGGTACGGGTCCGCATAAACGACGCCTTCGATTATGATCTGGCGGGGGAATTTATCAAAAGCATGGAGCCGCAATGAAAAATAAAAATCTTCCCAATCAACTGACCATGCTGCGGGTTGTGATGATCCCGGTGTTCATCGTTTGCCTCATGACGGGACACGCTGTCATTTCAGCCGTGATCTTTGCAGCGGCAGCGGCGACGGACGCGCTCGACGGCCATATCGCGCGGAAATACAACTTGATCAGCAATTTCGGGAAACTGATGGATCCATTGGCGGATAAGCTTCTGGTCGTGTCCGCCTTGGTCTGTCTGGTGGAGCTGGGGGAGATTCCCGCCTGGATGGTCATCGTGATTTTAGCAAGGGAGTTTACAATAACAGGATTACGGTCAGTCGCTGCCAGCGAGGGCGTCGTAATCGCCGCAGGCTTTTCCGGCAAGCTGAAAACCGTGTTCCAAATGCTCGCGATCCTTGCAATCCTGCTGGAAAACCGGCTTTTCAGCCTGAGCGGAATCCCGTTCGCGCGGATCATGCTCTGGATCGCCGTCCTGCTGACCCTTTATTCCGGCATCGAATACATTGTCAAAGGCAGGGCGTTGTTCACACGGTGAGCTTCAGTTATTATTTGTTACTGTTATGAATCTTAGGTATATAGGATCGCCGCCGGGGGGCAGGCGCAACCCTGCGGGTCGGGGCGGCTGACGCCTATGCGGGCGGCGCAGAGCGCCTTGTATGCCCGCAATCCCGCCCTCCGGGTTACGCCCGCCCCCCAGCTGGGTAGTTAGTGTCCGTCTGGGGGACATACCTAAGTTTCATAATCACACAACCGCACCGACCGTAGGGTTCGCCTGTCCTGCGGCGATCAATATAACCTACAGCTTCATAATCCTACACAAACCACACAAAAGGAGCGCAACATGAAAGCAGTGATCATCAGCGTCGGAACGGAACTGCTCTTCGGGCAGACCACGGACACCAACGCCGTCTACCTCTCGCAGCAGCTACAGCTTTTGGGCATCGACGTCATGTACCGGCACACGGTGGGGGACAATCCCGCCCGTTTCCGGCAGATGCTGGATCTTTCCTACCAGGACTGCGACCTCGTGATCACCACGGGCGGCCTGGGTCCGACGCAGGACGACCTGACAAAGGAGATCGTCACGGAGGCCCTTGACGACCGGCTGGTCCTGCATGCGCCGTCCCTTGAAAAAATAGAGGGCTTTTTCAGGCAGATGAAACGCCCCATGACGGAGAACAACAAAAAACAGGCGTACATGCCCTCCAAAGCGGTCATTTTGGAGAACGCGCAAGGGACGGCGCCGGGTTTTGCCTTGGAAAGCGGCGGCAGGACGGCGATTTGCCTGCCGGGGCCGCCCAGGGAAATGACCGCGATGTTCGTGTCCGGCGTGCGCCCTTATTTAGAAACAAGGACGGAAAGCGCAATGTATTATAAAATGCTGCGTACATTCGGCATCGGCGAATCCGCGCTGGAAACCGTGCTTCAGGATCTGATAGACGGACAAACGGACCCAACGCTTGCCACCTACGCGAAAGAGGGGGAGTGCAGCCTTCGCATCGCCTCCAAACGCCCTGCGCGCGCGGAGGCGGAACAGGCCGTCGCGGAGATGCTCGCCAAGGTGAAAGTGCGCGTCGGGGAATTCATTTACAGCGAAGACGATACGGATCTGGCGACGGTGGCAGGCAGAAAGCTCATCGAATCCGGCATCAGCATCTCCTGCGCCGAATCTTGCACGGGCGGGCTGTTTGCCGCCGGCCTTACCGGGATTCCGGGGATTTCAACGGTTTTCGGGCGGGGTTTCGTGACTTACAGCAACGCGTCCAAAACGGAAGAGCTGGGGGTGTCCGCTGAAATTCTGGAACGGCACGGCGCGGTCAGCGAAGAAACCGCCCTTGCCATGGCGCGGGGCCTGCAAAAACGCAGCGGCAGCCGGATTGCCATTTCCGTCACGGGCATCGCAGGGCCGGAGGGCGGGACACCGGAGAAACCCGTCGGATTGGCCTATATCGGCTGCATATTCGACGGAAAAGAGGTCTGCAAGCGGGTTATGTCGCGCAACGTGAACCGGAACTGGAACCGGAATCACACAGTGCTGTCCATGTTCGCCGTCATACGGGGGCTCATTGAGGCGTAGCCGCTCCGGACGCAGCCAATTTGGTGGACAAGGGGACAAAGGGGGGGACAAAAGGGGACGGTTCATTTGTCTTGGCTTGGCGAGAAAATTTGCCCATGAATTTTGCCTTTCGCATTCATGAAAAAGTACTTGCCATTTGCGAGTATGTATCGGTATAATGGCATATGTGGATATGGCCAAGAGTACAACGGATCGCCGGCAGCACGGGAATCTAACATGTATTATTGCGAGGTGCAAACCGGCGCAGATAAAAGCTTTGATCAAATAGACTGCCAAACGATGGGTGCAGAAAGGCAGGCAGGACAAATGAACCGTCCCCTTTTGTCTCTCCTTTTGTCTCTCCCCTTTGTCTATAATTACCATCCAAAGGAGCGGTTATGATGAGACGACTTATTGCCATTGTGCCAGCCTTGGTTTTACTGTTCACGTTTACGTCGTGCAGCAGGACCGAAACAACGGAAACGCCGGGCGGCGTAACCGAGGAAGAAGTGACCGTGAACGCGGGGAGCGGCTATCCGCTTGACGGATTGCTTGCGCTGCCGGAGAGCGGCGCGAAAGTCGCTCTCGTGCTTGTCCACGGTTCGGGACCGGCGGACAAGGACGAAACGATAGGCGCGAACAAGCCGTTCCGCGATATTGCCTACGCGCTCGCGGGAAAAGATGTCGCCGTTTTGCGCTATGACAAGCGCACCCTGGCTTACGGGGCTGAAATTGCCGGGGACGCGGAGGCCATGGCGAAGCTGACCGTTTACGACGAAACGATATATGACGCCGTTGCCGCCGTCAAACTGCTGAAAAACCGCTTCGAAAAGGTTTATGTGCTGGGGCATAGCATGAGTGGCGGCCTGCTTGCCGAGATCAACGCGAGCGGGGCGGGCTGCGATGGCTACATCGTTATGGAGGGAACGCCGCGGAAGCTCTATGAATTGAGCGCGGAGCAGAATTTATTGTACGCTGACGAACTCGAAGGAGACGGCAAAACTGACGACGCTGAACAGATACGCGCCTTTGTGCGGTCTGAACTGACGAAAGCCGCGCAGCTATCAGCATTGCCGGACGCTGACGCGCTGAAAGCGGAGAACGCCGTTTTCGGCATGGGCGCGTGGTATTTGCGCTCGTTCGAGGGGATAGATACGCTTGGATTGCACCTGAAAGACGGGAAACCTGTCCTTGTGCTGCAGGGCGGGCGCGACAGACAGGTCACGGAAAAGGATTTTGACCTGTGGAAAGCCGGCCTGTCGGCGCACCCCGACGCCGCGTTCAAGCTATATCCGGCGCTTAACCACGTCATGGGGGAGTACCAAGGCGAAACCGTGCCGTTTTCCGAACTGGTAACACGCGAATATGCGCAGTCTACGCCTGTTTCCGTTGACGTGACGAATGATATATGCGACTGGATTTTAAACACGGCAGCAAAGCCGCCGCGTTTATCCGGGGAATCCGCGCCTACAGGAAGCGAAAACGATATCGAAACGGGCGGCGACGGGGCGCAATGGCAGCCGTTGGTCAAGCAATACATGGACGATAAATTCACGCAGGCCTTTTCGCCTTATTATGAGGTTTTGCGGTTCACGATGACCAATTATGAAGAAAACACCAGCGACGGCACGCTCACTGCGACATTTCTCTACACGATGACCCACCGGAATTATTACAAAGACCCGGACACCGTGCTTTACATCAAGGAAGCCAAAGAGAGCGGCTCGCCGTATTACCAGACATATTACGACGAATACAACGCGGACAAAGAAGGCAACTTCGACTTGCAGTTTACAGCCAAATTGTCAGATGACGAAACAATTGACATAAGCACCGCCGTTATTTGGAACAACAGCGCGGCAACGGGCGGGGCGGTTTATACGCCCATTGAAGCCGAAGATTTTATTATGCCCGGAGCCGTGCCTTCACGGCCATAATTCGCGATTTCAATTATGAGATGAAAAACAACGCCCGCCAAAGCCAAAAATTCAGTTTTGTTTTATGAACGCCATGCGGATGAAACCATCCGAAAACTGTCAGAAATGTTCGGCGTGGTTCTCGTTACCGGGGCGCGTCAGGTCGGAAAGACACAAAAGCCATCTGGAGGGTAGTGTCCGCCGGGGGTGCGTGTCACCGGTTCAATCTCTATTCTGCAACTTGCGCCCCGTCCATAAACCCCAGCCAATCGCTGTAAAGCGGGCTGTAATAAATGGTTTCGCCGTCCTCAAACATCACGGCTAAATGTGCGCCCGCGCCGCCGAGGTTCCAGAGCGGGACGCTGTAAGTTGTGCCGCTTTTTATCTCGTTGCCATCGACAGACCACCCTGTCAGCACCATAAAGCCAGCGTCGCCGGCAGCTTCGTCCGCATCGCCCACTTCAACCGCAAGCTTTACAGGCTTCGGAACCAGTCCGGACGGGACGGAAAAATTCACGCCGCTTTCATCGAACACGAAGGTTCCCGTTATCGCGTCAAGCGCGGCGCGCCTGTACATCGCGGCGTCGGCCAGCGTTACACCGAGCGGCATGTCAACATATTCGTTCAAATCATAACCGCCCGTGCCGTAACCCTTACAGTGCCATGTATCGTCACTGGTATCGTGCAAAAGCACGATTTCCTGATACTTCCCGACAATCCAGCCTGACTTATCATCCGCACCGATGTCGCCGTTTCCGCTGTTCCACGGCGAAGCCGCCGGGTCGCCGTAGGGTTTTATGTCAAAAGTCACACCGCCTAACAGCCAGTCGCCTTTCACATCCGCCGTTTCAACGCCCGTGATTTTAAAATCTTCAAACGCTTGTTCGTGGTCCTGGGGAAGCGATTTTATGCGGTTCAGATACGCCGTCAGCCAACGTGTTAGGATGGAATCGGGCGTTGAGCTGTCCTCAGCTTCAATCCAAATATCATCAGGGATGACGCGTTCATATTCGAACGCCTCCGGATGCGGACCGCCGTCCGCCCTGTACAGCATATAGCTACTCATAATTATGTCATAATACACTACGATGTACTCTTCCGGCGCGTATCCTTTATATTCGAATATCTTGTATTTATAGCGATGTTCGCTGTCCCAAGCATATCCAATATGCTTGCCGAGCAGTTTGCTGCTTACCTCGCCGTCGTCCGGGTTTTCCGAATATGAGGAATAAATGATGTCGCCCCATTTGACCTGCAAGGTGTAATATTCGGTATCGAGAAGCTGCGGGTCGTCGCTATGGGCAAGGTGTTTTGTTTCAATAGCTTCCATTTCGATGAGATTGTTATTTGCACTGTTCCCCGCGCCGAGTCCAACGGCGCAAGCCGCCAGCGCTATGAGCAGCGTCGCCGACGCGATAACCGCAAACATGCCGCGCTTCCTGCCGTTCCGAATCGCGCCCAGCCGCTCCTTGAGGTCGCGCTTTTCCTCGCACATCGCAAGCCTGACGGCCCTGCCGAACGCTGGCTTCGCGGCAATCGCAAGGAGCGTCTCGCCGTATGTCCGCTTGCCGTCCGTGTCCAAACCGCTGACAACCGCCTCGTCGCAGGCCAATTCGCAGGCGCGGTCAATTTCGCGGCGAACGAGCCACACAAGCGGGTTGAACCAATGCACGGAGCAGGCCAGGGCCGCAGCCCAGCGCACGAGCATGTCTTTCCGGCGCAGGTGGGCCAGCTCGTGGGCAAGGACGGCTTGAAGCTGCGCTTCGGTATATTCGCGGTCTGGCAGAATGATGGCAGGGCGAAACAAGCCGAGCAGCATCGGCGTATCGGCGAGCGCGTTGCGGTAGACAGGGACGGCGCACTTGACGTCGGCCGGAACGTTGCGTCGTTTGAGCCTGGCGTAAAACCATATATAAGTCAGTACGAAATAGCCGAAACAGAGTGCCGCGCCAAGTATATATAGCAAACGGCACCAGTCCAGCAATTCCTGCGCCCACACAGGCCGCATAAGCGAATCGACGGTCGCTTGATATTCTTCGGGTATTCCAACATAGCCATCGGCATCCACGGCCTCGTAGGGCTTCACGCGCTCGTACACCTCTCCGTTCGTCGCCAAGTAATAGTCCACGGCATCCGCGATTTTAACGGGAGAATCTACAGGCAGGGCAACGAACCGCGAAAACGGCGCCAGGAGCGCAACAATAACCACGAGCCACAGATAATACTGTGCCGCTTTTGGGAGCCGGTTCTTGATAAGCGGCTTCAGCGCGAACAGGGCGGCGGCAAGGACGCTGCCCGCAATCGTCATGGTGACGACGGTTTTCAACAGTTCAGCCATTCCGCTCACCCTCCAATCTGAAATAGTCGCGCAGTTCCTCGATGTCCGCGTCGGTCAAATGCCCGTTGCGCACCATCGCCATCGCGAGCTTTTTCGCGCTGCCAAACTTGTCAAGCACCGCCTTTTCCGCCGCGAGGACATATTCGTCCTCCGTGACGAGCGGCACATACTGCCCCGCGCCGTACTTGTCGAGCGGTTCAATGACGCCCTTGTCACGAAGCCGGAACACGAGCGTCTTTATGGTCGAATGGTTCCACGCGGTCGTTTTCAGCAGTTCCCCGCGGATTTGGGCGAGCGTCAGCGGGCTTTCCTGCCACAGCAGCCGCATGACCGCAAGTTCCGCGTCTGATATTTGTTTGATTGCCATGGGCAACACCTCCGTTTACTGATATGTGCTTATTCTACATTAGTAATCTAAGTTTGTCAAGAAGAAATTACGGACGAATTGATTTTTTCGCCCGCTGCAAGCCACCGCTGCCTTTCAAACAAACTGCATCAAACAAACTTTCACACAAAATTCATGGACAGAAACATCGTTTTGTGCCACAATGAGGTGAAAAGGAACGGCCCGTGCGGGCTTTAGCCCACCCGGCACTCCGGATGTAGACCCGTTGGGCCTACAGAATAACGCTGCCACAGCGGGGTGATGAATGATGATCATTGTAGTCGAGGACGACGTCCATATAAACCAAGTCGTGTGCGAATATCTCAGGGACAGCGGATTTGAGGTCGCTTCCTTTGCCGACGGCGGGAAAGCGAAAGAATTCATCGAAGGCGGCAGTCCGGCGGATTTATTTGTGTTTGACATCATGCTTCCGCGGGTTACGGGCCTGGAGCTTCTGCAGCTCGTCCGCAAATCGGAAACCCACGCCCAGACTCCCGTCGTGATGCTGACCGCCCTGAACGACGAGGACACGCAGCTGGCGAGCTTTGAATACCTGGCCCATGACTACATAACGAAGCCCTTTTCGCCCAAAATCTTGGTGAAGCGGGTGCAGGCCCTTTTGCGGCGTCCGGGCATGACAAGCGCGGCGCTGCAGCTGGGCGGCGTGGAAATGGACCTGGCGCGTTACGCCGTTTCAGACCGCGGCGAAAGCATAAAGCTCACCCTCAAAGAGTTTGAACTTCTGAAAACTTTCATGGAGCACAGGCAAATCGTGTTTTCGCGCCAAAAACTCCTTGACCTCGTCTGGGGCTATGATTATTTCGGCGATGACAGGATCGTTGACGCGCACATCAAGAATTTACGCAAAAAATTGAAGTCGGACATTATCAAAACCGTCAAGGGCGTGGGCTACAAAGGTGACGCCGATGCGTAAGGGCAAGGGAAAGACGGTGGCCTTGATAGCGATGCTGATCACGGCGATCATGCTGTTTTCCTGCGCCGTGATTTACTTCGCGCTGCCTCCGCTGTATCTGTACAGCAAAAATGCGGCGATGAGCAGCAATATCGAAAAACTGGCGCAAAAGCTCGCCGTCAGCCAAGACAGCGCGTACTGCAAAACTTTAATAGAGGATTTTTCAAGTGCGAATAACGCGATCATCATCAGCTACGACAAAGACGGCGAAGTCATAAACGAGCTTTCGTCCATTTTCATCGCCGGCGGCGGGACCGTGCAAATCAGCGCAAGCAGCGGAACGAGAAGCATAATCGTCACAAGCAGAGCCGACCCCGATGTGCGCGGGCAGGCCATCCTGGAGAAAGCCGAAGCCGGCAACGGCCAGAGCATCCCGGACGAAGCCTGGTCTTTGCGCAGTCAAAGCGTCCCGGATGAAGCCGGACCTGTGCGCGGCCAGAGCATCCCGGACGAAGCCGGACTTGTGCGCGGCCAAACCAGCAATATGCGCGCCCTCTATTTTGAACGGTCAGACAGCACGTTGCTCGTGGAAAAAAGCATACGAGGGGATCTCATAGACAAAATAACCATTTCCAGCACGTTCCAGCCCATCAACGAGGCGAAACACGTCATATTGATTTTATTTCCATTTCTGCTGATTATAGACATATTATTCGGCGTGATACTGGCGCATTTCTACCTTAAAAAAGCGGAAGAGAACGCGCAAAACAAGGTCGATTTCATGCGGGCCAGCCACCATGAGCTCAAAACGCCCGTCGCCGCGCTTTCGGGCATCGTAGACGGGATGATCGACAACGTGGGGGTATATAAAGACCGCGATGTGTATCTGCGCGAGGCAAAACATATCATCGGACGGCTTTCCGCCCTCACGCACGACGTACTGAACGCCACACAGTCGGACAACCGCAAAATCAGGAAAGAAAAAATAGATTTGCGCGCGCTTTTAGACGAAATTTTAAGCGATTATCCCGGATTGACGTGCAACGGCTTCGAATTTGCCTGCAATGCCGACAGGGGAATGTTAAAAAACGCGATTTCCAACGTCATTTCCAACGCCGTGCGCCATACGACGGGCAACGTTGAAATTTCCTTTGCGAACCGCACTCTTTTCGTTAAAAACGATTGCGAAAGCATACCGTTTGACAATCTTTTCGAGCCGTTTTACACGCTTTCGGCAAGCCGCGACAAAAGCGCCAGCGGGAACGGGCTGGGCCTGTACATCGTCAAGAGGAACTTAGACCGGCTTCGCATCAAGTTTGACCTGCGAAACACCGAAACGGGCGTCGTCTTTAAAATATTCTTTTGAACGGACGTTCGGAATATCGGTCTGGCGGACGAACTTGGTGTTCTCTTTATGCTGACACTAAATGTCGACGAGGCGTATCTCGCTCGGTTAAATTCCGATGTCCCGATAAATGTCCCCATAAATGTCCTGATAAATGTCCCCATAAACGCGGCGCAGGCAAAGGTTCTTGAAGCGTTGCGGCGTGACGGATCG
>JAITOE010000125.1 GCA_031290135.1 Eubacteriales Family XIII. Incertae Sedis bacterium
GCCTTGTGAACGATATTTTGGACATATCGAAAATAGAATCCGGGAAATTTTCGCTGATCCCCGCGGAGTACGACATGCCGAGCGTCATTAACGACACCATCACGCTCAACATCATGCGCAAAGGCTCGAAGCTGATAAACTTTGAACTGAATGTCGATGAAAACCTGCCCAGCCGCCTGTTCGGCGACGAACTCAGGCTCAAGCAGATCTTCAACAACCTCCTTTCCAACGCGTTCAAGTATACGAAGGAAGGCGAGGTTGAATGGAGGATTTCCTTCGAAAAAGACGGCGACGACATCTGGCTGGTTTCCAGCGTGCGGGACACGGGCATCGGCATACGCCAGAACGACATCCAGAAACTGTTTTCGGATTATAACCAGGTGGACGTGAAAAGCAACCGTTCCGTGGAGGGAACAGGGCTTGGCCTGTCCATTACGCAGAAGCTGGTGGAGATGATGGACGGTGAAATTACCGTGACGAGCGAATACGGGCAAGGGAGCGTTTTCACGGCGCGCGTGCGCCAGAAGGTTTTGGACGTTACCCCCATCGGCTCCGGCGTGACGGAAAACCTTAAAAATTTCTGCTATGCGGACCACAAACGCGACAGGAGTTCCCAGATCGTGCGCGCTTACATCCCCTATGCCAACGTTTTGGTCGTGGACGACGTGGCGACGAACTTAGACGTCGCCAAAGGGATGCTCCGGCCTTACGGCATGACGGTTGACTGCGTTGCCGGCGGGCTGGAAGCCATCGAACTGATACGGTCCGGGACGGTTCAATACAACGCCGTGTTCATGGATCATATGATGCCGGGCATGGACGGCATAGAGGCGCTCCGCGTGATACGGGATGAAATCGGCACTGAATACGCGAAAACCGTGCCCATCATCGCGCTTACAGCCAACGCCCTCGTCGGAAACGAACGCATGTTCATCGAAAAGGGCTTTCAGGATTTCCTCTCAAAGCCCATCGACATCCTGCGGCTCAACGTCGTGGTTAACCGCTGGGTGCGCGACAAGGAAAAAGAAAGAATTTTCGCTGTGAACCAGAACGCGGCGGCGGACCACGCCGAGCGTCGGCGCGGGGAAGGCAGGCGGAAGATCCAGAACCGGCGCAGCGGGATAGACCGGCGCAAAATCTTCGAGAACGCAATCGACGGGTTTAACTTCAAGAGCGGACTGGACCGGTTTGGCGGAAGCGATGAAATTTACCATGACGTTTTAAATTCCTATATAAAAAACACGCCTCCGCTGCTCGATAGAATCAGCAAGCCCCGGCCCGAAACCCTGCTGGATTACGCGATCACGGTACACGGCATAAAAAGCAGCAGTTTCAGCATCGGAGCGGAACCGGCCGGAACCAAGGCCGAAGCGCTGGAACACGCGGCGAAAGCCGGTGATTTCACCTATGTCGTAACGAACCACGCGGCGTTTATCGAAACCGTCAAAAAATTAATCGCGGATTTGACGGCGATGTTAAAAAAGACGAATCCGGAAGAAGCAAAACCCCTGAAACCCGAACCGGATAAGGAAACGCTGAACGCCCTGTCGCAAGCCTGCGCGGAATATGACATAGACGGCGTTGACAATGCGATGGAGGAACTGGAACGCTACGAATATGAATCGCAGCCGGAATTGATCGCCTGGCTGAAAGAACAGATCGGCCTCATGGGCTTCAAACAGATTCACGAACGCCTGTCCGGCAGATAAAAGGTTGCTGTTATGAATCTTGGGTATATAGGATCGCCGCCGAGGGGCGGGCATAATCCGCCGGTCGGGTCGCTGACGCTTGTGCACCTAGCCCCATTTGCGTAGCAAATGGCTGGCAGGTGCCACTCGAGAACTCTCCGGCTTTAGCCGGATGAGAGTTCACCGTGTGCGGGCGCTACATTCGCTGCGCACACTCCGCTGGTATGCCCGCAATCCCGCCTCTGGGTGACGCCCGCCCCCCGGCTGGACAAGACTGAACAGTAACAATAAAGAAACGGAGATGAGAACGATGGATGATACAACACGGAACATCATTCTGCTCGTGGATGATAATGTCACAAACCTGACGATGGGCAAGGAAATACTGAAAACGCATTATAAAGTCTACCCCACGCCGTCGGCAGAAATCATGTTTGACCTGCTTGAAAACATTCTGCCGAACATGATCCTGTTGGACATTGAAATGCCTGACATGAACGGCTACGATGCCATCAAAATACTGAAAAACAACCCGAAATGGGCTGAAATCCCGGTTATATTTCTTACGTCCATGACCGATGAAGGCAGTGAGCTGAAAGGGCTGAGCTTAGGCGCCATCGATTACGTGACGAAGCCTTTTTCCGCGTCCCTTCTGCTGAAACGGATCGAGAACCACCTTTTTTCCGAAGCGCAGAAAAAGCTGCTGAAGGATTTCAACACCAACCTCGAGCAGATGGTGCATGAGAAAACCGCCCAGATCGTGAACCTGCAAAACGCCGTGATGAGCACGGTGGCGGATCTGGTTGAGTTCCGCGACGAGGCCACCGGGGGGCATATCGCCCGCACGCAAAAATACCTTGAGATATTGATCAACAAAATGGTGGAGGAACGGGTTTATTACGATGAAATATCCGACTGGGACATGGAGTATCTGCTTCCGTCGGCGCAGCTTCACGACGTCGGTAAAATCGCCATAAGCGACACGATCCTGAACAAGCCGGGCAGTCTCACGACCGAAGAATTTGAGATTATGAAAACACACGCGTCCATAGGCGTGGAGGCGATACGGAAAATCGAGCGGAACGCGTCCGAACACACGTTTTTAAAGCACGCCCGGCTGATTGCGGGCGGACATCATGAGAAATGGGACGGCACGGGTTATCCCGCGGGCTTCAGCGGCACGGACATCCCCTTGGAGGGCAGGCTGATGGCCATCGTGGACGTGTACGACGCGCTTATTTCAAAACGGCCGTATAAAAAACCGTTCAGCATGGACGAGTCGCGGCGCATCATCGAAGGCGGCAGTGGCACCCATTTCGACCCCGCGCTGATAGACGTGTTCTCCAAAGTGGCGGACCAGTTTGCCAAAATCGTGCAGGCGGCCGCGTATTAAGCATGACCGCCTGCCGCTATAGGCATGAACGGACGGCACACATTCCCCTGCCCTTAGGCATGGGGGTATCGAGCATCGTGCCGCCCGATTTGATGCTTTCCACTTTCCGCACGTCAATACATACGCGCAGAATCAAGACAAATGAACCGTCCCCTTTTGTCTTACTCGACGATCACGCCGTCCTCGTCCACGACGAGGCCGTCCAACAGGACGGTGCCGCCGCCTTCGTTTTCTTCTGCGGCGGGGGACGCGGCGGGGCTGTGGAGCGTCGCCTTTACCAAGGTTTCTATCCGCGTCATGGTTTCAGGGTTCTGCCGGAAATAGAGCTTCACGTTCTCCCTCCCCTGCCCGATCCGGTCACCTTCAAAACTGTACCAGGCGCCGGACTTGTCAACGACGTTGGTGATCACCGCGGAATCCAACAGATCCCCTTCTTTTGAAATGCCCGTGCCGTACATGATGTCAAATTCCGCTTGCCGGAACGGCGGCGCCACTTTGTTTTTCACGATCTTGGCCCTGGTCCGGTTGCCGAGCATCGTGTCTCCCGATTTGATGCTTTCCACTTTCCGCACGTCAATGCGCATGCTGGCATAGAACTTCAAGGCCCTTCCGCCCGTAGTGACCTCCGGGTTTCCGTATACGATGCCGATCTTTTCCCGCAGCTGGTTGATAAATATTGCGCAGGTGTTCGACTTGTGGATGGATCCGGCCAGCTTCCGGAGCGCCTGGGACATGAGTCTGGCCTGAAGGCCCATGTGCGAATCCCCCATTTCCCCCTGTATCTCCGCTTTCGGGACAAGCGCCGCCACGGAATCCACCACCACCACGTCAATGGCGCCGCTCCGCACCAGCATTTCGCAAATTTCAAGTGCCTGCTCCCCGGTGTCCGGCTGTGAAACCAGCAGGTTGTCCACGTCCACGCCGAGGTTCCGCGCGTATTCCGGATCCAGGGCATGTTCAGCGTCGATGAATGCGGCCTTGCCGCCCAGCTTCTGCGCCTCAGCGATGATGTGCAGCGTCAGCGTGGTCTTCCCGGAGGATTCAGGCCCGAATATCTCCACGATCCGGCCGCGCGGCACCCCGCCGATCCCGGTGGCCATGTCAATGCTGACCGATCCGGTGGGGATTGCCGCGATGTTCAGTTTCGCGCCCTCGTCCCCCAGTTTCATGATTGCGCCTTTTCCGAATTGTTTTTGGATCTGCGCCAAAGCGGCTTCTAACGCTTTTTCTTTTTCTTCCTTATTGATAGCCATGCTCATTTTCAACCTCCACGTCATTTCGTTTTAGAACGTATGTTCTACATAGATAATACAGCATATATGCGCGGGAGTCAAGGGTTTTTATAAAAAAACAGCTCCCGATTTTTATATTACCATATAAATCTATATTTGTAAATACGTTCCATCAAAAAATTTGCGGCGCGTTTTGTTTTTTTTATTCGTCCCCCGACGGCGCTTTTATATCCTAAGTCCCTTGCCCCCGTTCTCCCTGTCGAACAAATGGATTTTGTCAACGTCCATGTAAAAGGGTACTTGCCCCGGCAGCCCTTTCGCTTTGCTGCTCTCCATCCGGGCAAGGAGGCTCTGCCCGCCGCAGGAAAGGCTTACGAAAGAATCCGCGCCCTGGGTTTCTATGTTGTCCACGGCGGCGTAATTTGCGCCGGGGCCCGGCCCGATATGCACATTTTCGCTGCGCACGCCCAGCACGGCGGCCGTTTTGCCCATGTCCAAACGGGGTACGGCCATTTCGCAGCCGCCCCATTTTACCAGCCCGCCCTGGATTTCCACGTCCACGAAACGCATCGCCGGCGTTCCGATAAACCCCGCGACGAACAGGTTCGCCGGCCTGTCATACAGATTTTCAGGCGTGTCCGCCTGCATGATCGCGCCGTCCTGCATGACCACGATTCTGTCGCCGAGGGTCATCGCCTCCGTCTGGTCATGGGTGACGTATACAAACGTCGTCTGCAGGCGCCTGTGGAGCTTTGCGATCTCCGTGCGCATTTGAACACGGAGCTTGGCATCTAAATTGGAAAGCGGTTCGTCCATCAGGAAAACTTTCGGCTCGCGCACGATGGCGCGCCCCATTGCGACGCGCTGCTTCTGCCCCCCGGAAAGCGCTTTCGGTTTGCGCTCCAGCAGCGCCTCAAGCTCCAGGGTTTTGCTGACTTCCATGACTTTCCTCTGTATTTCCGGTTTTGGGATTTTCCGGAGATGCAGCCCAAAAGCGATATTGTCATAAACCGTCATATGGGGATACAGCGCATAGCTTTGGAAAACCATCGCTATGTCGCGGCCGGCGGGCGGCACCTCGTTCATTTTTTTCCCGTCTATAAAAAGCTCCCCCCGCGTGATTTCCTCCAGGCCCGCTATCATGCGAAGCGTCGTGGATTTCCCGCAGCCCGACGGACCTACGAAAACCACGAATTCCTTGTCGGCGACACGTAAATTGAAATCCTTTACCGCAACGACCGCCTTATCGTAGATTTTGCTTATGTTTGAAAGCTCCAATGACGCCAATGCCGGCACCTCCTAAAAACAGGGCGAACACTATGTTTGAATAAAGCGAAAGTTTCCGCAGCCATTCGATTCTGCCGTTAAATGGCAGCGCGGGCACGCCGTCCAAGCTCCCGGCACATTCATTCCAACCCAGCAAGATGGCCGCCATTTGCATGAAAGCGTACATGCACGCGCAAACCGCGATGACAGCAAGCGCCGCCATCATGACGAAGGTTCCCGCTTCCCTTGTTTTGATGATTTCCCTATAATACGCGTCGCGGTACAGGCACTTGATTTTTCGGGAGGATTCCCCTATGGCGCGCAGTGCTTTTACGGACAGCAGGCCCGCCAGCGAAAACAGTAAAATCCATAATCCGAACCAAAACTTGGCGCGGATTGTTTTGGAAAATTCATCTAAATTTACCATATAAAAGGATGCTTCCCTGACTCCGATGCTTTTCAGGTCCGCGATGGTCTTCTCTTCTGTTTCGAAGACTTCCATGACGTTGGAAACCGACGTGCCGTTCAAGACCGCCGGGACATAAAGCGCGTTGTCCGCCCTGCCATCTTTGATGATCCCGACGACGCTGTACGTTTCGCCGTTCAGGCTGATTTGCCCGCCGGCTATGTCAAAATTGCCGAAGGCGTCAAAGGCCAGCGTTTCGTTTAATACGGCCACCTTCCGCTTTTCGTCCTGGGCGGCCTTTGTAAAAAAGCTCCCCGTCGTCATGGAATATCCCATGACATCATCGTAAAAATGGTTTGTCCCGATCAGCGCGCTGTCGATGTACGCCGTCGTTTTTAACTGTGCGGAATCCATCTTTTCATATGTCAGTTTCGCCTCAGACTCATCGGCCATTTAGACGGAAACGCCCTCGTTCATTTGCGGGCAGGCAAAAAACAGGCCGTCGTTGCCCTTTGCGGACAAGCCTATGGCGAACAGGGCAGCCAATGCCGCCGCGCAGATGACCACGCCCGCTGCAAGCTCCCGAAACCCTGCCCGCCTACTCTTTTTCAAAGAAATCACCGCTGTTTTTAAGCAGGATCGTGTCGCCTTCGCCGAATGTCTTGCTGCTTGACAAAACCACCGGTTCAAAGAAGCCTATGTCGTTCAATATGACCGTGTTCTCGTTGTCGGAGTCACCGATGTATATCGGCAATTTTTCGGTCGTGTATTCATTGCCGAGCGTTCCTTTCCTGCGGACGATTTTGTACAGGAAATATCCCGTGCCGTCCTGCTGGACCGCACCGTTCGCCACGAGCTTCTGGCTCTGTTCGCCCTCTTTTGAGAACGTTACGGAAAAGCTTTCGTCCGGCGCGATGCCGTCCCCGGCGACGGAAATGCTGACTGTCTTTGTTTTGTCAGCCGCCGCCAGTTTTTCCACGCTTCCTTTAAAGGAATGTGCCGAATTTGTCAGCCTGCATTCGTCGCCGACCGCGACAAAACTGTTTTCAAGCGGAATCGTGCATTCAACGATGAAGTTTTCGCTGACGCCTATCGTCATCGTTTCTTGGGCGGCCGTCACATATTCGCCCCTGCTGATGCTTATTTCTCCGACGATGCCCGCGCTTTCTGCTTTGACGACGCCGTCTGCCGACAGAAGCTCCCGGTAAGGAGCGAGCTGCGCGTCCGCGTTTTGAAGATCCAGCTGCTTGCCTTTCATGTCCTGCCCGTAGGTGAGCAGGGTGTTTTTCAGGTCGGCGAACTGTTTGTCGTATTTGTCCGCCGTGGTTTTCAGCGTATATTCAGCCGTTTCAAAATCGGCCTGCGCCGCCGCGCCGGCTTGGTACAGGCTGCGCATGCGGTCATAGTTGTCCTGCGCCTTTTTAAGCTCGCGTTCCCGTTCGGCGCCCAACGCCTCCATGTCGGCGTTCGCCTTGTCCGTTTTCATGTTTATGTTTTCCATGTCAAGCTCCAGTTTTTCCCTGCTTATGTTTAACTGGCTGATTCTTTCCAAGGTGTCGTCATCGTCAAAGGACAGGCGGAAAAGCGGCTGCCCGCTTGAAACAAGGTCGCCGTCCCTGACGTATATTTCCTCGACTTTTCCCGCGAGCCTCGTCCGCACGCTTTCTTTTTCCGCCCAGTCCGCAAGGCCGTTCGCCGTTTCGGTTTTCGACAGTTTTCCGCTGAAAGGAATCGTCGCCGTGACCTGCGGCATATTGAAGGTGTATATTGTCTTGGATAAAAACAGGCACAGTGCCAAAAGCACCGCGACGGTTATGCCGATTGTCCTGATGTTACAATATTTGCCCATCTACTTCACCCCGGAAAGTTCTATCCCTTCTCAATAAAATCACCCGCCGAAAAATAAATCAGCGGGAATCGCGGTTGCGGGCGGCTTTCTCGCGCTTCAACTGCCATTCGGCAAGCAGACGCATGATGGTTTCCTGCATTTGGCGGGGCGAATAGCCTTTCGGGAAAAACTGCTGTATGCTCTCGGCTTTCAGCTTGATTTGCTCTTTCTGATTGGGCTTATCCTCAGTCATAATCCGGAAAATCCTGTCCATATCAAGCTGACCGTCCGCAGAGAGTTTCCGCATACGGATTGCCTGTGCGTGGCTCGGCGTCCTGTCCTCGGATTCCATTGTTTCAAGCAGGTTTTCCTGTTCCTTTTTCGGCAGGTAGGACAGTTCAACGGCGGGGGAAAAGGCGATTTTGCCCTCGTCCACCATTGAGAGAATCGGCGGCATCAACTCACAAAGCCGGATATACCGTTGCACCTGCCGCCCGCTTTCGCTGTCCGCAATCTCATCGCGCGACTTGTGGACGGACTGTCCACAAGCAACGCCCTGATGTTTTATTGCGTCCAGTTTCAGTTTGTAGGCGTGTGCCTTTTCGCTCGGCAAGACGTGTTCGCGGTGCAGGTTTGAATCCACAAGGGCAATCACGGCGGCGGTATCGTCCAGTTCGCGCACAAAGGCGGGAACGGCCTCAATCCTCGCCGCCTCACAAGCCGCCCTGCGCCTGTGTCCGCTGATAATCTCATAGCCGCCCTCGGCGCGAGAACGTACCACAAGCGGCGAAATCACGCCATAATCGCGTATGCTGTCCGACAGTTCCGTGTCCTCGCGGACGGAAAAGGGATTATCGGGAAACGGATATAAATCCGCAATGGGGATGTTCTTGATTGTTTCTTTCATCGGGTTTTACCTCTTTCTTTCTTGGATTTGATTTGCTCCAAGACTTCGGGCGGGATTTGCCCCACGAGGGCTTCATTTTTCCGCAGACGCTCCTGCAAGGCGCGGATCTGCCGGTAATGCTCCCACTCCTTGTCCTTTGCGCCCGAACGCTCGGACACAAGCGTCTGCTGAATATCGTCATTGCGGTTCTTCTGGTAGCGGTTCTCGGATTC
>JAITOE010000207.1 GCA_031290135.1 Eubacteriales Family XIII. Incertae Sedis bacterium
TTGTAAGCGTCAAATACAGAGGTACCTACCCGCGCGCCCGCCCTTGCGGTAAAATGTAAGCGGGAGGTACTGCAATGCAAATAAACAAAAAATGCGTGTACTGCGGAGCGGATCTGCCGGAATCGCCGCAGATGTATAAGCGTAAATACTGTTCGGCGACATGCAGCAACAAATTCAGGCTGCGGTTAAAAAAGCCCGACGTCCAAGCAAAATTATGGCAGCATAAGCCGGAAGTTTTTGAAGCCGCAATGGAAATGCACTGGAGCGGTTATGGCGGCGCTGCGATTGCACGGCGCTTCGGGGTTCCGGCAGGCACCGTATACAGCTGGATACATGATTTTGGCGAAGGCAGAATACGCGCGGAGCCGGAGGCGCTGCCGCAAATAAAACGCCCGGCGGTCAGGCCGTCCAAAGCGCGGTTTAATGAGGCTGAAAACGCCGACGAATGGCTCTGCGCGTTGAGGGAGGACATGGCAGCGGGCGAAGAAACATTAGGGGATTTGCCCGTCCGCCTTGTGTGCGGGGTATTGCACGGCCAGAGCGCGGGCAAACTTGCGGCGGTCATAGCCGAGGGGCTGAAAGAGAACCCGATGAGCGGGATAAGCTATGCTTTCTGCAGCAAATGCCGCAATACAGTCACCGTTATCGCATGGAAAGAGCCGATTTTCGAGTTGTCAAAATACGTAAAAGTCTGCGGCACGTTTACCTGGCCGGGTGAAAATTTAGGGAGGACGATTGAGGTCGCGAAAGCGGAGTTTGACCGGCTGCTGTTCATAAAAAAGGTTCATAAAAAAGCAAAGAAAAACATCGGAAAACGTTGAAATCAAGCGGATTTTGTGATACAATTGATTCATGAAAAATGATACATTAACCGTCACGATTTCCAAAACAGAATACGACGAGTTAATCGCAGTCGCCGCCAAAAACAAGCGGTTAGAGGGCGACGTCGCGGAGCTTACCGCCAAAGTAAACTGGCTTATGGAGCAGTTCCGGCTTGCGCAGCGTCGCCGTTTCGGCGCGTCGAGCGAGAAAAGCGAGGGCTCAGAATACGAGCAGATGAACCTGTTCAACGAACCGGAAACCGCCTCGGATATTCTTGTCCCGGAGCCGGAACTGGTTGAGGTCGAGAAGCATTTCCGCAAACGCAAAAATATGGTGAATCAGAATAATTTGCCGGACAATCTGCCCGTTGAGGTCGTTGAGCATGATATTCCCGCCGATGAGCAGATCTGCCCCGAGTGCGAGGGCTATTTGCACGTCATCGGGCGGGAAACGCTCCGCCGCGAACTCAAGCTGATCCCGGCGAAAGCGGTTATCGTCGAACACGTCCGCAAGGTCTACGGCTGCCGTCATTGCGAACGCGACGAATGCGGCGCACCAATTATCAAAGCCGCCGTGTCAAACCCCGTAATCAAAGGCGGGTTCGCGTCGCCGGAAGCGGTCGCGCACATTGCGTCGCAAAAGTTCGTAATGGCGGTTCCGCTTTACCGGCAGGAGCAGGAATGGTCGCGGCTCGGCATAGAATTGTCGCGGCAAACAATGTCAAACTGGCTGATTAAAGCGGCTTTCGACTGGCTGGAGCCGGTTTATGACTCGCTTCACGAAATGTTAACTTTTTGAAATTACTACCTTGACAAAATCCCTCTTTTGTCCTGTTTGTCTCATGCCGATACATGCTTACCGAACTAAGACAAATGAACCGTCCCCTTTTGTCTGCTTTTGTCCTGCCATTTTGTCCTGCTTTTGTCCTGCCCTTTTGTCATGCGTCCCGTGCTTCGCGCTTTCGCTTGCCCCGGCCTGCATCCTATGATACAATAATCCTAACACACCGTTTTTGGATTATGGAAGAGGTGCGGAAATGCCGAAAACTTTCAGACGCTTTGCGTTCATCCTGGCACTGGCCTGCGCAGCCGCCGGGCTTGCGGCCTGCGACCGCAGCAAAACGGAATACGACGCCGACGGGAATGCCGTCATGCCGCCCGCCGTGGAAAAAATCCAGGAGGCGGCGCTGCGCTACGCAAAGGAAGGCGCGGTGAATTTCAACGGAACATGGGCGAACGGGTATAAAGAGATGATTGCGGCGGGCAAAGAAGCGGATCCGGCGCAGTACAAGAAGCGGCAGGCCATGCTCGATATCATGCGGCAGCAAACCCGCGCCCGCAGCATTTATATCCTCAGCCCGGACGACAGGAACGAGGGCGAATTTTTAGTCACCCTGTTTTCCACGAAGAATGAAGACGGCACGCTCGCCGACAGCCACGAAGCCGCCGCCCTTCTGGATGCCTGGGAAGGGAAAGCCGCCGCGGAATTATCCGCCTGGGATTACGAACCGAGGGATCCGTGCTGGTCTGCCTACGCCCCCATATACGACGGGGAAGGCGTAATTGTCGCCGTGTTCGGGATCGATCTCCCGGCGCCGTCAATCCTCTCCTATCCGGAATGGAACCGCGACCACCGGAGGTGGAACGGGGCAAGCCGCTGACCAATCCCCGTCCCGCAGCGATGCCGGACATGCCTAAGTTTCATAATAGCCGACCTTCACAGCAGCAGCGGGTGGACCGTAATAAGCTCCTGCGAGGCCAGGGCCGCTTCTATGAGCGCCTCCGCGTCCACTCTCCCTTCCGACAGCAGGATGTTTTTCAGTTTGGGCTTTGTGACCGGATGTTTCGGCAAAAACACCGTGCAGCAATCCTCATAGGGGAGGATGGACGTCTCATACGTGCCGATTTCCCGTGCTTTTTCTATGATTTCCACCTTGTCCATCGCGATCAGGGGACGCAGCACCAGCATCCCCACCGACGCGTCTGTCACGGCGAGGGCTTCCGCCGTCTGGCTTGCCACCTGTCCGAGGTTTTCGCCCGTGATCAGCGCCCCGCAGCCCGCGTCCGCCGCGATCCGTTCCCCGATCCGCATCATGAACCTCCGGACAAGGATGGTCATCTCCTCCTCCGGGCATTTTTCCGCCAGCTGTTCCTGGATCGGCAAAAGATTGATTACATGCAGGTCGAAACGGCCGCAGTAGACAGCGATAAGACCTGCCAGCGTCTCTACTTTTTCCTGCGCACGTTTGCTGGTGTAGGGGTAAGAATGAAAATGAACGGCCTCCACGCGCATCCCTCTCCGGGCCATCATAAAAGCCGACACGGGGCTGTCTATCCCGCCGGAAAGCAACACCAGCCCTTTCCCGTTGGTTCCGAGGGGCAGTCCGCCGAACGCGGCGATTTTCCGTTCATAAATGTAGGCGGCGTCCTTGCGCATGTCCACGAAAAGCCGGCAGTCCGGCTCATGTACATCGACTTTCAGCGTCCCGCAAGCCTTCAAGATGTCCGCGCCGACCCTGCGCGCGATATCCGGTGACTGGACGGGGAAACTCTTGTCCGCCCGCTTGGCCTCCACCTTGAAAGTTTTTATCCCGTCTTTTTCCTCCTTTTCCAGCATGAAAGCCGCAGCCGTCCCGCAGACGGCATCCAGGTCCGGCTCCGTTTCAAGGGCAGGGCTGATGGACGCGACGCCGAACACCTTGGATATTTCTTTCAGCATCTCCGCCTGCGGGTGCATGCGGTCCGCACGGACAAAAACAAGCCCCCCGTTGCGCCTCACCTCCACATTTTCGTACCTGCGCAGGATTTTTCGCATGCGTTCCACCAGCATGCGCTCAAAATAAGGCTTGTTCTCGCCCTGTAATGC
>JAITOE010000270.1 GCA_031290135.1 Eubacteriales Family XIII. Incertae Sedis bacterium
GTATACAACCGTCCCCGGTTTCGCGTCGATGAGACCCGCCGCGTCCGCCGTCACCTCCGGCATGGCTTTCAGCGCAAAAACCGGGGAAGCGCCCGGCGCCAGCAAGATCGCCGTCAAGATCAGGAGGGTGAACGCCCGGCGCGCGGTCCCGCCCCGCATCAGCGTTTTCCTCCCTGCGCCTCACAACTTGCGCCGCCGCCGAAAAAACGGTCCGCCAACGCGTGTCCGCTGTCATAATACGTGCCTTTTTGCCCGGCTTGCTCAGAAAAGGCTTTCCCCGCGTCCTCCGGCAGCGGGTTCTCGCTGTCGAAAAGCACGAAAGGCACCGGTTCCGCGGAATGGGTGCGCATTTCCATGGGCGTCCTGTGGTCCGGCACCACGAGAATGCGGTACGGCTCCCCGCAGGCTTTCAGATAGTCATGTACGGGTTTAAACACCTCCGCGTCGATGCGGCGCATGGACTCTATCTTGCCTTCCAGATCCCCCTGGTGGCCGCACTCGTCCGGCGCCTCCACGTGGATATACACAAAATCCTTGCCATTTTTGAATTCCGCGACCGCGCCTTCCGCTTTCCCCGTGAAATTTGTGCGCAGCGTGCCGGTCGCGCCGGGGATGTCGCGCACGTCCAAGCCGGCGCAAAGGCCGATCCCCTTGATCAGGTCCACGGCGGAAATGACGGCGCCGCGTATGCCGTATTTTTCGTAAAAAGAAGACAGGCGCGGTTTTTTCCCCTGCCCCCATATCCAGATGGAATTTGCGGGTCGCAGCCCCTTCCGGACGCGCTCCGTGTTTACCGGGTGGTCTTTCAGGATTTCATGGCTTTTCCGCATCAGCGCTTCGATCTCGTCCGCGCCCTCCCCGCGCGGCAGATGGTCCCCCGCCCGCTGCGTAAGCACGTCGTGGGGCGGCGTCAGTACGTAGTCGTCCCGCCCGTTCTCCACGATCATCGCGTGGCGGTAGCTGACGCCGGGATAGAAGCGGATTGCGCCCCCGCCCAGTTTTTCTTCCACCGTTTCCATGAGGATCCTCGCCTCTTCGCTTGAAATATCGCCGGAGCTGTGGTCCCGGATGATCAGGTCCGCGTAATCCCCGTCACCGTCGAGCGTGACCAAGTTTGTCCGGAACGCCACGTCCGTATCCGACATTTTTATGCCCATGCTCACCGCCTCCAAGGGGGAACGGCCGGTCAGGTAGACCGCAGGGTCGAAGCCCATGACGGACAGGTTGGCGGCGTCGCTTCCGGGCGCGATCCCGTCCGGGATCGTCTTCACCGTCCCGGTTTCGCTGACCTTGGCCAGGGCATTTATGTTTTCCAGCCCTGCCGCCTCCAGCGGCGTTCTGCCGCCGAGGGCGGGGATGGGGCGGTCCGCGCAGCCGTCAGGCACCAGAATTAAGTATTTCATAGAAGTTTTTCCTTTTTTTCGAATTTTTCCATAAATGCGATCAATGCGTCCACGCCCTCCGGCGGCATGGCGTTGTAGATGCTGGCGCGCATGCCGCCGACGGAACGGTGCCCGTTCAGGTCCAGAAGCCCTTCTTCCCGCGCCCCGGCGACAAAGCGTTTGTCCGTCTCCGCGTCGCCCGTCACAAACACCGCGTTCATCAAGGAGCGGTCCCCCGCCTCCGCCGGCGCCTTATACAGGCGGCTCTGGTCGATGTACGCGTACAGTTTGCCCGCCTTTTCCCGGTTCGATTTTTCCGCCGCTGCCACCCCGCCCCGCGCCTTGATGTGCTTGAACACCTCCCCCGCCACGTAAATGTTGAACGCCGGCGGCGTATTGTACATGGAGCTGCTTTCCGCGTGGGTTTTGTAATCTAAGTAAAGCGGCGTCCCTTCCGGCGCGAAGCCGATGAGATCCCTGCGGAGGATCACGAGGGTCAGCCCCGCCGGCGCGATGTTCTTCTGCGCGCCCGCGTACAGCAGCCCGAATTTCGTCACGTCCACCTCTTCCGACAGGATGCCGGAAGACCAGTCGCAGGCGAGGGGTATGCCGCCCGTGTCCGGTATGTAGGGGTAGCGCGTGCCGTAAATGGTGTTGTTCATCGTAATATGGACATAATCCGCATCGGCGCGGAACGCTTCTTTTCCGACCTTGGGTATGTACGTGAATTTTTTATCTTTAGACGAAGCCGCGACCGCGACGTCGCCGAATTTCGCCGCTTCCTCCGCGGCTTTCTCCGCAAAGGATCCCGTCACGATGTAATCGGCTTTTTTGCCGGCGCAAAGCAAATTAACGGGCACCATGGAAAACTGCAGCGTCGCCCCGCCCTGCAGGAAAAGCACCGCGTAATCTTCCGGAATCCGCATCAGTTCCCGCAAGTCGGCCTCCGCCTCGTCGATGATCGTCTGGTAGACCTTGGTCCGGTGGCTCATCTCCATGACGGACATGCCGCTTCCTTTATAATTCAGCAGATTCGCCTGCACCGTCTCCAGAACCTCCAGCGGCAGCATGGAGGGCCCCGCGGCGAAATTGTATATGCGCTTGTCAAATCCCATTGTCGATAACCTCCGTTGTTTATTTGTTTAGGGAAATTATACCACCATACGCGGCCATGGTAAAGGTAATCTTTCCCGCAATGACGCGGGCGCTTAAAACCGGATGTCCGTCCGCCCGTTCAAAAGCGCCCGGCCGCGATGCTGCGTCTCCCCCGCGATCAGGTCAATTTCCTCAATCAGCGCAAGCGCCTCCTGCTCAATTCCCAGGCGTTCCTCATAAGAAAGAAAGCCCGCGCCCTGCGCCGCAAGCTCCCGCAAACGCTCCAAAATGAGCGATATTTCGTACAGACCCCTGTCGGCGGTTTTGAGCATCGCCAGCGTCTCCTCGATATTTTTGCGCGTGGCGTCCCACAGGTCGCGCTGTTCAAGGATTTCGTCATGAATTTTCTCTTTGTCAGCATCCAAAATTTTTAAGCCTCCCGGAAGCCATCCGGCAGCAAAACACGGCCAGATAAAATGAAACGCCGTAAACCGTTGAAATTTACAGCGCCTCAAGATTTTTTTGGTGGGCCATCAGGGACTTGAACCCGGGACCTGCCGGTTATGAGCCGGACGCTCTAACCAACTGAGCTAATGGCCCTCATGGAGCTTCCGCCCCAAAAGTGGTACTTCAGCGAACTGGTCGGGGTGACAGGATTTGAACCTGCGGCCTACTGGTCCCAAACCAGTCGCGCTACCAAGCTGCGCCACACCCCGGAGGAATGCCCCCGTTATTGCTCCAACCTGTATAGCGCCCCGTAAAGCAATAAGCATGGCAGGGGTAGCAGGATTTGAACCCGCGACGCATGGTTTTGGAGACCATCGCTCTACCAACTGAGCTATACCCCTGCATAAAAACGCGGAAAAACCCGCCCAGCCCTCTTATTGTATCATATTTAAGCTCCATGTCAAGCTCATTTTTTCAGCTTAAAAAATTGACTATTTATCGTATTTAAGTGCAAATATTTAAAATGTACATTTTAACATTCATTTTATGCTGTTATTTATCGAATTATAAAATAAAATCGCCTTACAGTCTAAAGTTATGCCTACTGTGGCCGATAAGACTAATGAGGCTTGATTCTCCTGTGGAAAAAGCCAGAAACACGTCAACCGCGCCGGAATGGATCCCGGCGCACGACGGGCGCGAACCGCCCGCCGGAGGAAGTCATTTCATTCAAGGAGGAACCTAAAATGATCATCAATCACAACGTACCGGCACTGAACACCTATCGTTCCCTGACCATCAACCGCGAAAACACAAACAAATCCCTCGCCAAGCTCTCGTCCGGCCTCCGGATCAACAGCGCGGGCGACGACGCGGCCGGCCTCGCCATATCCGAGAAGATGCGCAGCCAGATCCGCGGCCTCGACCAGGCTACCCGGAACGCCCAGGACGGCAAATCCCTCCTGCAGGTGTCGGAAGGCGCCCTGAACGAGACCCACAGCATCCTGCAGAGGATGAAAGAGCTGTCCGTCCAGTCCGCGAACGACACGAACACCCAGTTCGACCGCACCGAAATCCAGAAGGAAATCGAGCAGCTGAAGACCGAAGTGGACCGCATCTCCCGCGACACCGAGTTCAACACGATGAAGCTGCTGAACGGCACCAAGGGCGCGACGGCCACGCCGGACAAATCGAAGAACCTCAACATCGCCGTCGTAGGCACCGGTCTCAAGGACGGCAACTACACGCTCCAGATGAAGACCGGCGGCGGAGCGGACGTCTTTGGCGCGGAAAACGCGCAGATCACAGCCACCAGCTCTTCCAACATATCGCTCAGCGGCAAGATCGACGCCACCGGCGCGGGCACGCCGGGAGACATTGGGCTGCTGGCCGTGACGAACGACGCCAACGGCAAGCCGAACGGGATCGGCGCCCAGTACGGCAACTACAGGTTAGACGCCAGCCAGAACACGAGCGGCAGCTACGACCTGACCCTGCACGGCCCCGACGGCCGCTACCAGGTCAAGTCCTTTGAGACGGGACACACCGCGGTCAAATTCGACGAAATCGGCATCGTGTTCAATTTCAGCGGCACCAATTCGGTTTCGGGCAGCGGCTACTACTCCTTCACCCTGGAAACCAAGAGCGGCGGCGGCGCGCCCGTTTTGGAGCTGACAAGGCCCGACAGCACCAAGGTGAGCCTGACCGTGGACGGCTACCGCGGCGGCAACCTGAATCTGGGCGGCCTGGAATTCCAAGGTTCCATCGGGCTTTCGACCAGCGGCGTCAACGTCCGGGTGCAGGACAACTCCCTGACCCTGCACATCGGCGCCAACGAGAGCCAGACCATGAAAGTCTCCGTGCTGGACGCGTCCACCAAGGCGCTCGGCGTCAACCTCGTGGATCTCACGACCCAGAAAAACGCGGAAACCGCCGTCACCTTGGTCGATAAGGCCATCAACCGCGTTTCCGACGAGCGTTCCAAGATGGGCGCCATCATGAACCGTCTGGACCACACCATCAAGAACCTCGGCGTGAGCTCGGAGAACATGACCGCGTCCGAGTCCCGGATCCGCGACGTGGACATGGCGAAAGAGATCATGGAGTTCACGAAGAGCAACATCCTGTCCCAGGCGTCCCAGTCCATGCTGGCACAGGCAAACGCCATCCCGCAGGGCATCCTGAGCCTCCTGCAGTAACACGGATTCCCAAGGGAACGCCGGAAAAAGAACCCTGCGACAAAAAAGGCTGCCACCCGGCAGCCTTTTTTTTGCTGTTATGAATCTTATGTATATAGTATCGCCGCTGCGGGGGGGGTGCAACTCGCCCCGTCCCTTCCCCTTGTCGTTGCGAGGAGCGAAGCGACGAAGCAATCCACGTGCCGCTGGGTTGCTTCGCTTCGCTCGCAATGACGGAAGGATGACAGGCATAACCCCTCCCGCCCCTCCCTTCCCGCCCCCACGTTTTTCCGCGCAAACCAATTTTTATCCTAAATTTAAAAAACAAACAGCCGATAAACATATCATGACAGCAAGAAATTGCCTGTCATCCCAGCCATTCCGGTTCGCTCAACGTACGGGGGGAAACCGGAATTTCATAGCCATCAACCAGGAAGGATCCTGGAGTTTGTTCCGGCGTGCGGCTCGCCGCCCGCCGGGGGTCATTTTCAATTCAAGGAGGAATATAAAATGATAATTAATCACAATGTACCGGCATTAAATACCTATCGTTCACTGACCATCAACCAGCAAAACACGAACACGTCCCTCGCGAAGCTCTCGTCCGGACTCCGGATCAACAGCGCGGGCGACGACGCGGCCGGCCTCGCCATATCTGAAAAGATGCGCAGCCAGATCCGCGGCCTCGACCAAGCGAGCCGGAACGCCCAGGACGGCAAATCGCTCTTGCAGGTGGCGGAAGGCGCCCTGAACGAAACCCACAGCATTCTGCAGAGAATGAAAGAGCTTGCGGTGCAGTCAGCGAATGATACGAACACCGAGTTCGACCGGACAGAGATCCAAAAGGAGATCGAGCAGCTCAAGACCGAGATCGACCGCATCTCCCGCGACACTGAGTTCAACACGATGAAGCTGCTCAACGGCACGAAGGGCGCGACGGCTGTGGCGGACGGAAGTTCGCCGAAGCTCAGCATGGCGGTCGTGGGCACCGGCATGCAGGACGGTTCCTACACTATCGACGAAAAGGTGGCTGATCTCTTCGGCATCGGCAACGCGACGGTCAACGGCGCCAGCGTCAGTTCTTCCAACTTTTCGGGGACTGTCAACATCGATTCTGCTTTTACATACGACTATGTTGACGGCGGCGGCAGTGTCTTAACCTCTGGTAGCGGCACTATCGGGCTCATGACCAAGACCGCGGACGCAAACGGGGCGTTCACCGGCCTCGGCGCACAGTACGGCGCCTACCGTCTGGACTTC
>JAITOE010000015.1 GCA_031290135.1 Eubacteriales Family XIII. Incertae Sedis bacterium
TTACATGTGGGTGAAAGAGGGGACCTACAAGAAGGACTACGTCGCTACGCATGCTGTCGGGATGGACAAGATCGAAGAGTATGTCCTCGGCAAGATAGACGGCATCCCCAAGACGCCTGCATGGGCGTCCGAAAAGTGCGGCGTACCCGAGTGGACCATCAAGGCCTTTGCCCGCGAATGGTCGAAAAAGGTGACTGCCATCTGCCATTACTTCGGCGGCGGCTATATCCGTGGGCCGTACTCGCATGAACCCGGCCGTCTGGAGTGCGTGCTTCTCGGCATGCAGGGCCTTGGCGGCCCCGGCGTACAGCAGTGGCAGATATCCTACTTTGGCATGCCGGACGCGGAGGGCGTCGGCAACTACCGGTATTTCAACCCATCGTTGTCAAAAAGGCTTACGCGCCCGGTCCGTACAACGGTCGACGCGTGGGGTATCCAGAATATACCCAAAACCATGATTCAGGAGGCCATACTCAACTACCCGATCACCTTCTATGGTTCCGGCGCACAGGAAAGCCGTACCGAAGAGCAGTTCCGCAAGTATACTTTCCCGCTTCCAAAGGAAGAGGGCGGTTCTCCACTGCATATGATCTGGACGGATACCCCCTGCCGCATCGCCTGCTGGAACTACGGCTTCCGCACGGTGGACTCATTCAGGGATCCATCTATCGAGTGTGTCATCGCGCAGCATCCGTGGCTTGAGAACGACTGTCTTATCGCGGACATCATCCTTCCGGCCAATACCACGATGGAGAACGAGGACATCATCACGACCGTGCGCCAAGGGCCGCAGTTCAACAGCGTCGAGATCCAGGAGCTTGCCGTCGATCCGATAGGCGAATCCAAGACCGACTATGAGATCTGCGTCGAGGTTGCAAAGAAGCTCGACAAGTACGAGGATTATTACGGCATTCTGGAAGATTATACGGAAAACAAGAGCACGTATGATCTCGAAAAAGAGGTGTACAGCAACATGTCTGTACCCATCACCTGGGAAGAATTCTATGAGAAAAAATACTATGTCTTCCCGACCAGAAAGGATTGGGCCGACATTCCCTGCGGCCTCCGCCAGTTCTATAATGATCCCAAGGCAAATCCGGTCGAAACGCCGTCCGGGCTGCTTGAGTTCTACTCCGAGCGGCTTGCCTCGTACTTCCCTGACGACAAGGAGCGCCCGCCTTTCCCGCAGTGGGTAGAAAAAGGCGAAACGCACGACGAACGCTTCTCTTCCGACCGCGCCCGCATGTTCCCGTTGCTCGTAATATCCAACCACGGTCGCTGGCGCACGCACTCACAAGCCGATGACATCGCGTGGACCCGCGAAACCCCCACGATGAAGATCAGGGGTTTCGATGGCTACTATTACGAGCCTGTCTGGATCCACACGAGCGAAGCGGAAAAGCGCGGCATCAAGTTCGGCGATATCGTCAAGGTATTCAATGAACGCGGCATTACGCTTTGCGGTGCGTATGTTACCGAGCGTCTCATTCACGGCGCGGCCTACATCGACCACGGTTCACGTTTCGATCCCATCGGCGATCACCTTGATCGCGGCGGCTGCATCAATGTGATCGCCCCGCTCGGGATCACTTCCAGGAATTGTGCCGGGCAGGCGACCACAGGCTACCTCGTGGATGTCCAGAAAGTCAGCGAGGCGGAGTGGGCCGAGTGGCGCACCAAGTATCCAGAATCCTTTAACAGGGTCTACGACGAAGGCGCCGGTCTGTGCTTTGAATCTTGGGTTGAAGGAGGAAAATAATATGAAAGCAATTACAATCGACCTTACCGTGTGCAATGGCTGCTATGCCTGCCAGATAGGGTGCAAAGATGAACACGTCGCCAACAACTGGCCCGGTTATGCCAAACCGCAGCCGAACGTCGGGCATTTCTGGCTCAAAATCGATGAGAAGGTGCGCGGCAGTACCCCTAAGGTCAAGATCGCGTATCGCCCGCACATTTGTATGCACTGCGGGACGTGCATCGAGATTTGCCCGCAGAAAGCCATCTACCGGCGGGAAGACGGGCTCGTGATCATCGACCCGGACAAGTGTACGGGCTGTATGAATTGCGTGAGCAAATGTCCCTATGAGGCGATTTACTACAACAAGGATCTGTTGGTGGCCCAGAAATGCACCGGTTGCGCGCATCTGCTCGACGACGGCTGGAAACAACCGCACTGCGCCGTCAACTGCCCGAACGAGGCGATTAAGGTCGTCGAAGTCGACAGCCTCGACGGTCTCAAAAACGATCCGCAATACGAAGCGGTCAAGCCCGAGCTTGGCCTTCCCGTCAGGGTGTTCTACAAGGGAATACTGCACCGCTTCGTCGCCGGCACCGTTTATGACCCAGTCGAGAAAGAAGTCTTGATCGGTGCCAAACTAAGCCTCAAAAACAAGGCCACGGGCGAGGCGCGTGAGCTTGAAACCGACTGGGCGGGCGATTTTTGGTTCCACGATGTTTGCGATAATGCCGATTACGCCCTTACGATCGCGCACGGTGGCAAGACCAAGCAGATCGACGGCATCAGCACTGCGGATGACGTCAATCTTGGCGACATCGCATTTTAAGGAAAGGAGACTTTGAATGATGTCTGAAAAAAGGAAAGCCATTTATACAAGTGACGGTCGTGTCAAGGGGAAAAGGCTCCTTAACGCCGAGCCATGGATTTGCCATGTCAAGATCGCCGGCATTGACGACGGACGTAAGGAATGCGGATGCGAAAATCTCTTCGGCCGCAAGACCTGCTCCCTCTGCGGAGCACCCCGCCCGCAATAGCCGTAGTTTCGTTTTTGAAAAAATCCTCAGGTAATCAAGAAAGCCTGCTTACGGGCAGGCTTTCTTACATGCAGGATTGATACGGCAAATTTTTTTGAGCCTGTTGAGAGAAAGCCTATCCGACCGACATCCCAAGGGAGGCATACGTCAAAATCTTGCTTGATGGATGCCAAACAGGCTCTTATGGTCCCTAAGCTTCAATTCAAACCAGAATTTATCGGCAAATTTTCAAGAGAAGGTTTTTCATGGCAAACATCATGGTGAACGAAACCTGCAACCTTCGCTGCTCTTATTGCTTCGCCAGCGAATTTGTCAACCGCAATCCCAAGGAAATGACCCTTGATGATTTCAAGACGGCGCTCGACTTCGTTCTTGGTGACCACAGCGAACGCCAGGTCGGGATCATCGGCGGCGAACCTTTGCTGTACCCGTACATAAACGAAGCCCTCCGGATAGCGATCGACGATCCGAGGTCGGAGCAGGTCATGGTCTATACGAATGCCGTGTCCCTGGAAAGGATTTCTCCGGAAAATCTCGAAAGCTCAAAGTTCCGCATGCTCGTCAACTGCAACTCTCCCGAGGATATGGGGGGGGGCGGTTTCGAGAAAATGCGGCAAAACCTTATACGATTCAAACACGATCACTTCGGCGATGGACGGTTCAGGCTGAGCGTCAATCTATATAAACCCGACTTTGATTATTCTTATGTAATCCCGCTTGTAGGGGAGCTTGAATTCGACATTATCCGCCTGTCGGTTTCCGTGCCGCCCAAGAACGCGCTTGACGGCGCCGACGCCCTTGACTACTTCAGAAGCATGAAGCCTGTCGTTTTGGGATTCATCGGCGATATGATCCGTTGCGGCGTGCTGACCGGCTTTGACTGCAACTTCCTGCCTGGATGCGTCCTGACTGCGGAAGAACGTGAAGGATTGACGCGCGTCAAGGATATCTTCATTTCGGGCCTGGGCGAAAAGTATTCTCGCACTTTCTGGCAACGCGCCATCTTGTGCGAGATACACAACTGCACCCCTGTCATAGACATCCTTCCCGACCTGACCGCGATACGGTGCTTTGGCCTGTCCGAGCACACGAAACAGGATATACGCGATTTCCGTGGCATTGGCGCGCTGCGCAAACGCTACAATGATGTCGTCGACCGCCCTGCCTGCGCGGTATGGGCGTCGCCAAAGTGCGAGAAGTGCTACGAACGCGTATGCGGTGAGTGCAGCGGAGGCTGCCATGTCTTCAAGGCTGACAAACTGTTCGCTACAGGTGCCGCCCGGCATTGAAGTGCATGCCCGGCGCGTCATTGCTCCGCCGATCAACTGCCGGAATATGTCGGCGAATGGCAGGGTGTTTCGCGCGAATCGGAACGCAGGCGGATGCGAAGATTCGTTGAGGCTTTGCGACAAGGCGAGGCGCCCAAATGACGGTCAGGAAAGACGTGCCTGAATCGGCAGAACAGCAGGTTCTGAGCAGGTTCTGGAATAGGAAAAACGAGGTGTGACTTGAGTGGTGACCCAGAGGAGGTTGGAAATTTTGAATAGAGCGGATAAAGTCAATAAATGGATTGTCCTGTGGTCGGCCATCGGAGTGAGCGTCATCCTGGGCATACTGTACGTATGGAGCGTGATCAGCAAAGGCCTGATGAACGAGCTGGGGTGGACCAGCACCCAGGCGTCTTTGCCGTATACGATATTCACCATCATGATGGCCGTGGGATTTTTTTCCGCAGGGAAAATCCAGGACGGAATCGGACCCAGGAAATGTGTCGTGGCCTGCGCGGTGTTGATGGGCGCCGGCCTGGTGATAAGCGGGCTTTTTACGAGTCCGTGGCTTGTCGCGCTTGGCTTTGGCGTCATTTGCGGCGGCGGCGTCGGCGCCGGCAATGTCTCCTCACTGGCGCCTACGCTGAAATGGTTTCCTTCCAACCAAAAAGGCATGGTTTCCGGGGCGGTTCTCGCAGGCATCGGTTTTTCGGCGGTGATCTACGCGCCCGTATCCAATTTTCTATTGCAGGTCATAGGCGTATCCCAATCACTTTTGATTTACGGGGCGGTTTCTTTCGTATTCATGTATCTGCTGTCTTTCAATATGGTGGACCCTCCTGAAGGCTACGACAAGGAGACGGGTTCATTCAGGCCGGAACCGTCGGACAAAATGGAAGAAACGGGAAAGGAAGCGGCGTCTTTGCAAGATGCCGCCGGGCAGTCCGACGGCGAAATGAACACGAAGGAAATGCTGAGATCCCCCAACTTTTACAAGCAATTTGTCATTTTTGCCCTTTCCTCGGCTTCCGGGCTTATGATCATCGGCCATGCCGCAAAAATCGCTCAGGTGCAAGTCAATTGGGAAGGCGGATTTTTGCTGGTGATAATACTCAATATGCTGAATACGGCGGGAAGGTTTCTGGGAGGTTCTATTTCGGACAAAATAGGAAGGCTCAATACGCTGAAGTTGATATTGGTCGTTCAGGCAGTCAATATGCTGTTATTTGGATTTTACGACTCGATTCCAATTATCATCGTAGGCATAATGGTGCAGGGCTTCTGCTACGGGACCATATTCTCCGTAATGCCTTCATTGACGGCCGACTTGTACGGGATGAGGAATTTCGGAGCAAATTACGGGAGCTTATTCTTGGCATGGGGCATCGGGGGAATCATAGGGCCTATGACCGCCGCCAGGGTATTGGATACCACGGGGAAATACAGCATTGCGTATATGATAGCCTGCGCACTGACCGTGGTTGCGCTGGCAATTGTATTCGCAATGAAAATAAAAGGTGTCAGTCGACAAAAAGCTTGACACAATAGGGCAAAAGAGGATAGTGTGGGGAAAAGAGAGACGAGAGGGAGAGGCAATGGAAAACAAACTTGGGGAATTGATAGCCTTCCCGGTCGATAGCGACGAAGAGATAACGATGCCGGGGTTGATCCGGCATTTGGGGCAGATACCTAATGTCGACAGGCAGGAATCCGGGATCATCTTCCCTGAAGGATTCAGGATTTGCCTTTACCCACCCTCCCCCCGCACTTTAGCTTCCCGCGCCAATCGCCACAGAAAGAGCGCCTTGTAACGCTTCAGGAAGAGGTAATGGGAGGAATCGCTCGTGTCACGGGTTTCATGAAATTCCGGATAAGCGTTGGCAAGTCCTCCACGGACAGCAGGGGGCGGCGGATTTCCTTGACGATGACCTCCTGCTTCCTGTGCTGGCAGGAGGCTCGTGGCTATTGTGTACGGATGGTGCGAACGATCCTGGACATCCTCGCGGTTTTCCCACTTGCGAATGGTGGCGCGGCTGACGTTGTAGCGGCGAACCACTTTCCGGGAGAGCGGGCCACTACGCTCCCCTCCCGAAAAGCCTGGACAGACATTATCATTTATAAAGAGGAAAAACAGGTAACATACATCTGTGCGGAACAGTTAAATGAGGCGCTTACAGTTCATTGTTAAAAAAAGGAAATTACTAAAACAGATCGTCAGTTGCGGTTTTTAGGTTGAATCGGCCGCGAAAATCCCGGTCGGACGAGACAGAAGACATCATCAGTGTGAATCGTGCCTGCTCACGAGGGAGAAAGAGAGAGGAAAATGAACGCAAAGTACGACTATAGAATGAAGACGACCGCATGGTCGCCGGGTCCCGGATGTCATGGTGGTTGCGGCGTCGAGCTTTTCGTGAAAGACGGAAAGGTCGTCAAGGTCGAGGGCGACTATACTCACCCTTGGAACCACGGTCGGGCCTGTTCCCGGCTTTTGGCCTGCTCACAGTATATCAGTCATCCGGATCGCATCCGCTGGCCACTGAAACGCGTCGGCGAGCGCGGCGAGGGGAAATTCGAACGCATTACGTGGGACGAAGCCTTCGATCTCATCGAGGAGAAGTGGACCGCGCTCAAAGAACAGTACGGGCCGGAGTCGGTCATCTTCATCCAGGGAACAGGCAGGGACATCGGCGGCCCAATTTCATTCCTCTGTTATTCTTACGGTAGCTCAAACTGGACGCAATTAGGTCTTGCGGGCCAGAGCTGTTATACACCGCGCCTTTGCTCCATGGTCGCCCAGCAGGGCGAATTCGCCGTGGCCGACTGCTCGCAATTCTTCGAAAAGCGCTTTGACGATCCCCGCTATCGGCTGCCCAAATACATTGTCATCTGGGCGCAGAATCCCGCCGTCGGCTGCCCGGACGCTTTCCAGGGCCACTGGATCGTCGACTGTATGCGGCGCGGCACCAAGCTGATCGTCATCGACCCGCGCGCGACGTTCTTTACCTCCCGCGCCGACTATTTCCTGCAAATTCGCCCCGGCACGGACGGCGCGCTGGC
>JAITOE010000050.1 GCA_031290135.1 Eubacteriales Family XIII. Incertae Sedis bacterium
CCGGCTTCAGCCGGCCCGGAACCTACCGCCGCAGTGCGTGGTTGTCACGCAAACCCTTCGCAGCCGCAGGGCATGTCGTAAACTTTTATTGTACAATATAATGTGCCGCTCGTAGAAACCATATGCAATATATTGTAGAATTATTGTAAAATAAAAGCGCGCTACTGTCAATTGGAATTGGCGAAAAAATGATTTCAATTGTATTACAGACAGGTAAGGCTATTCGACGGCAATTTGCCTGAATACCGAAGCCCGATGACATCTTTATACGAAATACGAACGTTCTTCTCCCCGCACCGCAGAACAACGGATGTCTCTTCAAAGTCAGCCGTCCCGCTCCTGTCCGTGATTTGCATCGCAAATTTGTTCACGAAATAATACGCGCATATCATCATTCCCAGAAACACCGCCATCCCCGACGCAACGGTTATGGCTGTTTTGTTTGGGCTTATCCAGAAGGCGTAGATGAGGAACGCAATGAATCCGTCAACAAGAATCCAGCCTGCCGCGAGCAAGCTGTTGTATAAAACAGGATCGGAATATCTGAAATGAACGGTTTTCGGTTTCATTTTTTAATTACTCGCGACAAGTTATTTTTCGGGTTGTTTTTTCGGCGAAGGTTCATTGTCCTGCAGCCAGTTTTTAATCTGCGCGAACGACTCGGTGCTGATTACATGTTCAATGCGGCAGGCGTCCTGGATCGCGACGTCCCGGCTCACCCCCAGTGCCTCGACGAAAAAGCGTGAGATCATCTGGTGGCGTTCATACATCTCTTCGGCAATCTTCCGGCCAGACTCTGTCAGGTGGATGTTCCCGATTTTGTCAATGTTGATATAACCGGCATTTTTCAGGATTCCCATGGCGCGGCTGATGCTCGGCTTCGAAAAATTCAATTCGGCGGCCACGTCAATGGAGCGCACATTCCCCTTTTCGTTTTGCAAGATAAGTATTGTTTCCAGATAATTTTCGCCGGATTCATAAATTTTCAACGAAATCCCTCCTTGTCCATGCATTACGCCATTTTCTGTTTTTGCCGGGCAGAACCAGCTGATGGGCGGGCGTTACCACAGTCCTTGCGAGCAACGCGAAGCAATCCATACTGTGCACTGGATTGCTTCGCGCTGCCCGCAAGGACGGAAGCGTCACGCCGGATTCCCAACAGTATACTACAATGCCGCAAAAAAATCAATGTCAGCAATTATAAAATTTGCAATATATTTACAAATGACTTGCGGCACGGGTTCTTTAGCGGTATAATGGATGCATATCAACGTTATTCTGTAGGCCCGACGGGCCTACATCCGGAGTGCCGGGTGGGCCAAAGCCCGCACGGCCAACGTTATTCCGCAGGCCCGACGGGCCTACATCCGGAGTGCCGGGTGGGCCAAAGCCCGCACGGCCAACGTTATTCCGCAGGCACTGGATTGCTTCGGCGCTTCGCTCCTCGCAACGACAAAGGGCGTAGCGGCGGTTCTATATACCTAAGATTCATAACAGTAACCCCAAGACAAGAACAGAAAGGAAAGACCATGGACCACACCGGCATTTTAAACAAATACTTCGGTTACACCGGCTTCCGGGAGGGACAGGAAGAAACCATCCTGCAGATCCTCTCCGGGCGCGACGTCCTGGCCGTCATGCCCACCGGCGCGGGCAAATCCATCTGCTACCAGACGCCCGCCCTGATGCTGGAAGGGATGACCTTAGTCATATCGCCGCTGATCTCCCTCATGAAAGACCAGGTTTCCGCCCTGGCGCAGGCCGGCGTCCCGGCCGCCCTGCTCAACAGTTCATTGGACGCGAACGAATACCGGGAAGTCTTGCGCCGGACCGCCCGGAACGAATACAAGATTCTCTACGTGGCGCCGGAACGCCTGCGCGCGGATGATTTTTCCGAGCTTGTCCGGACCTTGCCCATATCCATGGTGACGGTGGACGAAGCGCACTGCGTTTCCCAGTGGGGGCAGGACTTCCGGAAGAGCTATCTGGAGATTGCCGACTTCGTGGAGAGCCTGAACGTGCGCCCCGTCGTCAGCGCGTTTACCGCCACGGCGACAGGGCGCGTCCGGGAGGACATCGTTTCCCAGCTTCGCTTAGCCAACCCCTTTGCCGTTTTCACGGGCTTTGACCGGAAAAATCTTTTTTTCGCCGTAAAAAAACCGCAGGATAAAATGCGGGAGCTGATGGAATATCTGCGGGGCGCGGAAGGGAAAAGCGGGATCGTCTACTGCTCCACGCGCAAAGGCGTGGAAGAGGTCTGCGCCGCGCTCTGCAAAAGCGGCCGCGAAGCCACCCGTTACCACGCCGGCCTCGGCGATGCGGAACGCCGCCGAAACCAGGACGACTTTCTGTATGACCGGAAAAGCGTCATGGTGGCAACCAACGCTTTCGGCATGGGCATAGACAAATCCAACGTCCGTTTCGTCATCCATTTCAACATGCCTAAAAACCTGGAAAGCTACTATCAGGAAGCGGGGCGCGCGGGACGTGACGGCGTGCCTGCGGACTGCATCCTGCTTTACAGCGGGCAGGACGTGCGCACAAACCAATTTTTGATTCAAAAGAGCCTGGAGGACAACACGGAGCTCGCGCCGGAAACGCGGGCTTTCCTGCTGCAAAAGGACGAAGCGCTGTTAAAGGCCATGACCTTTTACTGCGGAACCACGGATTGCCTGCGCGCCTACATCCTGAAATATTTCGGCGAGAGGCCGGCGGGCTACTGCGGCAACTGTTTCAACTGCAATACAAAATTCGAAACGGCGGATGTCACGGTCGAAGCGCAGAAAATCCTTTCCTGCGTGTACCGCATAGGCGAGCGGAACCGCAGTTTCGGAAAAACCATGGTCGTGCAGATCCTGCGCGGTTCGGACAACGAACGCATCCGGGCCCAGCGCCTCAACACCCTCTCCACCTACGGCATCATGGCGGATACGCCCGTCCACAGAATCCACGGCATCATGGATCACCTGGTGCAGCAAGGCTACCTGAACCTGTCCGGCGGCGAATATCCTCTGTTGCAGCTTGCGCCCGCCTATAAGGAGATTACGCGCGGCGAAAAACAGGTGACGATGAAGCTGCCCAAATACGAAGCCCCGAAAAAAAAGAGCGCCGCGGACAGGGGACTTGGTCTGCCGGCGGGCACGGGTGCGGCTGTCCAAGACGGTGCCCTGCTCCAAAAGCTGCGGGCCCTGCGAAGCGAACTGGCATCCAAAGCGGGCGTTCCCGCTTTTGTCGTGTTTTCAGATGCGGCGCTGCACGACATGTGCCGCCGTCTCCCCCAGGACCGCGACGCGTTCCTGGAAGTGTCCGGCGTAGGGCAGCATAAGATGGAAAGGTACGGGGAAGCGTTCACGGCCCTGATCCGTTCGCATGTAAAATGACGGGGCATAAGGACCGCTGGCAGATCATGGAGCTATGACACTATCCGTCCTGCTTGCGTATGTGCGCGGCGATCTTGGAATCCTCCTGCCCGATGTGCTTCACCAACCAGCGGACGACGATCGCGTTGACCCTTTCAACCAAGACGTCCGACGATCCCTCCGCTTTGTACTGCGCAACCAGGTCCGTCGCGGTTTTACTGAAATCATCGTGCAGCTTTTTATGCGCCTCATAATCCGGATAGTGGTACTTCAGCTGCAACGCCTCTTCGTCCGCAAAATGCTCCACCGTGTAAGCCGCCAAAAAGTCCAGCGCCTTGCTGAGCACGGCGGGACTCTGTCCCTTTGCGCAGGCGTCTACCAAATCGCTTGTCAGCCTGAACAGCTGCTTATGCTGGCGGTCGATCTCATGGTTCCCCGTCTCAAGCTCCGGATCCCACGCGATTCCGTATTTCCAGTCGTCCGACTCGTTCGCATTGTTTGCCGCGGCCGCGTCGTCCGGCGCGCCCGTCTTTTCCGGGCGGAGGCCGCCGCCCGCGCCCCGGTTCGGTAAATATTTGCGCAGCCTGGCCAGCACTTCGTCCAGGTCGAGCGGTTTTCCCACATGGTCGTCCATCCCGACTTCCAGACATTTCTCGATATCTTCGCGGAACACGTTGGCAGTCATGGCAATGATGGGGATGGACTTCGCGCCGGGAACGTCCAGCGCCCGTATTTGCCTTGTGGCTTCATAGCCGTCCATCTCCGGCATTTGCACGTCCATGAAAATCATGTCGTAGGCATCGGGGGCTTCGCGGTATTTCCGCAGCGCCTCCGCGCCGTTTTCCGCGCAGTCTATCATCAGCCGCGTCGGCTCTAAAAGCGCCAGCAGGATTTCCCGGTTGATGTCCACGTCCTCCGCCAGCAAAACGCGGCAACTCCCAAAATCGTCCGCTTCAGCCAGGGGTTCTTCCTCCCGGACCGCATGTCCGACGCCGAGGCATTCGTTGATCAGATCGGCAAAGGCGGAGGGGAACAGGGGTTTGGGCAAAAATCGATCCACGCCTGCGTTTTTGGCATCGTTTTCTATTACGCTCCATTCCGTCGCGGAGATCATCGTGACGACAGAATTCATCTGGTCCTGTTCTTTGATGCGCTTCGACAGTTCTATGCCGTCCATGCCGGGCATTTTCCAGTCCACGAAATACAGATCGTAGGCGCCGTTCTCCCGGATCAGCGCAATGGCGTCCTCCCCGCTGCCGGCAATGTCGCAGGCGATGCCGAAGCGCTGCGCGATCTCTTTGAAATACATCTGCACGTCCGGCTCGTCGTCAACCGCCAGCACCCGGATGTTCCCCCAGTTGACGCCGGGCGCCAGCCGGCTGTGGTATTCCGCCGCAGCGCGTTTCGCCTGTATGGTAAACGCGAACGTTGAACCCTTGCCCGCTTCGGATTCGACCCATATCTCCCCGCCCATCATCTCCACGATGCGTTTGGATATGGCGAGACCGAGGCCGGTGCCGCCGAAGTTGCGCGACGTGCTGCTGTCCGCCTGCTGGAAAGAATTGAAAAGCCGCGACTGCTGTTCCGCGCTGATGCCGATCCCGTTATCCGTCACTTCCATTTGCAGCGTGCAAATATCGTCCTTTTCTTCTATGTGGCGCGCTTCCAGATGGATGGTGCCCTGGTTCGGCGTGAATTTCACCGCGTTGGAGAGCAGGTTCGTGATCACCTGCGCAAGCCTCTGGTCGTCGCCAAGCAACGTGGGGGGGATGCGCCGGTCGATATGCACGGTAAATTTTTGCTGTTTTTCCCCCACGCGGAAATTGATGACGTTGACGACCCGTTGCAGCATTTTCTCAAAATTGAAGTTTACGGCCGAAAGCTCCAGCTTGTCCGCCTCGATCTTCGACATGTCCAGAATGTCGTTGATGACGCCGAGCAGGTGCGTGGACGCGTCCTCTATCTTTCCGAAGCAGTAATCCTTTCGCTCTATGTCCTGCGCCGACTGGCCGATGGAAGTCATGCCGATGATGGCATTCATCGGCGTGCGCATTTCGTGGCTCATGTTCGAGAGGAAATCGCCTTTCGCCTTGCTGGCCTGCACCGCCTGATTCAACGCGGCCGAGCGTTCCTCTTCCATGAGATCCCGTGCCACCGCCCCCGCGATGGCGCTGCTGACCATGCCGACAAGCTGCGCGTCGCTTTCGCTCCAGACGCGTTTGCTGATACATTCTTCTACGCTGAGCATTCCCCAGTATTCGCCGTCCAGATACAGCGGCGCCCAGACAAAAGCTTTCAAATCCACAATCTCGAAGATTTGGTACTTTCCGTCGGCATCGTTATGGGTGTCATTGCAGTAGATGGCGGGAACGAAACCCTCTTGGGGCATATGTTTGGGAAACGAGGTGCTGATGATTTCGTTAAATCCCACCGTTGAGGGGTCCGGCTTCCAGGAGTCCAAGGAAAACCAGGTATAAACGGGATGGCTTTCTTCGCTGTCCTTGTCCGCCACCGCGATGAGCACGCGCGTCACCCCGAGAAATTCCCCCATCTGCCGCAGCGCCCCGTTGATGAGCGTGGCCATGGGCGTCTTGGAAATGAAGCTCTGCGATATCCTGGACATGAGTTCCTGCTGTTTCAGGCGGCGGTTGATCGCCTCTGCGTCGGTGCTGCGTACCAGCGCGTTGACAAGCAGCAGGCTGCCGGACCGCAGGATGCTCTCTTCGTCTTTGGAAAAGGTGCGCGCGCTGTGGCAGTCGTCGAAGCTGACGAAGCCCCAGAATCCCTCCTGCAGGAACACGGGTACGACCAATATGGACCGGATTCCGTAAGACGCAAGGTTATTCCATTCAATGTGCGTGAGGCCGTCAAGCGGCCCGTTCACGCACTGCCCTTTTCGCAAGGTGTCCTCCCAGCCGGAAAGCGTGTCCTGATAGGCGAATTCCATCAGCGCGTCCTGCCGCAGGGATTCGTCGCCTACCCATTCGAGGATCTGCGCGTAGTAAAGCTCCCCCTCTTTTTCATGGTTTTTCCAGATGTAAACCCTGTCGATGTCGCTGCAGAGCGCCATCATTTTCATGCTTTCCCGCAAGGTTTCCGCCTGCCGCCCCGCGTCGGAAAGCAGCAGCTCCGCCGCGCTGTTCACCGCGTGCAGCAGGTTTTCCTGTTTGAGAAGTTCTTTGCCCGCTTCCTCCACCTTCCGTTTTTCCGTAAGATACATCCTGTTTTGGAACACGATGACGAAACCGATGAAAAAGCCGCTGACGAGAATGGACTGGATGTGGTCCACGGAGCGCTGGAATGAAGTCATCTCGAACAGCAGGCCGGGATAACGCAGGCTGATATAATAGCTTGCCAGCACGATGAGGACGTGGACGCACAGCAGGATCACGCGGTTTCTGCCTTTCTCCAGCAGGAAGATGATGACAATGCTCAGGACAAAATAGGCCGCCATGCCGCTGTCCATGCCGCCGTTCGTGAAAAAGATGAGCGGGAACAGGATGTCGCAAAGCGTGATCAGCGTGATGACGGTTCCGACCCGGTAAAGGTTGTAGCGGTTGCCGACGAAGAGCAGGACGCAGATGGACGCCAGGACCAGCAGCATCACGCCGATGGCGACGAAAGGGACGCGCTCTACGAGGCGCGCCAGGGTGGCAACAATCGCGGCCAGCGCCCCGAAACAGCATACCATGTTTAAAATTCTTGCTTCCAAAGGAAGTTCTTCCGAGAATATATACCGCTGTATTAATTTATTCATGCATCCTCCTCGGCATAACGGTTTGCGATTATTATGAAGCTTTAGGTCTGTGGTTATTATACCCTTTCATACGGAGGATGTAAACAAAGATTCGGGTGTTCTTTTGGAAATTTACGGTTAATTTGGAGTTGGAGTTCTTGCGGCGAATGTTTTTTGATGTTAGCTATTGACAACCGTTATTAGCAATGGTAAACTGATTTTATAAGTTAGCATTGCACAACAAAAACACATGCATCCGACACACGTGAGAAGAGACTTCGGGAGGTTGATATGCCGCTTGCATTTTTGAAATCGGGCGAGACCGGCGTGGTAAAAGGGGTAAACGGCCGGGACGACACGAAACGTTTTCTGGAAAGCCTGGGCTTTGTGGCCGGGGCGCCGGTCAGCGTCATATCGGAGCTGAGCGGAAACATGATCCTGAGCGTGAAAGATACGCGGATCGCTTTGGACCGGGGCATGGCGCGGCGGATTATGGTCTGATGAGCGAAACGATTGTGGCTGTTACGGAAAAAGCGGCGAAAGCCGCTTTTTAAGGGCTAAATTGTTAGCACTTGCTAACAATCGTTTTCCGTCCCCAATGAATGTGAAAGGAAAAACAAAAATGTCGCTTACGCTCAAAGACGTTCCCGTCGGGCAGTCCGCCACGATCCTGAAGATCGGCGGCGAGGGGGCGGTGAAACGCCGGATTATGGACATGGGCATCACGAAAGGCGCGGAGGTGTCGGTGCGCAAGGTCGCGCCTTTGGGCGATCCGATAGAGATAAGGGTCCGGGGCTATGAACTGTCGCTGCGGAAATCCGACGCGGAGATGATCACGGTGACGGCGGACAAGGATATGACGGGGGAGACATGGAAATAACCATCGCGCTGGCGGGAAACCCGAATTCGGGCAAAACCACCTTATTCAACGCGCTGACCGGTTCGTCGCAGCGGGTGGGGAACTGGCCCGGCGTAACCGTTGACAAAAAAGTCGGCAAACTGAAAAAATACAAGGATGTCGCAGTAATCGACCTGCCGGGGGTTTATTCGCTTTCCCCTTACACGCTGGAAGAAGTGGTGAGCCGGGATTTTCTGATCAACGAAAAGCCGGACGCGGTCATCAACCTGGTGGACGGCACGAATATTGAACGGAACCTGTTTTTAACGACGCAGCTTCTGGATGTGGGGATCCCGGTCGTCGTCGCGCTGAACATGATGGACGCGGTGAAAAAGGCGGGCGACCGGATTGACACGGAAAAACTCTCCGGGCTTCTGGGCTGTCCCGTCGCGGAGATCTCGGCGCTGCGGGGCGACGGGCTTTCCGACCTGGCGCGGATCGCCGTCGAAACTGCGCAAGCGCAGTCCAAAACTACAAAATCCGCGGAGGCAAGCCTTGCCGCCGCGCCCGCTGTTTCGGGCGGACGCTTTTCCGAACCCACGGAAACGGCGCTGCGCGCGCTGGCGGAGCTGATCCGGGCATACACGTCCCCTGAAACCCGCCGCTGGTACGCGATAAAACTTTTCGAACGGGATGAAAAAGCGCTTGCGCTTTTAGGACTGCCGGCCACGGTCGCGGCGGAGGCGGAGGGCCTTATTGCCCTGTGTGAGGAAACCTTGGACGACAGCAGCGAATCGATCATCACCGGGGAAGCCTATGTCTACGTTTCCCGGATCACGGACGCCTGCGTGGAAAAAGTACAGGTGGAAATGTCCGCCTCTGATAAAATCGACGCAATCGTGACAAACCGGTGGCTGGGCATCCCTGTCTTCGTGGCCGCCATGTTTGTCGTGTACTTTGTTTCCGTCACGACAGTGGGGACCTTTGTGACCGATTTCACGAACGACATGGTAATCGGCGGAGGGATTCAGGCGCCGCTTGCGGAATTCCTTCTTTCCGTCGGGACGGCGGAATGGCTTACGGGGTTGGTCGTGGACGGGATTGTGGGCGGCGTCGGCGCGGTCGTCGGCTTCCTGCCGCAGCTGCTCATCCTGTTCTTTTTCCTCGCGATTCTGGAAGATTGCGGGTACATGGCCCGCGTGGCCTTTCTGATGGACCGCGTTTTCCGCAAGTTCGGGCTGTCGGGGAAAAGCTTCATCCCCCTGCTCATCGGCACGGGCTGCGGCGTCCCCGGCATCATGGCCGCCCGCACCATAGAACAGCGCAGGGACCGGCGCATGACCATCATCACCACCACGTTCATGCCCTGCGGCGCCAAGCTTCCCATGATTGCGCTGATTGCCGGCGCCCTGCTCCAAAACGCCTGGTGGGTGGCGCCGTCGGCCTATTTCCTCGGTTTTGCGTCGGTGGTTGTCACCGGCGTCATGCTGAAGAAGACGAAGCCCTTTGCCGGCGATCCGGCGCCATTCGTCATGGAATTGCCGCCGTACCATTTCCCGACGGCTTCCAACATCGGACACAGCATGCTGGAGCGCGCCTCCGCGTTCGCGAAAAAGGCCGCTACGGTTTACACGCTGGCCAGCATCTTAGTCTGGTTCGCTTCCAGCTTCGGCTTTGACGGCGACGGCGCTTTCGGCATGGCGCAGGATCTGAACAGCAGCGTCCTTTACTACATCGGCAACAGCTTCGCGTGGATATTCAGCCCGCTCGGCTTCGGCGACTGGCAGCCCGCCGTGGCGTCGGTCATGGGCCTGGCCGCCAAAGAAGACGTCGTGGCCGTTTTCGGCATCCTCACCTCCATTGGCGACGCCGATGCCGCTTTTTCCCTTGCGGAAACCGCCGACATGGCGGCCCTGGCGCCCGTGGCGGCGCTTTTCAGCGGCCCTTTGGCGGCCTACGCCTTCCTGGCGTTCAATCTGCTCTGCGCCCCCTGCTTCGCGGCCATGAACACCATACGGCAGGAAATGAGAAACCCCCGGTGGACCTTGGCCGCCATAGGTTACGAATGCGGCTTTGCTTACGTCGTCGCTCTCCTGATTTATCAATTTGGCTGTTTTTTCGGCGGACGGGGATTTACCGCCGGGACGGCGGCGGCCTGCGTCCTTCTGGCCGCCCTGCTGTTCCTGATGTTCCGCCCCGCGCCGAAATACAAAAAGGAGCATCCCCATGCCGCATCTCATTCTTGACAACCTGGCGAACATCCTCATCGGAGGCCTTTTGCTCGCCGGCATATTCTTCTCCTTGCGCCATGTGGTCGCAAAATTCCACGCGGGACAGTGCGCCGGCTGCGGCGGATGCGGCAGCGACTGCCCGGCGAAACGGAAAAAGAGTCGAATATGAAACGGGTTTCGTGCAGATCCGTACCGTTTAAATTCGCATTTTTTGTCTTTTATAGCATAAAAATATCCATTCGAAGTATTTATTGCGCAAGGTGATAAAAAACGAAAAATCGAGCATTGCTTTCGCGATTAGATTTATAATCGTCTTATTGTTTTTTCATATCAATTGCTGCTATCATATTTGACTTTCTGTTGTGTCCGTGGTACAATAGTCACAAAGAAACTACTATTTGTACAAATCATCGCACAACAGCGGAACGGAGGCAGCCATGAGAAAATATGAATTCACATGGGATTTGATCGGCGATCTGGAAGACGGGAGACCGAACCTGGGCCCGCAGGTGAATCTGGAAATGTACCGTTTGATGCAGTTCACCATGCGGGACGAACTGGAAAGACGTTTCGGCACGGAGGTGGCGGACGAGGTATTTTCCGCGGCCGGAAGGATTGCGGGCGGGGAATATTACGAGCACCATATCAAACCGGTTGCAAGCATCGACGAATTCGTGAGCAAGACCCAGGAGTCCCTGAAAGAAAACGGCATCGGCATCCTGCGCGTGGAAGAGGCCATGCTGGAAGAGGGGCGCGTGATTTTGACCATCGATGAAGACCTGGACTGTTCCGGGCTCCCGGAGCTGGATTATGAAACTTGTATTTATGATGAAGGTTTCGTAGCCGCGCTCTTCGAATCCTATACGAAGGAAAAATGGAGCGCGGAAGAAGTCGATTGCTGGTGTACAGGAGCGCGAACCTGCCGTTTTGTCGTCACACAGGAGAATCTGGCGCAAGCGCAGGCGTAAATTCGATTTTGGGCTTTGAGAAAGGTATGGGAAATGCCTGCGCAGAGAAACGACGAAGAATGGATTGCGCTGATCAGCGCATTCCTGATCAATCCGAAGGTGCCCGAAAACCCGGTAGACGATCCCGATTTGCTGCATAACAAGGACTTCCAGAAACTGTTGCGGTATGTCAGCGAACTTCGGGAATTAAGCGCGGCTTTGTCGAAAGGCGATTTGCAGAAATTTGTTTTTAGCAAGGGCTTTGTTCTCTCCAACATGAAAGCGCTGCAGTCACACCTGCGCCATCTGGCATGGCAGACAAAACAGGTCGCCGAGGGTGACTTTTCGCAGCGCGTCGAGTTTCTGGGAGATTTCTCGGAGTCTTTCAATGAGATGACAACCCGCCTGCAGGACAGTACCCTTGAGCTTCAGCGTCTCGCCAACATGGATTTCCTGACACAGATCCCCAACCGGCGTTCTGCCATGATGTATCTGGACCAGCTGTTTTCGCTCTTCAAAAGGACGCAGCGCACGTTCAGCGTCCTGATTTTCGACATCGATTTTTTTAAACATGTCAACGACACCTACGGACATGACGCGGGAGATCTGGTCCTGAAAGCGACCAGTCAGGTTCTTAGGGGCTCATTCCGCGAATCCGACATGTTTTGCCGTCTCGGCGGGGAGGAATTCATCGCGATTCTTCCGGAAACCGACCTGGAAGGCGCGACCATCATCTCGGAGCGGGCGCGGACTGCCTTGGCGAATTCCCCCATAGAAATAAGCGAAGGCAAGAATGTGTTCCGGACGGTCAGCATCGGCGCGAGCCAGGCGATGCTGGAAGACCAGAATTACAACAGCATCATCATTCGCAGCGACAGCGCCCTGTACGCGGCGAAAGAAAGCGGCAGAAACAAGACCTGCACGGAACCGCCCATGGACGTGGAAGCTTACTTCCAGAAATGGTCGATGCGGGCTGATTCCGGAAAGATGACGCGTGAATCGGCGGCGGAGCGATAATCCGATAGTTGCTGTTATGAATCTCAGGTATGAACGGCGCCGCTGGGTAGATTCGTAATTCAATAATTGGTACATAATCGGAAAGTTTTGGTCTGTTATTGCAATTTCCATGATTTCTGTTATACTTATTTTAAAGGCGACCTCCGAAAACCCCGCCGTGCCATCGGACGAGGGTTTTCGGAGGTTGCCTAAGCAGTAACCAACGGAAAATGAGGTGGAAAACCAAACATGTTTAACAACAAAGAACAATTCGTATCCGCTTACAAACGCAAATTCATGTCCATGCTCTCAAAGACCATGGGCGAAGCGACCACAGAGGACAAATACGTCGTGCTGGCTTCGATGATTTGTGAAGAAATGAACGAAAAATGGGTGATCACAAACGATTATTACCTGAAAACCGGCGCGCGGCAGGTGTACTATTTTTCCTTGGAATTCCTTATAGGGAAATTTCTGGAATCAAACCTTCTCTACCTCGGCGCGGAGAAAATCTGCCGGGAAGGCCTGACGGACCTGAACATAAACTTGGACGACCTGATCCTGTGCGAACCCGACCCCGCCCTGGGAAACGGCGGCCTGGGGCGGCTCGCCGCCTGCTTCCTGGATTCCTTGGCCTCCATGGGGCTGCCCGGCCACGGCTGCGGCATCCGTTACAAATACGGGCTGTTCCGCCAGCAAATCGTAGACGGCTACCAGGTGGAGCTTCCCGACAACTGGCTGAACCAGCGCAACCCCTGGGAGATGCGCAAGCCTGAAAAAGCCGTCATCGTCAAGCTGAACGGACACATACGCACGGAATTCGACGAGGACGGCAACCCGCACTTCACCCACGAGGACTTCCTTCCCGTGCTGGCAGTCCCCTACGACATGCCCGTCATGGGCTACCGCAACAAAACGGTGAACACCCTGCGGCTCTGGAGCGCGGAATCCGTTGACAATTCTTTCGACTTCGCTTCTTTCAGCCGCGGCGACTACGTGAACGCGGTTTCCGGGAAATATTCCGTGGAAGCGATTTCCGAAGTGCTCTATCCGGACGATTCAAACTACACGAACCGGCTGCTCCGCCTGAAACAGCAGTATTTCTTTGTATCGGCGGGTCTCCAGTCCATCGTCCGCCGTTTCAAGCTGAAACAGCACGACCACCTGGAGATTTTTCCGGAGCGCATCGTGATCCACATCAACGACACCCACCCGGCGCTCACGGTGCCGGAACTCATGCGCATCCTCATCGACGATGAAGGCTTCGGATGGGAGGAGGCCTGGGACGTCACCACGCGCACCATCGCGTACACGAACCATACCATCATGCCGGAGGCGCTGGAAACCTGGCCCGTGGACCTGTTCTGGGAGCTGCTGCCCCGCATTTACATGATCGTGGAAGAAATCAACCGCCGTTTTGTCGCGGACCTGAAAAAACGCTATCCCGGCGCGCCTGAAAAAGTCGCCCGCATGGCCATCCTCGGCGACGGCGTCGTGCGGATGGCAAACCTTGCCGTCGTCGGCAGCTTCAGCGTCAACGGAGTCGCGGCCGTCCATACGGAGCTTCTCAAAAACGTGGTCATGAAAGATTTCTACGACTATTATCCCAAAAAATTCAACAACAAAACCAACGGCATCACGCACCGCCGCTGGCTCATCAAGGCGAACCCGGCGCTGACCGACGCCGTCACGGACATCATCGGCGACAAGTGGATCAGAAACCCCGTCGAGATGGAAGAGCTGAAAAAACACGCCGGCGACAAAGCGGCGCAGAAAACCATCTTTGACATCAAGCGCGCGGGCAAGGAACGCCTTGCCCGGTATATCAGCGAATCGCAGGGGATTACGGTGGACCCGGACTCTATTTTCGACGTCCAGGTCAAGCGCATACACGCGTACAAACGCCAGCTGCTGAATGCCATGCACGTCCAGCACCTGTACAACCGGCTGCTGGAGAACCCGAACCTGGACATTGCGCCCCGCACCTTTATTTTTGCGGGGAAAGCCGCGCCCAGCTACTATTACGCAAAAACCATCATTAAATACATCAATGAGCTCTCCCGGCTCGTGGACAGCGACAAGCGGGTGCAGGACAAGCTGCGGGTGGTGTTTCTGGAGAACTACAACGTCAGCCTCGCGGAGATCATCTTTCCCGCCAGCGACATTTCCGAGCAGATATCAACCGCTTCAAAGGAAGCCTCCGGAACCGGCAACATGAAATTCATGATGAACGGCGCCGTCACCATAGGCACAAACGACGGCGCGAACATAGAGATCCGCCAGTTGGTCGGCGACGAGAATTTCGTCCTCTTCGGCCTCAGCGTCGATGAGGTCCTGGCGAATTACGCCAGCGGCGGGTATAATTCCAGGGAGATTTACCAAAGCGACGCCAACGTCCGGAAGATTCTGGACCAGATCAGCAGCGGCGCGCTGTTCCCCGGCACGGCACGGAATGATTTTTCGGCGATCACCCGTTCTTTGCTGGACTACAACGACGAATTTTTCGTGCTGAAGGATTTCGACAGTTACGCGAAAGCACAGCAGAAAATAAACGATCTCTACAAGAAGAAAGAACAGTGGAGCGCCATGTCGCTGAACAACATCGCCATGTCGGGACATTTTTCCAGCGACAACACCATCAACCAGTACGCGAAGAACAT
>JAITOE010000173.1 GCA_031290135.1 Eubacteriales Family XIII. Incertae Sedis bacterium
CGCCGCAGACCCCCGTGATGAAGCTGGAGATGATCATGCAGTACAGCTTGGAACGGAACTGCGGCACCCCCGACGTGGCGGACGCGCTGTCATTGTCCCGGATGGCGAAAAGCCCCAGACCCAGCTTGGAACGCAGAAGAATCACCACGGCCACCGTGGCGACCACCGCCATGGTGATGCTGAAATAGTAAAGCTGCGACGTCACCAGCTTGCGGGCGGCGATGATAAAGAAGCCCTGCCCTTTCCCCATGAAGCTGACCGTGACCACCACAAGCAGCATGGCTTCGGCAAACATCCAGGTCGCAATGGCAAAATACATGCCTTTCATCCGCAGCAGCAGATAGGAAAGCCCCACGGCGAAAACGACGGAAACCAGCCCGCCCATGATGAGCCCCACCGGCAACGGGACGCCCAGGTTGTTGGAAACCACCGCCAGGGTATAGCCCCCCAGGCCGATATACATCTGCTGCCCCAGGGATATCAGCCCCGAATAGCCCGCCAGCAGGTTCCACATATGCCCTAGGGTGATATACATGCCCATGAGCATGACCAGCATGATCGTATATTTGCTCCCCCAAAGAGGCAGGGAAAACAGAACTGCCAAAATGACGATGATGAGGATGTAACGCGTCAGACGTTTTTGGATGGAACCCGCATGCAATCTCATATCAGTTACCTCCTCTCCCGGTTTATTTTGAGAACAGGCCCTGGGGCCTGACGATTAACATGATCAGCAGCACAAGATAACCGATGAGCTGCTGGTAGGACGCGCCCAGAAGCTGCCCACCCACCACCTGCGCCAGGCCGAAAATGATCCCCGCCGCCAAGGTTCCGTAAATGTTCCCGATGCCGCCTATGACCACGACGGCAAAGGCGATGATCAGGTAGGTCGATCCGCTGTTCGGGTAAAAATTAAACAGGATTCCGATCAAGACGCCCGCGACGCCCGCCGTCATCATGGAAATCCCCATGGCGACGCCGTAGGTGGTCTTGATGTTGACGCCCATCAGCTGCGCCGCCTCGTTGTCGTCCGAAGTCGCCCGGATGGCCTTGCCCATGTACGTGTTCTTCATATAGACGCCCAGAAGCAGGATGATGACGATGCCGGCCAAGCAGGAAATCAGGTACATCACCGGGATTCGTATGGTGTCCGTGATGGAAATGCTTTTCAGCAGCATGGGCGTCTGCAATTTTTGCGCGTTGGCGGTGAAGAAATAAAGAAGAAGGTTTTGAATGATGATCGAAAAACCGAACGTGATCAGCAGGGGCGGTTCGTCCCCCCTGTTCAGCACTTTGTTCAGCATGGTCGCCTGTAAGGCGAATCCGATGAAGAACATGAGCGGAACCACGATGATCAGCGAAAGGAAAGGGTTCGCCCCGAAGCTGCCCATGAAGAAAAGGCTTAAATAGCAGGCCAAAATAAGGAAATCCCCGTGCGCCAGGTTCGTGATCTTCACAATGCCGAAGATCATGTTCATCCCGACGCCCACGGCCGCGAACAGGCCGCCAAGCAGTATGCCTTGTATGATCGCTTGAATCATCGCATCCAATGTTATACCGCCTTTCCGCGATTGTTAAAAGCCGCCCGCCGCAGGACGGGCGAACCTTGCGCTGGGTTGCTTCGTCGCTCCGCTCCTCGCAATGACGGATGTTGCGAACGGGCGCCCTGTCGTTGCGAGCGGAGCGAAGCAATCCAGTTCTTGCCCTTGCACAGTTACATGCCGAAATATGCCTTGCCAACAGCTTCTTCTGTCAGATCGCTGGATTTGCCCGAAAGCACCACCTTGCCTTTCAGCATGACATATGCCGTTTCGCAGGTCCGCAGGCTTCGTTTTACGTCCTGCTCCACGAGGATGATGGTGATCCCTTCGCTGTTCAGCTGTTTGATCCGCGCATAAATGTCCTTTATGACCGTGGGCGCCAGACCTAATGATATTTCATCGAAAAATATCAGCCTTGGATTTGACATGAGCGCCCGCCCGATGGCGACCATCTGCCGCTGGCCGCCGCTGAGGCTGCCGGATGCCTGATCCGCCTTTTCTTTCAGCATGGGAAACAGCTCGTAGACCCTTTCCAAGGCGGCTTTTGCGCCCTTTCTGGCTTTCGGCGTATAAGAACCCATGATCAGGTTGTCCTTGACCGACATGCGCCCGAACACCATTCCGCCCTCCGGAACCTGGGATATCCCCAAGTCCACGATTTTGTGCGGCGGCCATCCGGTAATGTCCGTGTCCTCGAACCAGACTTTTCCGCTTCTGGCGCCCAAAGTGCCGCCGATGACCTTCATCAGCGTGGTTTTCCCCGCCCCGTTGGTGCCGATGACGGAGACGATTTTGTATTCTTCCACGTCGAACGAAGCGTGTTGCACCGCTTGGAAATCGCCGTAAAACGCATCTATATTTTCAACTCTCAACAATGTGCTCACTCTTCTTCGACCCCCAAATATACTTCTTCGACTTCTTTTGAGTGCATGACATATTGCGGGTCGCCGTAGATCAGCCGGGTGCCCGTCGCCAGGCAGAGGAGCTTATCCGTGGATTCCGCCATTGTTTTGATCACGTGTTCTATCCATATAATGGTAATGCCCGTCTGTTTTAAATAATCGACTAAGCGCATCACTTCGCGGACTTCCGCGTCCGTCAGCCCTGCCGCCACTTCGTCTAAAAGCAGGAGGCGCGGTTCCGTGGCCAGCGCCCTGGCAATTTCCATCCGTTTTCTGTCCAACAGGGTCAGTTTTCCTGCCACGATATCGCTTTTTTCGTATAAGTCCGTAGATTTCAGAACCTCTATGGCGCGGGCGGCGGTGGTGCGTTCGTTTCCGCCTGTGCCGTAAGAAGCGCCCACCAGCACATTTTCGAACACGGTCAGACCCTCAAAGGGGCGGGGGACCTGATAGGTTCTGCCCAGCCCAAGCCGGCAGCGCCTGTCCGATGTGAGTTTTGTGATTGTATGTCCGTCAAACAGAATGTTTCCTTCATAGGGAATGACAAGCCCCGTAAGCGCGTTCATCAACGTGGTTTTTCCGGCGCCGTTGGGCCCTATGACGCCCAGGACCTCCCCTTCTTCCACCTCGAAAGAAAGCTCATGCAGCACCTTGAATTTGCCGTAGGCGACATGAAGATTTTCAACACGCAATATTGTTCCCATCCCATATCCTTCCCGCGTTCAGGATTCACTCCCGTTGCTCTTGCTGTAACAATGTTTTGCAAGGGATCTGTACAGACCCCTCGCAAAACGGTACTTGGCTGTTTTTCGTCGCAGCCGGGCATCGCTACGTCCTTCGTCGTTGCGAGGAGCGAAGCGACGAAGCAATCCACATGCCGCTGGATTGCTTCGCGTTGCTCGCAATGACGGAGGGGTAACGCCCGCCCCGCGGCTGGAAGTTCCGCCCCCGTCCTACCTGGGCGGCAGGGCAAGGGTGGCGTTCTCCGGAATCTCCGGATGGTTGTCGCTGTAGACGACCTTGATTTCCACGGCGTCGCCGGCCGCGTTGAGCTTCCACTGGCCGCCGACGATGGGCGTGGGCGCCACATGGGTGGCCGGATCGTATTCGATGTGGCCGATGATGGTATCCAAGTTCGTTGCGCCGATGGCGTCGCGGATGGCGGCGGGATCCAGGGAGGCTGCCCGCGTCAGCGCGTCGATGGCGATTTCAAGCGCGGCGTATTTGTAGCCCATGGGCGGCGACCAGCCCACGTTAAATTCGGCTTCGTACAGGTCGCACATCTCTTGCGTGGTCATGCCGGTGAGCGAGGACGCAAACGGATGCCAGGGGCTCCACCACAGCTCGCAGGTCAGGCCGTCCGCGACGGAGGGCGGGTTGGCGTTGGCGTCGGCGGGGAACAGGAAAGCGCGGCCGAACGTCGCAAGCTCATATGTCAGGCCCTGCTGCGCCGCCTGGGCGGCAAAACCCGCGAAGTCGGGGGCTATTTCGCAGCCGGTCAAAAGCTGTATGCCGTCCGCTTTAAACTTGCTGATCACGGAGGTCCAGTCCTGCTGGCCGATGGGGTAGTTGCCCGGATCCGAAACGACGAAGCCTACCTCGGCGCATTTTTTTATAAAAACATCATACCAGGCCAGGCCGTCGGGGTCGTTCGGGAACATGAAACCGATGACGGTGCCTTCGCCGTAGCCCAGCTCCTGCCACATGTCGTAATACATGTCAAAGACGGTGTCCACGCTCCAGAACGAATGGTACACCCATTCGTAAGGGCCGCCTGCCAGCCACGGCTCAATCGGGCATTCCAGGGAAACGCAGGGGACGCCGTAGCGTTCCGCCATGGCGGACACCGGCAGCGCCGTATCCGGCGTGTGCCGCGCGACGAGCAGATCCACTTCATTCTGTTCGATCAGCTGCTGCGTCACCTCCGACGCCTTTGTGGGGTTGCTCTCCGTGTCCACGACAAACAGCTTGACGGGGATCTTCTTATCGTATTCCGCGATATAGATCCCGCCGTCCGCGTTCACGACGTCCACCGCCGTCTGCTCCGCCCAGGGCGTCCCGATGCCAAAGCTGGCGATGGGGCCCGTGTTCGGGTTGGGCACGCCGATCTTGATGAACTCCGGCGCTTCGCCCGCGGCGCCGCCCGAATCGCTGCCGCTGTCCGTGCCGCTGCCGCTGCCGTTGCAGCCGAAAAGCGCGACGCACAGGACGAGCGTCATCAAAACCAAAAGTAATCTTTTTGCTTTCATATTGTTCTTCCTCCTTTACGCGAATCCTTACATCACAAATGCTTATCATTTATGATCCGTCCCCCGGCCGTGCCGGCGGGCGGTTTGACCGCTGGTAAGCCTTAGGTTCGCTTACATAGACCATGCTACCATTTACAGTCTTAAATTGCAAGTTTTTTCTTATTCCCTTGATTGACCAGTTATGATTTCAAAATCGGAAATCTTCATGCCGTAACCGCAACAACCGGCCCCGGAACGTGTTCCGGGGCCGGCGTTTCTTTGCGGATCCTTTGCTATTACTGGTTCTTTTTAGATTCTTCTTCTTTCTGTTTGTCCACGTTCCTGCCGCCGATGATGGCGAGGGCGCAGAGGACGATCATGACGACCGTCAGATACAGCGGCACCAGTGTTTGTGCGTCCATATTATATGACCTCCTGTGTTATCACCACTTTTTCCCCGGATTTTGCAGCCTCCAAATGCCATAGCAGATGGCGACAAAGATATATCCTATGACGCATTGCGCGACGATTAACTGAATGACCCAACTCATCTTATATACCTCCTTCGTTGATCTTCCTGGTTATGCTTCGTTGATCTTCTTGATGTCGGCCATGGAACGCTGTTTCAAGAACGGAGTTTCCCCGCCCGGTATCACGAAAGGCAGGATGATGCCCAGCACTAAGGACACGATCGTGACCGGATACATGTTCAGCGACAAGGGGCCCGTGGCCCAGGCCGGTGTCCAGAAAGTCCACCAGAAATTCACGACATATGCCACGATGATGGTGGCCCAGCCCGCAGGCTTGTTGATCCGTACCTTCAGCCCCATGATGTAGACGACGAAGACCGGAATGCCGAAGGAGAAGCACCACAGGAACACGGGGAAGATGACTGCGTTCAGCAGCGCCGGAAGCGCGAAGAGCAAGCCGCAGATCACGATGCTCCACCGCATCAGCTTCATTTTGGTCGCGTCCGTCATCTTCGGGTTCAGCGCCCTCTTGAAGATGTCGTTGGTCAGGATGTTCGCATTCGCCATGATCGTCGCGCCGCCCGTGGAGAGGGTTGCGCAGAGCAGGCTGACCATGAGTATGCCGACGATGGGTTTGGGGAGCGCGGTTATGGCGAGCCTGATGGGGGAGAGCTTGGCGTCGAAATCACCGCTGCTGAACAGGAAAGCGGATACGATCGGCGTCGCCGCAACGAGTGCCATGACGATCCACGGGATGGAAGCCATGGTGTTGAAGAAAGCGCCGAGGAACACGCCCTTGCGGCAGTCTTCGTCCGATTTGGCGGCGAAGAAGGGGCTGCACATGTTCTGGCCCACCGCGCCCGCCGTGATGTGGAGAACCGCCACGGGAATGATGACCTGGAACCACATGCCCTGGTTGCCCAGGTTGAAGCTTTGCAGCATGTCCACCGTCCCGGCGGACTCATAAACCCCTTTAATGCCTTCCCAGCCGCCCACGTTGGCCGCCAGCCAGCCGGTCAGCAGGAACATGCCCAGATAAGACCCGGCGATCATGACGATGGCGTTCACGATGTTCAGCCAGGCCAGCTGCAGCATGCCGCCGAAGATGACGTAGCCGATGATGAGCACCAGGGCGATGACGATGCACCACGGGAAGAACGGCAGGGTGCCGTCGCTGAGGCCGTAGATGGCGGTGGCGGTGGCCAAGGTCTCCGAGGCACCGATGCCGGTCCAGGTGGCGATGTTCACGCCCGCGTTCAGGCGCCCGAAGGTTTTCCCCAGCACGCCCTCCAAGATTTCCGGCATGGTGTTCAGGCCGGTCTGGCGGATGAGGGGTCCGAGCCACAGCATCATGATGGGGAGGAAGATGCCGCCCGTGACGATGCCCCACCACATGACGGATGCGCCCAGGGTGGGCGCGCTTTCCCACAGCGACAGGGTGTGTCCCGCGCCGAGGGGGATCAGGGTAAACGCGAATGTGATCGTTATCCAGCCCAGACCCTGGCTGGCCTTTGTGAAATCGTTCACGTTCTTGATCTTGCGCCTCGCAATGAACCCGACCACGAGGATCAGGATTACGAAATACGCTACAGCAATAAATACTGCCAAATGGTTCACCTCCTAAAACTGAAAAACACACACGCCAAAGTATTGAATAAGTGCTGTCTTGTGGGGCTGTCCCGCCCGTAATGACAGGGGCTGACGGGGCAAAAAATAAATCCGGGCGGGGCGTGTGTTCCCGCCCGGATCGATTAACAGGTTACATCTTAAATTTCGATGCTCCCTACATTCAAGGATTCATCGATCTTCACGGTTTTCGCGTCCTTGCCGTTCACCACGATGGTGTACTCGCCGGGACTCAGGCTGTCAAACTTGAAATCGCCGAAATAGTTGGTCGTCTGCTCAGGCGCCACGCCTTTCAGCGAAACCTGCGCGCCTTCGGCACATTCGCCGCCTTTCAGGATGCCGCCGGCGATGAAGCTCTTTTCGTAGCGGTAGAGGTTCTTGTAGAACACGTGGGGGTTCCAGCCGCCTTTGTCGCGGTAGGCTTCCAGCTTTTCCGACGCGATGATCTTTTCGAACTCCGCCTTTTCCAAGGTATAGAAGCGCATGGCGCCGGTGGGGCAGCTGTGGACGCAGCGAGGCGTCTCCCAGCCGTCGTCCAGCAGATGCGCGCACAGCGTGCATTTCTGCGGCAATTGCAGATCTTCGTTCCAGTAGATGGCGCCGTAGGGGCAGCTGTCCACGATCTCTTTCTTGCCTTTCGCCTTGGCGGGGTCGATGAGGACGACGCCGTCGCCGCGTTTCTGGATGGAATCGGGAAAGTTCTTCGCGCAGGGCGCGTTCGTGCAGTGCTGGCAGGGCATGGGGAGGAAGCTGCAGTCTATCCGGGGGTACTGGCCTCTTTCTTTCCGCTGGATGTTCATCCAGCGGTGGCCGTGCCGGGGCTGTTCTTCCGTGTAAGGAAGCCATTGGTTCATGACATGTTCGTCCTTGCACGCGATGAAACAGTTGTTGCAGTCGTGACAAAGGGCGACGTCTATTACTAAATAACGTTCTTGTGCCATCAGTTTCTGCCTCCTTCCCATTTTTCAATCTCTATGCGGAAATGCTCCGTTGCCATTCCCGACGTGTGCTTCCCGATGAACTGCTTCCCGCTGAGAATATTGATGCAGCCGCCGCGGTCGGGGGATGCGCCCGGTTTTCCGAGGGGCTGGTATTCCGCCGAAGATTCGTAGCAATGAACGGTTCCCGGCGGCACGCGTTCCGTGATCTGCGCCGCCAGTATAACCTCGCCGCGGTCGTTGAAAGCTTTGACGAGATCGTTTTCCTTGATGCCGCGGGCCTTGGCGTCCTGGGTGTTGAGGCGGATGATCCAGTAGTCGTGGCCGTCCACGCGGACGCGGTGATCCTTGATGTCGTTCATGAACGCGTCCTTGCCGTCGCCCATGGTATGGAAGCTGAAGCGGGGATGCGGCGAAAGCACGGAAAGCGGGTATTTCACCGTGTCTTCGTAATGGTGGCCCGTCCACGGCCTGATGTACTGGGTGAGCGGGGGCCGGGTCTCGTCCTTCTCACCGATGGATTCCTCGAAGCGGAGCAGGCTCTGCGCCAGCAGTTCGATCTTGCCGGACTGCGTCTGGAGGCCTTTGTGCTGCACCGTGTCGCCCGGACGGAACTGCCCCGGCCTGGGGGTGTCCATCTCGCGCCCTTCTGCGAACCAGCGGAACGCGGGCGTCCGCACCCTGTCTTTGTTGTAGGGGACTACGACATAGCCTTTCTCAAAGAATTTCTCCCAGGTGATGATCTTGGGCAGATCCGTGGCGTAGAACATCTGCTTCACCCAGTCCAGATCGCTTTTGCCCTCGGCGTAGGGGCCTTCGATGCCCAGACGCTGGGAGAGCAGGCGGAAGATCTCGTAGTCGGCCTTCGACTCGCCCATCGGCTCGACGCATTTCATCTGCAGCGAGATGAGGCGGTGGTTCGCCTGGGAGAACGAGCCTGGTATGTAGCCCGCGCAGTTGCCGAACTCGGAGATGTCCCAGCGTTCGAAGTTGGTGCAGGCGGGCAGTATGATGTCGCCGAAAGGCGTCTCGCCCTCAAACCAGATGGCCTGGAAGACGGCGATGGGCAGATTTTTCGTGCGGTACTGCCGCGCGTAGCGGCTGCCGTCGCCCATGGTGCCGATGTGCGGTCCGCCGTATTTGTAGAGCATCTGGATCTTCGAGTATCCGTCCGCCGGGTATTTGTACTCTCTGAACTGCTGTTCTATGGATGCGCCGACGAAGCCCTTGCCGCGCCATTTCAGCTTCCCTTCTAAGAATGTCTCCGGGATGCGCATGCGCGGGATGAACTGCCCGCCGGACACGTTCAGGTTGGACGCCGACGGGTTGCTGTTAATGCCGTCGAACATCCTGGCGGCGAGCTCTATCCCTGCGGCGGAGTTGTCGGGGTCGCCGGAGATGCCGCCTTCCGCGTAGCCGGGGAAGTAGAAGTCGTAGTCCGTGGGGGCGCCCTGGGTGGTGCTGTACATGTTGATGCCGGGCTTGCCGAGGCCTTGCAGCGCGGCGAGGGCGATCATCATCCTCGCCCACTCCATGCCTGTGGGGCCGCGGCAGGCGCCGCCCCAGCCGCCGAGGCCGCCGGCCGCGAGCTGGGTCTTGTTCTTCGCCCATTCGCGGGCAAGGGCGCGGATGTCATGGGCCGGTATGCCGGTCTCTTTCTCGCCCCATTCCGAGGTCTTGGGTTCGCCGTCGGTTTCGCCCAGAAGATATGCTTTGAATTCTTCAAATCCGAACACGCGTTCTGCCACGTATTCCTTGTCGTACAGACCCTCGGAAACCCAAGTGTGGGCGATGGCGGCCGCCAGCGCCGCGTCGGTGCCGATCTTGGGGGAGAACCATTTGTCCGCGTAGAGCACGGCGGAGTGGTTGAAGTACGGGTCGATGAACACCATCTTGATGCCGAGCTCTTTCATCCATTGACGGCGGATGGTGCTTTCGTAGGCTGTGTAGAGGCCGTTGTTCGTTTCCGGATCCGAAGACCAGAACACGATCATCGTCGAGTTCTTCATAGTGTCTTCAAAGAGATCCCACTGTTCCGGGTTGCCCAGGCCGCCCGTGAAGCCCCAGGAATGGACGGCGCCCCAGTGCCAGCCTTCCCAGCTGTCCGGGTTGTGGTCCGCGTAGGTGATGCCCGCGAAGTTCATGAAGCGGAACAAGGCGCTGTGGCGGTAACCCACGTTGCCCCACATGTGATGGGAGCTCGGCTCCGCGACGATGGCGCCCGGCCCGAACTCGCGCTTGATGCGCATCATCTCGTTGGCGACGGTGTCCAGCGCTTCATCCCAGCTGATGCGCTCGTAGCCGGGGTAGTTGGGGTCGCCGCCCGCCGCCGGCTCGCCGCGTTTCAGTTCGTTGCGGTCGCCGTTGACGTCAAACCCGATGCGCCGGAGCGGGTAGAGCAGACGTCTTTTGGAGTGAACCATGGCCTTGAATCCTGCCGTAAAGGCCGTGTAGGTGGTTTTCCTGGGCGGGCTGAAGGTCTTTCCCCGCGCCTCGACGACCCATGATTCCGCGTCGTCGTCCGTCAGATCCATCGGCGTGATCCGGACAATCTTGTTTTCATCGACGTCTACGTCAACAAAAACAGGACCCCCCGTTGAAGAGTTGGTTTTTCTAACAATCTTGCCCAATGTTATCTCCTTTCTTCACAAAAAGAAATGCCGGGGCTTACCGCTCCGCTGCCGCGTTGTGAAATTTACTGCGCAGAGCAATATGGAGGCTGCCCGTCACAAAGAATAAACCGAACAGGAAAAATTCCATTTATTCTCTTGTTACCTTGATTTTGCTTTGATTTCGATTCTGCTTTGCCGCACGCGTCCGGCCTATGCGCGCAGACCTGCGAAGCTTTCGAAATCATTCACGTTCCTGAACATGTCGTGTATGTCGCCGAAGCGCGCCATCTCCGCGCCGCCCACTTCGCGCACCCGGACACAGGAGAGCATGGCGCTCGCTTTGTTTATGCCTTTCGCAAGGTTCTTCTCGATAAAGCCGATGCAGGTTTTACGGTAAACCGCGCACAGGGGCTGATATGCGCGTTCCGTCACAGGAACCACCGCGTCGAATCCGTCCGACCTGTCCGCGATTTCTGACAGGTAGCGGACAAGGGCCGCGGGCACCAGCGGCATGTCGCAGGGCAGAACCGCCGCACATTCCGCGTCCGCGCAGGAAAGCCCCGCATGAATGCCGCTGAGAGGGCCTTGGTGCGGGATGATGTCTTTCACCAAGCGGACGCCTCGTTCCTCCAGGTACGCATATTCGTCCATTGTATTGGTACTGACCAGGATCTCGTCAAAGGCAAGAACCTTGTCCAGCATGATTTCTATGAGGGGTTTTCCGTTCAGCTCCAGCATCGCTTTATTCACGCCCATGCGGGAGCTGCGGCCGCCTGACAGGATAATGGCCGTCTTCTTTCGGATCGGAGCGCCGGGTGCTTTAATGCCTTTCGTCACGTTGTCCCTCCATTGCTGCGATGCGCCGGCTCCCGGCGGCGGGAAACAGGAGCAGCCCGAGTCACCGGTCATGTTCATTCTATATCACGTGCCGCGCTTTGTGAAATTCCTTTTTTTTATTACACTTATAACTAATCTGTGATATTGTGGGAAAGGCTGGGAATGGTGCCGGCGACGGGCGGGGTTGTCATATCCAGCTGCGGGGCGGGCGCAATAAAAAACCGGGACGGCAAACGCGCCCGGCTTTTTTCGCTTCAGTCGATGTTGTATTTGGTCTTGAATTTCTCTACGCGGCCGCCCCGGTTGACGAATTTCTGCTGGCCCGTGAAGAACGGGTGGCAGGCGGAACATACGTCCAAGCGGATTTCCGGCTTTACGGATCTGGTTTCAAACGCATTCCCGCAGGCGCAGCTCACCTTGCAGTCCACGTATTCGGGATGGATTTCCTGTTTCATTTCTTTCTCCCCCTCCGCGATCTTTCGTGCGCGGCACATATTCGCGCGCTATCTGAAGTTTTATTGCGCTGTTTGTGCGCCGGTTGTTGCGCCAAGTGAACAGCTTCATTATTGTAACATACCTGTTAAGGGAAGCGCAAGCGGTTTTTTTGACCGGCTGATTTTTCGCTTTGCTGCGTTTACGAAACCCAGTATATCACCGTCCGAATTTTCAGTCAATGGTTTTTTGTACCAATTTTCCGCAAATTTGTGCTATTCTGGTTACACTGTTATGTATGTAGAACCGTCCCCCATTTTGTCTCACGGCTGGAATTTTTTCAGTTTCACCGCCGGAATGAAACCAAAATGCTTCGTGTTTGCCGTGAGCAATTCATCGCCGGCCTCTGCGGCTGTTCCCGCAATCAATGCGTCCATCGCCCCTATTCCGTGGCTCAGCGCGAACTCGCTGACGTATTGCCCTGCCCGTATCGAAACCGCTTCGTTGATATGCATGACGTCAACGCCCCACGTGCGCAACTGTTTTGTTATCGCCTTTTGCTCCGCCTTGTTTTTCGCGCCCTGCATGAGTTCCATGACCGTGACCGCCGAAACGCTGAACGGCAAAGAATTGTTCACTGCGGCTTGCGCTTTCGCGTTTCCCCGAAAATACCAAATTAGAACATCGGTGTCGAAAATCATAGCCCGCGCCCTTTCCGAAGTCCGGAAACAAATTCAGAAGGATCTTTCATGTCCTCGCGGTCTTTCCACATTCCGAACGCCGCCAACTCGCCGTTTTCGGGCGCGGGGGCGTAGTCTAAAGGAACAATCCTCGCCGCAGGCTTACCGCGCATGGTAATCGTAATGTCGTTCCCCGAACCGGCCATTGATATTATCCGGCCGGGCTGTGTCCGCAGTTCTTTTACGCTGACTTGCATGGTAAACGCTCCTTTCTTATACTCGTCTCCAGTGTTCACTTATAAGTATACGCTTCGTTTCGCGCTTGTCAACCGTTCGGGATAATTTTATGCTTTACCTGGTTTTTATGGTATTTTTTATAAGTGAAATTTACGAGTGAAATTTGCGGGAAATTTATGGGTGAAATTTATGATGCCAATAGCGCGGTAATGTGGTACAATAACCGCAGAGGGCGCGGTTAGAGTACGGATTGGAGTGCCCTCTGGCTCCGCCGGAGACGGCGGTGCCATAAATGGCAAGCATTTATGGCAATAACCACAGGACAAGAAACGACAACTTTTGGAGGGATTGTAAAATGAAAAAATGGATTTCACTGACCATTGTGCTGGCATGCCTGCTTATGCTTTACGCCTGTGCGCCGAAAGAGACAAGCGGACAGACCGACGGCGACCTCGATTATGTGCTTGCCAACGGAAAACTCGTCATCGGCATCACCGAATACGAGCCCATGAACTACTACGACGAAAACGGCAAACTCATCGGCTTTGACACGGAATTTGCGGAGGCCGTGTGCGCGAAGCTCGGCGTCGAACCCGAATTTCAGATCATTGACTGGGACACGAAAGAGGTGGAGCTGAAAGGCAAGACCATCGACGTCATCTGGAACGGCCTGACCGTCAAGGAGGACCGCCGCGAAAACATGGATTTCTCCGACGCCTACCTGATCAACGAACAGGTGATCGTCGTCCGCGCGGCCGATGCCGGGAATTACGCGGACAAGGGCAGCTTTTCGGGCAAGACGCTCGTCGCTGAGAAAGAATCCGCAGGGGAGGATGCCGTGACGTCAGACCTCGCCGGCGCGGATTACACGGCGGTCGATTCCCAGGCGGGCGCGCTGCTGGAGGTCAAGGCCGGAACGGCGGACGCCGCCGTCATCGACTCCACGATGGCATACGCCATGACGGGCGCGGGCACGGACAACGCCGAGCTTACGGTGCTTGACATCCCCCTCACGGACGAAGAGTACGCCATCGGCTTCCGGCTCGGCAGCAGCGCCGTCGCGCAGGTAAACGAGATCATCGCGGAGCTGGCCGCGGACGGGACGCTCGCGGCCCTCGCGGCGAAGTACGGCCTCGAAGACCGCTTAGTCAAATGAACACGCAGGCGATCCTGCTGACTCTGCTGCACGGCTTCGGCACGACCTGCCTGCTTTTCGCGCTCACGCTCGTGTTCGCCGCGCCGCTCGGCCTTCTCATCTCCTTCGGCTCCATGAGCCGCGTCCGTCCGCTGCGCTGGCTGACGAAGACGTGCGTGTGGGCCATACGGGGCACGCCCCTGATGCTTCAGGTCATCATCGTGTTTTACGGGCCGGGGCTGCTGTGGGGCTTGCGCTGGGGCGGCCCCTCGCGTGAGTTTTCCGCGATGTTCGCCGTGCTGGTGGCGTTTATCATCAATTACGCCGCGTATTTTTCGGAAATTTACCGCGCCGGCATCGAGGGGGTCCCGCACGGGCAGTATGAGGCGGGGCTTGTCCTCGGCATGACGAAAACGCAGATTTTTTTCAAAATCACGCTGCTGCAGGTCGTCAAGCGCATCGTCCCGCCCATGAGCAACGAGATCATCACCCTTGTGAAGGACACGTCCCTCGCGCGCGTCATCGCCGTGCGGGAGATCGTCATGGAAGCGTTCACGTTCACGACCAAGGGGCTGATCTGGCCGCTGTTTTCTTCCGGGCTGTTCTTTCTCGCGTTCTGCGGGGTTCTCACGCTGCTGTTCGGGCATGTGGAGCGGAAGCTCAGCTATTTCAAGGTATAGGGAAGGGAGAGGCGGGCGATGGCGATTTTGGAGGTTTCCGGCATCAAAAAAAGCTTCGGCGGCGCGGAGGTTTTGCGCGGCATCGGTTTTTCGCTGGAAAAAGGCGAATCGCTCGCCATTATCGGCTCCTCCGGCAGCGGGAAGACGACCTTGCTGCGCTGCCTGAATTTTCTTGAAATCCCGGACGCAGGGCTAATCCGCGTGGGCGGCGCCACCGTGTTTGACGCGGACGACCCCAGGACGCGCAGCGAGCGCGAAATCCGCCGCCGCCGTCTGCACTTCGGGCTGGTCTTCCAGTCCTTCAACCTGTTTCCGCAGTACACCGCGCTCCGCAACGTCACGCTCGCAAGCGAACTGCTGGCGAAGGAACGCCCGGATTTTAAAAAAAACCGCACTGAAATTTTGGCGGATATCGAAAAAAACGCGCTCGCGCTGTTGGACCAGGTGGGGCTGTCCGGCAAGCTGGAACAATACCCGCACCAGCTCTCCGGCGGCCAGCAGCAGCGCGTGGCGATTGCGCGCGCTCTCGCCCTTTCGCCGGACGTCCTGTGCTTTGACGAGCCGACCAGCGCGCTTGACCCGGAACTGACGGGGGAAGTCCTGCGCGTCATCCGCAGCCTTAAAGGCCGCCGCAACACCATGGTCATCGTCACCCACGAGATGCAGTTCGCCCGCGAGGTGTCCGTCAAGGTCATTTTCATCGACGAGGGCGCCGTCGTCGAGCAAGGGACGCCGGAAGCGGTTTTCGGCAGCCCCCGGCAAGAACGCACGAAGCGGTTTCTGGAGCGTTATTCGGACGGGTGACGTGCGTCTTCCGGATTGATAGGCAGTATCTTGAACATCTTGAAGTAACCGTTCGGCGCAACTTTGTCAACGGGTGTCAATGAACTTTTTCACTTTTGTGCAAAATGACGAAACTTTCAACCGAATATCACTTGCGAACTGATAGCTGGTTTTCGGGAGCGGTAGTCAAAGACAATTGAGGCTATGTCATACTTTTTGTGAACAGCGATAGAGTAGGCACAGTTCAATACAATATTTACGTTCATAAATTTAGTGTTGACTTTTCCGTGTTTTGTGCTATAATAGCAAAGTGTAATGTTATGCTTTACGGGAAGCTGAGGTGTCCAGATGAAAATCAGTTACAAAAAACT
>JAITOE010000189.1 GCA_031290135.1 Eubacteriales Family XIII. Incertae Sedis bacterium
CTTCAAATTCCAGATATTCTGACGTGGACGCGTGTCCCAGCGAAAGCGGCTGCGCGAAACTCAGCTTGGGGTGCGGGTTGAACCCGCTGGAATACCGCAGGTTTATCTGCAGGCGTTTCATCGTGCGATGGAACAGCCGTTGCATGTCCAGATGCGAAATATAGATCATGTTATCCGTTTTTTTGAATTTCACCAAATATCTCATACGTAATTTTCCCTATGGCAGTCCAGCCCGCAGCCCGTGCATCCTTCCCTGCAGTCGTGCGTCACCATTTCGCAGACGGCGCGTTCCCGTTCCGATATCAAATAGGATTTCTGTATGCCGCAGTCGATATGATCCCAGGGCAGGGGCGCGCGCACGTCCATGTCGGAAGATTTCATGGAACGTCCCATGTCGGCAAAGGCCTGCGCCCACGGCTCGTAGCGGAAAAATTCATGCCAGCTGTCGAACCGGCATCCCAGTTCCGCCGCGCGGACGATGACCGGGAGCATCCGCCTGTCGCCGCGCGCCAGCAAGGCTTCGATATGGCTTGTCCTCGTGTCGTGGTACTGGAATTTTATGCCTTTTATTTTTCCGAGGTTTTCTTTCAGGTACAGATTTTTTTCGAGCAGCAGTTCCTGGGAATCCTGCGCCGCCCACTGGAACGGCGTATGCGGCTTCGGCACGAAATTGGACACGCTCACGGTCAGCGAAAACGTTCTCTGCCCTTTTTCCTGGATGCTTCTGGCTATCTGCATGGAGCGCGCCGCCACGGAGATGATGGCGTCCAAGTCTGTCATAGTCTCTGTGGGAAGCCCGATCATGAAGTAAAATTTAATATGTTTCCATCCCAATTTCACGGCTTCGGCCACGGCGACAAAGATTTCCGTTTCGTCGATCGTTTTGTTTATGACGTTGCGGAGGCGCTGGCTCCCGGCTTCCGGGGCAAAGGTCAGGCCAGATTTTTTGTAGCCCTGTATTTCCTCCAGCATTTTCAGCGAAAACGAATCCAAGCGCAGGGACGGGACGGACAGGGAAACGTTCTCCCCTTTGCAGTATTCCATGAGCCGCGCCACCAAAACCTCTATGCCGGAATAGTCGCCGGTTGAGAGCGACAGCAGGGAAACCTCGTCGTACCCGGTGTTTTTGAGCTGCAGTTCCACGATGTCCTTGATGAGCACCTGGGTGCGCTCCCGCACGGGCCTGTAAATCATGCCCGCCTGGCAGAAACGGCAGCCCCGTGTGCAGCCCCGGAAAATTTCAACGGCGCAGCGGTCATGCACCGCTTCGATCAAAGGCACGATGGGCTTTTCGGGAAAATAGGCTTTGCAAAGATCCGGCACCATCCGCTTTTTTACCCGGTACGGCGCCGCCGGCTCCGTCTTTTTCAGTCCGGCAAAGGCTTCGTTTTCATAGGACGCTTCGTAAAAAGACGGAACGTATATCCCGTCTATCTGCACGGCTTCGCGCAAAAATCCTTTTTTCCCGCCCGGATGTCCCTTCCCTTTCCAGTCCATGTAGGCGTTGCACAGTTCGGGGAGCACGTCCTCCCCCTCCCCGATGACAAACAGGTCAAAGGCGTCGGCGAGCGGTTCCGGGTTGAAGGCGCAGGAACCTCCGGCGATGAGCAGGGGCGCGTTTTCGTCCCGGTCTTTTCCGTAGACAGGCAGGCCTGCCAGATGCAGCATCTGGATGATGTTTGAATACGACATTTCATACTGCAAGGTAAAGCCCAAAACGTCCAATTCGCGAACAGGCGTCCGCGTTTCAAGCGTCATGAGCGGGATCCGGTTTTCACGAAGCAGGGCATCCATGTCCGCAGCCGGGGCAAACACCCGTTCGCAATAGGCGCCCGGCATTTCGTTCAGCAAGTGGTACAGGATCTGCATCCCGGTCCACGACATGCCGATCTCGTATGTGTCCGGGAAAGCCAGCCCGAAACGCAGGAATACGGAGGACGGATCCTTGTAAACCGCGTTTTGTTCGCCGCCTACGTATCGGCCCGGTTTTTCCACCTGCAGGAGCAAGGCGTCCGCCGTGACTTCCGGCATGCCGACCAGTTCCGCGAGGCGCGCGCCTGTTTTTTCTTCAATCTGCCGGATCAGCGTCCGGGTACTCTGCACGTTTTCGGTAATGGCGGAAAGCGCTTCGGGATTTCCGGCAAAACGCGCCGCGACGTCTTCCATCCTTTTTTCAAAACCCACGAAAACATCTTCCCGGACCACGCGGTCGCTTAGACAGAGGACGTCTATCTCCCGGACTGCTTCCACGTTTACGGGAAAACGATGTTTCATGTGCTGTTCCACAAGCTCCGCGACGGGCGCATGGTTCAGCGCGCGCAAAAGTGCCCCGCCTGCCTGGTCATGCTGCGTCTCGGCACGGCAGACATCGTGGAGCATCGCCGCCGCGAAAATCAGTTCGATGTCCAAGCGAAGCCCTGCGTCCGTAAGGGCTGTTCCGATTTTTTCCGCCACGCCGGCAACGGCAAGACAATGCCGGACCACATGATCCGGCGACCGGTTTTCTTTCAGTATGCGCAGACATTCTTCTTTTGCGGGCGGTTTAGGGTGCATGTCATTCGTCATAATAGGTGAATTCAAAATCCTTTATTCTGATTGTGGCGCCGTCCGAAAGCCCCAGGGCCTTCATGCGGGATACCGCCCCCTGTTTTTCCAAATGTTTGTACAGATAGCGAATGGAACCCATGTCCTGGAAATTCGTTGAATTGAAGATTTTCAGCAGCTGCTTCCCTTCCAGCACATAGACGGGCCCGGCCATGGTGATGTCAATGTCGCGGTAGTTCGGGTCATTTTCAAAATGTTCAAAATCGAAATACTCGTAAACTTCTTCTTCCGGCGGTTCTTCTGAAAGCCGTGAAAGTTCGCCTGCCGCCGCTTTCAGGATGTCCGTGACGCCTGTGCGCGCCGCGGCGGAAACGGGGAATACCCGGTACCCCTGCGCTTCCACGGCCGCTTTAAAGGCTTGGTACGGTTCGCTGTCCGCGCCGCCGATTAAGTCGATTTTGTTGGCTGCGACCAACTGAGGTTTACATAATAATTTTACGGTATAGCTTTCGAGTTCGGCGTTGATCTTTTGGAAATCTTCCAAGGGATCCCGTCCTTCGGAAGCGGAAACGTCCACCACATGAATCAGTACGCGGGTGCGCTCGATGTGTTTGAGAAAATCAAGGCCAAGCCCCGCTCCGTTGTGCGCGCCTTCAATGAGTCCCGGAATGTCCGCGATCACAAAGCCCGTGTCGTACAGTTCCACCACGCCGAGGTTCGGGGTCGTGGTCGTAAAATGATAGTCCGCTATTTTGGGATGTGCGCTGGTGGCCGCGGAAAGCAACGTGGATTTCCCCACATTGGGAAAACCGATCAGCCCTACGTCCGCGATCAGTTTGAGTTCCAGAATGACGGAGCGTTCCGAGGCAAAGCCGCCCGCTTCCGCAAAATTCGGCGCCTGACGGACGGCTGTTTTAAAATTGATGTTGCCTTTTCCGCCTTTTCCGCCTTTCGCGGCAATCAGCCTGTCGCCGTCCTGCAGCAAATCCTTCATGACATGGCCGGTTTCTTCGTCGATGACGATGGTGCCGGGCGGAACCCGGATCAGGAGATCTTCCCCTTGTCTTCCGAAGCGTTTGCGTTTCATGCCGTTTTGCCCGTCCTCGGCCGCGTATTTCTTTTTGTATTTAAAATCCATCAGCGTCCGCAGCGATTTGTCCGCGGCGAAAATAAGGTCGCCGCCCTTGCCGCCGTCGCCGCCGTCCGGGCCGCCGTCCGGCACGAAAGGCTCCCTGCGGAAAGAAACCGCGCCGTCGCCGCCTTTGCCGGATTTGATTTTGATAACAGCCCTGTCTACAAACATTTTTCCCCCAAAAAAACAGAACCCCTATAAGCATATAGGGGCTGTTGTTCGTCGTTATGCTTCTTTCGGATAGACGCTGACTTTTTTCCTTTTCTTGTCATATCTTTCGAATTTTACAGCACCGTCGATTTTGGCGAAGAGCGTGTCGTCCCCGCCGATCCCTACGTTGTTTCCGGGATGGAATTTCGTGCCTCTTTGCCGTACAAGGATGCTCCCCGCGCTTACAAACTGACCGTCTCCCCGCTTGACCCCAAGCCGTTTCGACGCGCTGTCGCGACCGTTCTTGGAGCTTCCGACTCCTTTTTTACTTGCCATCGGTTATGCCTCCTTCTCTGGTTCTTTGTTTTCTTCGGCCCCATCGGCAGACGCCGCTTCCGGTGCTTCTGCTTCGGCAGATGCCGCCGGTGCTTCGGTTTCGGCTACGTTTGCTTCGGGTGTTTCCGGAATTTCGGTTTCGGCCGTGCTTGCTTCGGGCGCTTCCGCCTCTGCCTTTTCCGCTGCTGCGGCTTTAGGCTTCGCCGTCCGTTTGGGCGCCGGTTTTTCGGCATCCGTCCCGGTTTCCGCCTTGGGCTTTGCCGTGGGTTTTTTCGCCGGTTTCACTGCGGCTTTTTCTTCCGTCTCCGGCGCGGCGGCTTTTTTTCTTCTGGCCGGCTTCTTTTCCCCCGGCGCGGCGGCGTCAGCCTGGGCGGTTTTTTCATCCGGTTCCGCAGATATTTCCGGCAAGGCCACTTTTTTGACGGCGATCACCTTTCCGTCAAGAACAAAGGACTCCACCTGCACGAGGGTGTACGGCTGCCTGTGACCCTGTTTCTTTCTGTAGTCTTTTTTTGCTTTGAATTTAAAGATGATGACTTTTTTGTCCTTGCCGTTTTCAAGGACGTCCGCCACCACTTTTGCGCCTTTCAAATAGGGGGTTCCCACTTTGATTGACTGGCCGTCGTTCAGGTAAAGCACTTGGTCGAACTCTACCTTTTGCCCGGGCTCCGCGCCCAGGCGTTCCACGGAAAAAACCGTGCCGGGTTCCACCGAGTACTGTTTGCCCCCGGTTTTGATCACTGCATACATAATTCAATTCCCTCCTCTAACCAGCCTCGCCATAACGGGCAACGCGTTCCGCGTTTTTATAATAAGTTCCTAACCCATTCTGAGCGGCTTACAATTTAGAATCATAACATAAAAATAGGCATATGTCAACGATTTTTCCACACATCGGAAAATTTAAATGTCAAGCGTTTTTGAAAATGTCCCAAAAAAAAGATAACATAAGCGGGAGGCATCTCCAGCTGACGTCCCTATGCCCGCTCCCGGGGAAAAAGCATCTCCGTGACGTAAAACCGGCA
>JAITOE010000084.1 GCA_031290135.1 Eubacteriales Family XIII. Incertae Sedis bacterium
GTCTGTCTGTCTGTCTGTCTGTCTGTCTGTCTGTCTGTCTGTCTGTCTGTCTGTCTGTCTGTCTGTCTGTCTGTCTGTCTGTCTGTCTGTCTGTCTGTCTGTCTGTTAATTGTGCTGCAAATCCCCACATTTGTCAAGATGTTTTTCCCTATTTCCATGATTTTTAACTTCGAACGCAATTTTTCGAAAAACCCCTGTACTTTATAGCATACTTATGGTACAATAACCGCAGAGGGCGCGGTTAGAGTACGGATTGGAGTGCCCTCCGGCTTTGCCGGAGATGGCGGGTACCATAATGGCAAGCATTATGGTACAATGAATACCATAACTGCTTGTGCTTCGGGCGGCGTCCGTCCGCCTTGCGCCATGCAGTGCCATGCAAAACGACTTGCTATGTATGACTAGAAGATACAAGAGGTTTCAAAATGAGCAACACCGACGCTCCAAACGTAAGATCAGAAAACGTGATGGGCGTAATGTCCGTACACAAACTCCTTCTCTCCATGGCCATTCCCATGATGATCTCCATGATGGTCCAGGCTCTTTACAACGTTGTGGACAGCATATTTGTGGCGCAGCTGAGCGAAAACGCGCTGACGGCTGTTTCTTTGGCGTTCCCCGTGCAAAATTTAATGATCTCCGTCGGCGTGGGCACCGGTGTGGGCATCAACGCCTTCCTTTCAAAAAGCTTAGGCGAAAAAGATTTTGAAAGCGTGAACAAATCCGCCGCAAACGGCATCTTCCTCGCCTGGGCAGGCTGCGCGGCCTTTATGCTCATCGGTTTTTTTCTCTCGGAGGCGTTTTTCCGTACACAGACGGACATTCGGGAGATCGTCCGGTATGGGCAGGACTACATGTTCATCGTGTGCGTCTGTTCTTTTGCGATGTTCAACCAGACCGTGCTGGAACGACTTCTGATGTCCACCGGGAAAACGTTCTATGCCATGATTTCGCAGACGGTGGGCGCCATGGTGAACATCGCGCTGGATCCCGTCCTGATATTCGGCCTCTTCGGCTTCCCGCGCCTGGAAGTGGCGGGCGCGGCCTGGGCAACCGTGGCGGGGCAGGTTCTGGCGGCGCTCGTCGCATTTTATTTCAACCTCAGAAAAAATCATGAGATACATATTCGCTTTAAAGGATTCCGGCCGAGCGGCGCAATCATAAGAAGGATTTATGCGGTAGGCTTCCCGACCATCCTCATGATGTCCGTCGGCTCGGTCATGACATACGGGCTCAACCTGATCCTGATTTCGTTCACGGCTACCGCAACGGCGGTATTCGGCGTGTTTTTCAGGCTGCAGAGTTTCCTGTTCCTGCCGGTATTCGGCATCACCAACGCCATGGTGCCGATCCTGGCCTATAATTTCGGCGCGCGGAAAAAGAACCGCATCCTGAAAGCGATTCGCCTGAGCGTGATCTACGCCGTCGGGATCATGGTGGTCGGCACGTCGCTGTTTGAACTGTACCCCGCAAAGCTTTTCTCTTTATTCAACGCCACGCCGGCCATGCTGGCCATCGGCGTTCCGGCGTTCCGGATCATGTGCAGCACCTTCCCGTTTGCGGGATTTTGCGTGGTCGCGGCGTCGGTTTTTCAGGCATTGGGCAGCGGGATAGAAAGCCTGATTGTATCCGTGACCCGGCAGTTGGTCGTGCTGCTGCCGGCCGCGTGGCTGCTGTCTTTGACGGGCACGCTGGGCGCCGTCTGGTGGTCTTTTCCCATTGCGGAATGTGTTACCCTGGCCATGTCCGCTTATTTTTTGAAACGCGCGTATGACAATAAGATTAAAATCATAGCATAAGCCGGGCCGGCAGTACAAATCAAGGGAACACGCATGAAGAAAGGGAGAAGCATCAATTCCAAAATCCTGACGTCCACGCTGATGGTCGTCGTTTTGCTCGTCGGGGGGCTTGTGTCTGTCATGACATATTCTATGAACTCCCTGACAGACACCATTTTGCTGAACATGCTGCGGCTGATGGCGAAAAGCGCGGCACAGAGCGTGGAAGGGGACCTGCACACGCTTGCGGACCGTTTTTTCATGATCCGGGACAACAAGGCGCTGGCGGAAGAAACAGCCGGCCGGAAAGAAAAACAGGCCGTGCTTGACAAAGCGCAGTCCGTCATCGCGTTTATCTGGATCGGCTTATACGAAACGGACGGAACCTTATCCGTCGGCGGGAAAGCGTGTCCGCGCAGCCTTGCCGGGCACACGGTCATCTCCAAGCTCCGCGAAACGGAAAACTTAGTGATAGAAGACACTTCTGTCTACAACGACGGCGATCTTGAAATCGCCATGGGCATCCCGGTGAAGGCGCTTTCCCCTGCGGCGGACGGCACGGACACGGAGAGCTGCGCCGCTTACCTGATAGGCAGCTACCGCTATGACGTGCTCAACGACGCGCTGAACAATATCAATGTCAGCGCCAACGGAACCGCCTTCATCGTCAACCGGAAAGGGATGCTGATCGCCCATAAAGACCTGAACAGGCTTTTAAGCCGGATGTCAGGCGCGGAAGGCCCGGATTCCGGGGGGACGGCGCTGGATTTGTTTGCCATGATGGAGCCGGAGCAGGCGGGATCCGACAAACTAAACAGTTCCGAAGGGCCGCTGTTCTTTAGCTACGCGCCCATCCGGGGGACGCAGTGGTCGCTCGGCATACAGGCGCCGCGGAGCGATTTCATGGCGGCCGTCAACCAAGCCATCTTCGCGAGCATCATTTTTGTCGCCGTGGCGATTCTTCTCTTTGCGGTGGGCTTGTTCTTCGTCATTCGCAGGATGCTCACGACGCCGCTGCGCGTCATCACCGAAAACGCGCACAGGCTTGCCCTGGGAGAGTTTGAAAACATGGAAGAGCTGGCGGGGCGGGAGGACGAGATCGGCCGGCTCAACGCGGCGTTCACCTCCATGTCGAATTCCATCCGCAGCGTCATCCGCGACATAGGGCGCCTCACAAAGACGACACAGGCCGGCTCGCTGAACGAGCGGGTAAACCTTGCGGAGCACCGGGGGGATTACCACTTGATCCTTTCCGGCATCAACGCCACGCTGGATGTTTTCTGCTCGCATTTGGACGCCATGCCGGACGCGCTGGCTCTGTTTGACGCGTCGCAGGCGGCGATTTACCATAACCTGGCCATGGACGCGATTTTGGCGCGCCATGGTTTTCAGCCGGGGGACGCGCAGCTGCTGGCTTCCGTCGCGGCGTTCGGCGCCTCCGGGGGGATGGACGCGGAAGCGGCGGCGCTTTTCGACCCGGAAGGCAGAAACGGCGACACCTATTGCACGGACGTGCGCATTCCGGACAACGAAAAAGAGGTCTGCAATTACACCCTTAGCCTGCGGCGCATCAGCGGCAGCCCGGAGGGTGCGGACAGCGTATGCGTCATGCTGATCCTGAACGACGTCAGCGAACCGGCCAAGGCCAAGCTCGCCGCGGAGAACGCAAACCGCGCGAAAAGCGACTTTCTTTCCCGCATGAGCCATGAGATGCGCACGCCCATGAACGCGATCATCGGCATGACGGCCATCGGCAAATCGTCGGACGACATGGAACGCAAAGAATACTGTCTGGACAAGATCAGCGAAGCGTCCCACCATCTGCTGGGCGTCATCAACGACATTCTGGACATGTCCAAGATAGAAGCGGATAAATTCGAGCTGTCGCCGAATGAGTTCGATTTTGAGAAGATGCTGCGGCATGTGCGCAACGCCGTGAACTTCCGCGTGGAGGAAAAAGAACAAAAACTGTCTGTCAGCATCGGCGAGGGCATGCCCGCCAAGATCATCGCGGACGAACAGCGGCTGGCGCAGGTCATAACAAACCTGCTTTCGAACTCCGTGAAATTTACGCCGGCGCAAGGCGCCATCACCCTTACGGCGCAGAATATGAAGGAAGAGGACGGCGTCTGCGTCCTGCGCATCGCGGTACGGGACACCGGCATCGGGATATCGGAGGAGCAGCAGTCACGTCTGTTTACCTCTTTTGAGCAGGCGGACGGCGGCATCTCGCGCAAATTCGGCGGAACCGGCCTCGGCCTTGCCATTTCCAGGCGCATCATAGAGTTGATGGACGGGCGCATCTGGATTGAGTCCGAGCTTGGAAAAGGCTCCGCGTTCCTATTTGAGATACGGGCGAAAAAAGGAGGCGGCGAACCAGCGGCGGACGACGCGCCGGAGATCCGGGAGCGTGCGGCGCAGCGCGGCGCGGCGGAATGTCCGGAGGACGGGATTTTCGCCGGGAAGAGGATTCTTCTGGCGGAGGACGTGGACATCAACCGCGAGATTGTGCAGGCGCTCGTCGAACATACGGAAATTGCGCTTGATTTTGCCATGGACGGCGCGGAAGCGGTGGCGAAATACACGGGGGATCCGGCGGCGTACCAGCTGATTCTCATGGACATCCACATGCCGAACGTGGACGGCTATGAGGCCACGAAGCGGATTCGTTCCTCCGGCTTGCCGCAGGCGGCGGAGGTGCCTATCGTCGCGATGACGGCGAATGTGTTCCGCGAGGACATTGCGCGCTGTCTCGCGGCGGGGATGAATGACCACATCGGAAAGCCGATCAACGTGAAAGAGGTCATTGCGAAGCTCCGGAAATATCTGTTGGGGTGAGGCAATCAGGGCGTCATTCCTCTGTTTCGTATTCTAAAATATCCCCCGGCTGACATTCCAGTGCACGGCACAGTTCTTCCAGCGTCGAAAAGCGGATGGCTTTTGCTTTGTTGTTTTTCAGGACGGACAGGTTGGCCGGCGTGATGCCGATTTTTTCGGCCAATTCGCCCGCCGAAATCTTCTTGTGCGCCATTACCACGTCCAGATTTATGCGTATCGACATGATACCGCCCCCTTATATGGTGAAGTCGTTTTCGGTTTTCAGGCTTACGGCTGCGTCGATGACGTTTTTCACAACCCGCAGAATGAGACCGAAAAATGCCATCGCGATGGCAGGCACGAGAAGGATGTGGGCATAATAAAGGGCGGCGGCCGCAAAGAGCAGGGCTTCGGCGAAGCAGCACCAGGAGATGGTGCGCAGGGCCTTGACGTTTTCCTCGACGAACACCCGTTCTTTTTTTATGTTGCCGAGCAGACGGTCAAGGCACAGCAGGGCGACCAGCGCGGGTATGCAGCAGGCGTAGTAAAGCCCCATGATCAGGGGTGTCTGGGCGTTTTCGGCGCCGGCCCGTTCCGCGTAGCCTAAGCTTGCCGTTAAGCGGTGCCGCCCAAGCGGCGTCGCGGTCCAGACGGCGGACAGGACGGTCAGCGCAATGACGATCCGGGTGCAGACAAAGGAGAGTTGTACGGATTTCATGGAATTCCACATGGCTGTTTCAGGCTCCTTTCAAGTGGTTGGTGCGAACGCCGGAAGGTGCGAAAGCATGAACGCCGCAGGGCGGGCGTAGGCACATACTGGGCACTGGATTGCTTCGCGTTGCTCGCAACGACGGGAAGGTGACGCCCTGCAGCCGGCGGCAGTTTATACGCTGTCGCTGCGAGCGAAGCGAAGCAGTCCAGTGGCATGTGTGCTACAGGACGGCTGCCCGGAGGGCGTCCGCGCGGGCGGTTTGGCGGTTCCATTCGTTGAAATGCCGGCCGAAGGGGCGCTGCTGTATGATGTCGCTGTCTTTGGAACCGGCAAAATCAAATACGCTGGGATTTACCGGATAGGCGTAGCCGTAGCCGCCGACGCACAGGAGCGCGAGCCGCGCCTGCGCTTTTTCTTCGGGATCTTCCGCGTTTTCGAAGACTTCGAAGAGATAAGGCGCCGCCGCGTCGGAGAGCTGCGCCAGCGCGTAGTAGTCGAGGGACGCGAGTTCGCCCGCGGCGTGGCGCTCTATGTTGTATTTCGCGATGATGCCGTCGGTATTGGCGTAGGTCAGCGCGATAAAGGCGATGGCGAAAACGAGGATCAGCGGCTTGGACAGGTCAAAACGCCGGACGTGCCACAGCGCGATCAGGAGAAAGGCGATGAACAGCAGCAGCATGAACCAGCTGGTGTAAACCCGCAGGCGCGTAAGGCCGTAGGACGCGATGTACAGCAGCATCTTGCTCATGGCAGTCGCGACCAGAAGCAGGGTGAAGGCGGACATCAGGCCGGTCAGGAAGCGCAGGGGGGCGGGACGCGCGTCTTTTTCGCGTTTCATCAGGGTATAGACCAGCGCCAGGACGCCCAGGTTGATGGCAGCCACGCCGCAGAGTTCAAAGAAGCCTTTGCGGGCGTACTCCGCGTAGGTCATCGTGTCGGGCAGGTCGCCGAAGAACGCGGAGAAGAGGTAACCGCCCAGCGCGATGAAAAACAGCAGGTACAGGAGGTTGAACGCGGCCAGGGGGGCATAGAGCGCAGCGCCGGGCGCGACGCGCAGTTTTCGCAGGCCCGCCGCGATGCCGTCGTGGGTCAGGTTGCCTGTATGCAGCTTCCGCGCGTTCCCGTAGAGCACGCCGTAGAGGTAGCAGGCGACGGGGATCCCTAAGATGAATTCAAGCAGCCAGGTGCCGAGATCGGCCAGCATCAGGTGCCGGACGAGATTGTTCCAGAAATCGGAAAACGCGTCGTCCGCGCCGGAAAGCAGGGAGATCACCAAGAGAAGCACCGGCAGGAAGATCAGAAAGCCGACGGCGGCGCCGAAAATTTCGCGCCCTTTCTTGGTTCCCTTGAGGCTTTGCCGTATCCCGGCGGGCAGGGCGGCGAAGTTGGAAAAGGGGACGATGAGCCATTGGTTGAACAGGTCGCCGAGGATATAGCCGGACAGGCGCCCGGTCAGTCTTGTGCCGCTTGTGAGCGCCGTCCAGTACAGAAAGGCTGACGAGAGGAAGAGAAAGTTAAAAAATTGCAGATCCATTGTGGCGAAGAGGGTGAATTGCGCCCCGGAGAGGCATACGGCCGCCAATGCGGCGAAGCCGGCGGGGCTTGGGCGGATCCCGGCCTGTCTGTAGTAGAGGAGGCTGAAGGCGCAAAGCACGGCGATGAAAAGGGTGACGCCGAGGGCGGGCTGCCCGCCGTTTGCCATAATCCACTCCCAGAACAGAAAGCCGCAGGCCAGCATCCCTGCTGTCATGCCTTTGTCCGCCTTGGAGAATTCGAGCGGCGGTTTGCCTGTCCGGATGGTTTCGCCGGGCATAAGCCCCTGGTTGATGGTTTCCATGATACCTGCCTTTCTGCATGAAGCTTACGAATGAACGCCGCCGCAGGACGGGTGCAGCCCTGCCGCTGTTATATGTTATTGCCAGTTTACTACATGATTTACTGTTTGTCAATAAAAATTTATCGTTTATCGATAAAAATTTATCGATAAACATATAAAAACGGCCTGAAATAAATTTCAGGCCGCCGCGGTGCCGGTTATTCCGTTCTGCGTTCGCTTTACTGCAGAAGCTGCAAGATGCTCTGTGACATCATTTTTGACTGCGCCATGACGGACAGGGACGCCTGCGCGAGGATTTTGTTGCTGGTGTAATTCAGAATTTCCTTTGCCATGTCCGTATCGCGGATCCGCGACTCTGCCGCAGTCATGTTTTCTTCCGCGACGGAGAGGCTCCGGATGGAATAATCCATGCGGTTGGTGATGGCACCCATTCTGGAACGATCCGACGAAACGCGGCTGATCGCTTCGTCGATGACGCCGATGGCCGCTTCCGCGCCCTCCCGCGTCGTCAGGTTGATGGTGTTGATGCCCAAAGACTGGCTGGAGGTGTTGGCGAGGGACACGCTGACGTTCTGCCCCGCGTTGGCGCCCAGCTGGAGGTTCAGGGAATCGCCGGACGCGTTGACGGTGATGTCCTCCCCGGCCGTATTGTCGGCCTGCGCGCGGATCCCGCCTGCCAGCTGCAGGCCGCCCAGGTCGATGGTTTCACCGGCATAGCCGTTGATGGTGTAGCTTGCGGACGTGCCCGTGTTCTGGTTCGCCACGGTAAAGTGCAGGTCGCCCGTAACGTTGATTTCCAGTTCGCCGTCGCTGATTGCGGCTGCGCCGGACAAATCAAGCTCCATGGAACCGAAATTGACGTTTGCGCTTGCGCCGGATGCGAACGTGTTTGTGGAGCTTGCGCCGTCCGGTCCGGTCAGGGTGCCGGTGTAGGTGCCGTCGTGATTGTCCGCCAGCGCGAGCTTATAGGTTCCGAACGCCGCGCCGTCGTTCACGGTGACGTCGCCCCCCGAAAAGCTGCCGCTGCTGATCACGTTGCTGTTATCGACAATGGACGCCGCCGCCTGGGAACCGGAAGCGCCGGTAAGGCTTACCTTGTAGTCCCCGCCCTGCAAGGCGCTGTCCGGGTTGAGGCGGACGTCGCCGCCGTAGAGGGACGCGGTGTCGGAACTGAGGGTCTTTTCGAAGGTGCCGTCGAGCAGCTTCATCGTGTTGAATTCCGTGTCGTTGGAAACCCGGTTGATCTCGCTGATCAGCTGCTGTGTTTCGCCCTGGAGCTGGCTCCTGTCAAAGTCGGTGTTCGTGTCGTTTGCGGCCTGCACCGCCAGCTCGCGCATGCGCTGCAGCATGCTGTGGACCGAACCCAGCGTGCCCTCCGCCGTCTGGACGAGGTCGCGCCCGCTGTACGCGTTGGAAATGGATTTCGAAAGCCCTCCGGTCTGGCTTCGCAGCTTTTCCGAAATCGCCAGCAGCGCCGCGTTGTCGCCCGCGGTGTTGATCTTGAGCCCCGACGACAGTTTTTTCAGGGAGAGGGCGGTGTTCCCCTGGTTTATCGTATAATGGTTATACGAATTCAGCGCGGAGATGTTATGGTTTATAATCATGATATGCCTCCTTTGGCTTGTCTTTTTTCCGTCGGGCGCGTGAATTTGAAGTCGTCGGTCGCTTTGCGTACTGTTGTACGCGGCGCTTCCTCCTTTGTTCAAATTTCCGCGCCGGCCGAAAAAAATCCTGCGCCATAATCCTGGCCCGTCTTTTTTCCGTTGCTCCCGGAGGAAAAGAAATTACGCCATATTTTAACGGAGATATAATTTTCCTACTCTAATGGTACATCAATCTGGGAAATAAGTCAACAAACTTCGTATGAATTTCGCGTATGAATTTTGCATAGTAAATTCCCAAAGTAAGTTCCACAGTGGACGCGGGTGTGGACGTTAGTGTGAAACGGGATTTTGCGGTAGACTTTTCTCTGGGAAGTTTTTCTTTGGAGGAGGAAAGCCATGGCAA
>JAITOE010000228.1 GCA_031290135.1 Eubacteriales Family XIII. Incertae Sedis bacterium
CGGGTTTTCGAGCTGCCCTGTCACATGCTGGAATCTGAGGTTGAAAAGTTCTTTTTTCATTTTGATCAGTTCCGTGTTCAGTTCGGCGTCACTCAACTCCCGCATTTTTTCCAGTTTCATTTACGCTTCACCACCCTCCGCAAATTCTTCGCCTTTTATGGCAAATTTACACTTTATGGGAAGCTTATGGGCTGCCAGGCGCATTGCCTCGCGCGCCGCCTCCTCCGAAACGCCATCAATCTCAAACATGACCCGTCCCGGTTTCACGACCGCTACCCAGTACTCAGGCGCGCCCTTGCCGGATCCCATGCGGACCTCCGCCGGCTTCTTGGTCACGGACTTATGCGGAAATATCTTAATGAAGACTTTGCCGGTTCTTCTGATGGAGCGCGTCATGGCGATACGCGCCGATTCGATCTGGTTTGACGTAATCCAGCTGCGGTCCAATGCGATAAGGCCGTATGTGCCATAGGTGATGCGGTTTCCTTTTGTGGCAATGCCTTTCATTCTTCCTCTATGGACTCTTCTGCGTTTTACGCGTTTTGGCATTAACATGATGAAGGTCCTCCTTTTATTCGGCGGACGGTTCCGTCCGCGGGGTTTCCGCTGTTGTTGCTTCCGGTCCGTCCGGCTTTATCGTCAAGGGCACCGGCACCGGCCTGGGCGGCGCTTTCTTCACGCGCGGGTTGACCGCCCTTGGGATCTCAGGTCTGCCGTCGCGCGGATTTTTGTTATCCCGCCTCGGGCGGTCGTTCCTCGGACGGTCGTTCTTTGGACGGTCGTTCCTCGGACGTCGGTCTCCTCTATCCTGGCGGTCTCCCCTTTTGTCTTCCGGAACCGCGCTCTTCAGGCCTTTTTCAAGGATCTCGCCGAGGTTGATCCATACCTTGACGCCCACTTTCCCGTAGGTGGTGTCCGCTTCCGCGAAGCCATAATTGATATCCGCCCTGAGCGTGTGGAGCGGCACGTTTCCTTCGCTGTATTTTTCGTTCCGCGCGATTTCGGCTCCGCCCAGACGCCCGGAAACCAGGACTTTCATGCCTTTTGCACCGGATTTCATCGTCCGGGTGATGGCCTGTTTCATGGCGCGCCTGAACGAGATTCTTTTTTCCAGCGCCTGCGCGATGTTTTCCGCGGTAAGCTGCGCGTCGAGCTCCGCGCGCCGGATCTCGATGATGTCGATCGCAACGGTTTTTTTCGTCATTTTTTCAAGCGGCCGCTTGAGTTCGTTGATGCCCTCGCCGGACCGGCCGATGACGATGCCCGGTTTGTCGGTAAGCACGATGACCTTGATTTCGGCCGTCCTTTCGATCAGGATCCGCGAAATGCCGGCCGCATACAGCTTCCTCTTGACATATTCCCTGATCTTGTTGTCTTCGACCAGAAAATCCGCGAAATGCGTCTTGTCCGCATACCATTTTGAATCCCAGTCCTTTATGATGCCTACCCTGAGCCCATGGGGGCTGACTTTCTGACCCATATGTACCTCCCTGTTTAACTCTGCTTCTCTTTCAGCGTTACGCCCACGTGGCTGCTTCTTTTAAGAATCTTAAAGGCTCTGCCCCTGTCGCCGGCCCGCCATCTTTTCAATGTGGGCCCCTGGTTTGCGTACACTTCGGCTACATATAGGTCATCCGGGTTCAGGTCGAAGTTGTTTTCCGCGTTCGCCGCCGCGGATTTAACGACCTTTTCCACGATTTCGGATCCTTTTCCAGGCGTGAATTTCAGTATGGTCAGCGCTTCTTTCAAGTCTTTCCCCCGCACCAGATCGACCACGGGCTTCAGCTTGATCGGAGACATTCTGACGTATCTTGCAATCGCTCTTGCTTCCATCTCGCCGCTTCTCCTTTCTTACTTCCTCACCTTGGAGGATTTGTCCGATGCATGGCCGCGGTAATTCCGGGTCGGAGCAAATTCCCCAAGCCTGTGCCCTACCATGTCTTCTGTGATATATACCGGCACATGCCGTCTTCCGTCATGCACCGCAATGGTATGCCCTACCATCTGCGGGAAAATGGTGGAGGGCCGGGACCATGTCTTCAGCACTTTTTTATCATTGGCCGCGTTCAGGTCGTCGATGGTCTTCAGCAGCTTCTTATCGACAAAAGGACCTTTTTTTAAGGATCTACCCATTTTGTGTCTGCTCCTTTCCCTACTTACTTCTGGTTGCGCCGCTTGACGATATATTTATCAGAAGGCTTGTTTTTCTTCCTCGTTTTATATCCCAGCGCCGGGCGTCCCCAGGGCGTCACCGGGCTGACGCGCCCTATGCCGGCCTTGCCCTCGCCGCCGCCGTGGGGATGGTCGTTGGGGTTCATGACGCTGCCCCTTACGGTAGGCCTCCAGCCCATATGCCGCTTCCTGCCGGCCTTGCCGATCTTGATGTTTTCATGGTCCAGGTTGCCGACTTCGCCGATGGTGGCACGGCATTCGATGCGGACCCGCCGCACCTCGCCGGACGGCAGCCTGACCTGCGCGTAATTGCCCTCTTTCGCCATGAGCTGCGCGCCGTTGCCGGCCGCCCTGACCATCTGCCCCCCTTTTCCGGGTTTCAGTTCGATGTTGTGGATCACTGTGCCCACCGGTATGTTTGCTAAGGGAAGGGCGTTCCCTATCTGGATGTCCGAGTCGGCGCCCGAAATGACCTGGTCCCCCACTTTCAGCTTGTTCGGCGCGATGATGTAGCGTTTCTCGCCGTCCGCGTAGAATATGAGCGCGATGTTTGCGCTGCGGTTCGGATCGTATTCGATGGTGTGGACCTTTCCGGGGATGCCGTCCTTGTTTCTTTTAAAATCGATGATCCTGTATTTGGGGCGCGTGCCGCCGCCCCTGTGCCTTACGGTGATCTTCCCGCTGACGTTCCTCCCGGAATGTTTCTTCAGCGTCACCGTGAGGGATTTTTGCGGCTTGTCGGTGGTGATTTCCTCAAAGGTTGAAACCGTCATGCCCCGGAGACCCGGCGTCGTCGGTTTGTATTTTCTGATTCCCATGATATTGCGTCCTCCTGATTCGATTTATCTTCCTGCCCGGACAGGGTTTCCGCTACAAGCCCTGGAAGAATTCTATTTCCTTGCTCTTCGGCGTAATCTTGACGATGGCTTTCTTGGAGGCGGACGTGCGCCCTACGTTTTTCCCTACCCGTTTCACTTTGCCCTTCACGTTCATGATGTTGACCTTCTCGACTTCGATTTCGAAGATCTCCTCCAAGGCGCGTTTCACTTCCGTTCTGTTCGCGTCCACGGCGACTTTGAAAGTGTACTTCCTGTTCTTCGCGTCGTCCATGCTCCGTTCGGAGATGACGGGTTTCAATATTATGTCATATGAAAGTCTCATCAGGAATATACCTCCTCTATCTTGCTTACCGCGTCTTTTGTCACGATGAAGCTGGTATGGTTGATGATGTCGTAGACATTCAGCGTTGTCACAAGGCAGGTTCTTACGCCCGGTATGTTGTGTGCCGAACGAACCACGTTCTCATCTTTCTCAGGCATCACGACGAGGGTTTTTTTCGCCGCGCCCACGCTGCTGAGCACCTTGATCATGTCTTTTGTTTTCGGCGCTTCGAACGTCAGGCTGTCAAGGACGATGATTTCATTTTCCACGACCTTGGAGGTCAGGGCGGATTTCAGCGCCAGCCTTCTCAGCTTCTTGGGCAGCGAATACCGGTAATCCCTGGGTTTGGGCGCGAACACGACGCCGCCGCCTATATGGTTCGGGGACGTGGTGCTGCCCTGCCGGCCTCTGCCCGTGCCCTTTTGGCGGAAGGGTTTTCTGCCGCCGCCCCTGACTTCGCCTCTGGTTTTAGCGGATTGCGTCCCCTGCCGCTGGTTCGCCAGATAGTTCTTGATCACCGCATGCACGGCATTTTTGTTTATCTCGATGCCGAAGATTCCATCGTTCAGCTCGATGTCGCCGACCTCGCCGCCCGACATATCAAGCACACGCACTTTAGCCATGTCACTTTCTCCTCTGTTACGCTTCCCGCGCCCGTTCTTGCGGAAAACCATCCTACACCGTAACCGGCAGTTTATTTGTCTTGTCCCTTGATTGCGTAGCGGACGCGGAGCAGTCCGCCGCGTCCTCCGGGCACGGCGCCTTTCACAAGCAGGAGGTTCCTGTCTGCGATGACTTTCACGAGCAGGAGGTTCTGCATCGTTACGGTGTCCCGCCCCATTCTTCCGGGGCCGTCGTTGCCTTTAAAGACCCTGGAGGGGTATGTGCCCGCAGCCAGCGCGCCGGGCAGGCGTTTGTGCTTTGAACCGTGGGTCATGGGGCCTCTGTGATGGCCGTGGCGCTTGATGTTGCCCTGCGTCCCTTTGCCCTTGGACGTCCCCGTGACATCTACCTTCTTGCCTTCTTCGAAATCAGCGACGGTGATCACCTGGTTCGGCTCATAGGTTTCGCCTTCCTCCAGCCGGATCTCCGCCAGGTGCTTCTTGAGGGGCGCCTGCCATCTGGCAAAATGCCCCTTCATGGGCTTGTTGACGCGCCGCTCTTTTACTTCCCCGAAACCGATCTGCACCGCGTCGTAGCCGTCGGTCTTTTTTGTCTTGATTTGCGTTACCGTCACCGGCCCCGCTTCTATGACCGTCACGGGGATCACTTCGCCCGTTTCGGTGAAGATCTGTGTCATGCCGATTTTTTTACCCAGTATTGTCTTCATGGACTTTATCCTTTCTTACAGCGGATCGCCCGCTTGCCGGAATAAGGCACGGGGCTATCATACTAAGAGATCCGCGGCCGCCGGGGCGGCGCGCGTTTACAGTTTTATTTCAATGTCCACGCCCGCCGGCAAATCCAGCTTCATCAGCGAATCCACCGTTTTTGGCGTGGTATGGTAGATGTCGATCAGCCGCTTGTGGGTGCGCTGTTCAAATTGTTCCCTGCTGTCTTTATATTTGTGAACCGCCCTGAGGATGGTGACGATTTCTTTTTCTGTGGGAAGGGGGATGGGACCCGACACTTCGGCGCCGGTCTTTTTCGCCGTCTCCACGATCCGTGCCGCGGACTGATCCAGCGTCTTGTGATCATAAGCTTTCAGCCTGATTCTGATTTTCTGTTTCTCGCTCATTGTTTTCCTCCTGTTTTCCGCACATCCGCGCCGTTTCGCGCCTCCCGCCGACGTTGTCCGGCGGAGCCGGGCGCAGCCGGCACGTTTCCATGCACGGAGTTTTCCGGCAATACACACAGCCGTGCGTTCCGGGAATACCGTGCCATGCGCGGATCCGAAACCCTTTCGCCCCTTTGCGAGGGGGTGATTCCCCGCACCGGCGGCGTGTGGAAAGTATTCTGCACTTTCTCCACAAGCTTTTTAAGTATATTACAACGCTATTAAGAAAGCAAGTATTTTTTTGATTTTTTCCGAAATAATTTTTTGGTCGTTTTTGGTGCCGAAAATGCTGTATTGCAGGCTTCTTTCGGTTCCGGTTCCGCACACGCATCCACGCGTTTTGCTTTTGCGGCGGGGGGTTGGCGGACCCGCTGGATTGCTTCGCTTCGCTCGCAATGACGGAGGCTTGCCGCCCCCTGCGGTTTCAATCCGCACACGCATCCACGCGTTTTTATTTTGCGCTGACGGACGGCGGAACCATGAATAGCAAACCTCCCAGCTGCGGGGTTGCTTTTTCGCCGGAAAGGCATTAAAATAGAAAGGAATTCTATTTCCCACGTCCCCGCGCGGAGCGCGGTGGCGTACAAAGGCGGAGCGACATCATGCGGACCTCTACAAAAAGCGAGCTGTTAAAACAATTGGAGGACAGTGGCGGCGCCTTCGTTTCCGGGGGGACGCTGGCCGCCCTGCTCGGCATTTCCCGCGCCGCAGTCTGGAAAGCCGCCGAAGACCTGCGCGCGGAAGGCTACGGCATCGAGGCCGCCACGCGCAAAGGCTACCGCCTTACCGCAGGAAGCGACCGCCTCTCCCTCCACGGCATCGCGCCGTACCTCGACAGCTCCCTTGCCGGCCGTATCCACATCTTCGACGCCGTGGACTCCACAAACCTGACTGCCAGGGAGATGCTGCTTTCCGGCGCGCCTCCCGGCACCGTGATCCTTGCGGAAGAACAGCGCCGCGGCCGCGGCCGGCTGGGACGCGATTTTTTTTCGCCCCGGACGGACAGCCTCTATTGCAGCTTCATCCTGACCCCGCCCGCCGGCTTCCGGGAGGCGCAAATGGTCACCGTCGCCGCTTCCGTGGCCGTCTGCTGGGCCGCGGAAAAATGGACCGGCTGCCAATGCGAAATCAAGTGGGTCAACGATATCTTCGTGGGCGGCAAAAAAATCTGCGGCATCCTGACGGAGGCCTCCGCCGACCTGGAGGGGGGCGGCGTGGAATCCCTGATCCTTGGCGTCGGCGTGAATATAAACATGGGCGAAGCGGATTTCCCGGAAGCCCTGCGCGCGGCTGCGGGTGCGCTTTCCCTGCCGCCCGGCCTCCGGTGCCGTTTCGCGGCGGAACTGATCCGTCAGGTCTTCGCTTTCTGCGACGGCGCGGGACAGCCTTGCATCGACGAGTACAGGGCGCGTTCCTGCGTCGTCGGCAAAAACATCTACGTCATACAGGGCGATCAAAAAAAAGAGGCCGAAGCCGTCGGGATCAACGACAGCGGCAATCTCTTGGTAAGATATCCGGACGGCCGCACGGAAACGCTTTACGCCGGCGAGATCAGCATCCGCGTCCGGTAATCAGCTATTTAAATCTGTTTTTTTCGCCGCTTTCAGGTTTCCGATTTTCCCGCTTCTTTCCTTTAGAATGTCCTCTATGTTTTTCAAGGGGATTTCCAGCTGCACCAGCAGCACCGTCAGGTGGTACAGCAGGTCGCAGACCTCGTTCTCCGCGTCAGCCCGCGCTTTTTCGGCATCCGGGGCGGATTTTGGCGAAGCCTGCGCGTATTCCAGCGTTTTCGCCGCGATAATGGTTTCGCTGCACTCCTCCCCGCATTTTTTCAGGATCTTGTCCAGACCCTGTTCAAAAAGGTAGCAGGTGTAAGATCCCTCCGCAGAATGTTTTTTCCGGTCCTGCACCACGTCGTATAATTCCTGAAGGGCACTGTCCGTTCCCATTATAAATCCCCTTTCGGCATGCCCTCCGCGGCCGCGTACACGCCGCCCTCGCGATAAAAGCATGTTTTGTTCCCCGTATGGCAGGCCGGCCCCGTCTGCACGACGCGGACAAGCAGCGCGTCGTCGTCGCAGTCCGGCGTTATGGAAACCACCGCCTGGACATGGCCGGACGTGGCGCCCTTGTTCCATAGTTCCTGCCGGGAGCGGCTGTAAAACCAGGTCTGCCCTGTTTCAAGGGTTTTTTGCAGGCTTTCCGCGTTCATGTAAGCCAGCATGAGGATCTCCCCGCTCCCCTGTTCCTGCACGACGGCAGGAACCAGTTCCGATTTCGTGAAATATTTGCTTATGTCCATGAAAACACCTTTTCCGTTGTTTTGTGCCGGGCGAATGTACCAGGCGGAACCCGCCGCCTTGCCTGGCGAAAAAATCCTCGCCACTTTGTCCAATGTTTAATTGTCGGAGCAATAACAGCCGAATGTGCCTGACCTATAAGCGGACGGGCAGGTTCGCCGCCGCCAGCTCGTTTTTTACGTCGCGCACCGTAAGCTCCCCGTAGTGGAATATGGAGGCGGCCAGCGCCGCGTCGGCGTCCGTCCGCAGAAAAACCTCGCTGAAATCCGGCAGGGTCCCCCCGCCGCCGGACGCGATGACCGGGATGTTGACCCCCGCGCACACCGCGTTCAGCATGTCGATGTCAAATCCGTTTTTCGTCCCGTCCGTGTCCATGGACGTCAGCAGGATCTCCCCCGCGCCGCGCCGCTCGGCTTCCTTCGCCCATTTGATCGCGTCCTTGCCCGTATCGATCCGGCCGCCGTTCACGAATAGGTTGTACCGCGCCCCGTCCCCCGGTTCGCCCTCCCCGACCTTTTTCGCGTCTATGGCCACGACCACGCATTGGCTGCCGAAGATGGCAGCGGCTTCGGAGATCAGTTCCGGCTCGCGGATCGCGGCGGAATTGACGGACACCTTGTCCGCCCCCGCGCGGAGCAGGGTTTTGAAATCCTCGACGCTCCGGATGCCGCCGCCCACCGTCAGGGGCACGAACACGTTCTTCGCGGTGCGGCGCACCACGTCCACCATGGTGCCGCGCCCCTCGTGGGTGGCTGTTATGTCCAAGAATACGATTTCGTCGGCGCCCTGCCGGTCATAGAGCATGGCGCACTCCACCGGGTCTCCCACTTCCTGTATGTCCACGAAATGGATCCCCTTGACCACCTTCCCGTCCCGCACGTCCAGACAGGGTATGATTCGCTTTGCCAGCATAGCTTATCCTTTCAGGCAGCCGCCCGCGCCGTCCCGCGCCGCCCATTCGATGGCGTCCCGGAGCACGAGGGTTCCTTTGTACGCCGCTTTTCCCAGAATCGCGCCGTAAAGTCCCATTTCCTTGAGTTTTTTCACATCGTCCATCGTGGAGACACCACCGCTGGCGATGATGTCGCAGCCCGTCGCCCGCCGCAGCGCCGCGAGCTGGCCGAAATTGGGTCCGGACAAGGTTCCGTCCTTTGAAATGTCCGTGAATATGAGGGTTTGCACGCCCATGGCTTCCATTTTCCCCGCCAGTTCGATATAGTCTGCGTCGCCCTCCGCAAGCCAGCCCGACGTGCGGACGCGTCCGTCCACGGCGTCGATGCCCACGGCGACGCGCGCGCCGAAACGGCGTACCGCCGCCTGGGTGAAAGCGGGATCCTGCAAGGCTGCGGAGCCCAGAATCACCCGGCTGACGCCGTTTTCCAGATAATGTGCCGCCGCGTCCATGTCCCGGATGCCGCCGCCCAGTTCCACCTTGAGGCCGCTTTTTTTCGCCACCCGCGTAAAGATTTCCGCGTTCACGCGCCGCCCCTGAAGCGCGCCGTCCAGATCCACCATATGTATCCATTCGGCGCCCGCGCCGCGAAAGCGCAGCGCCGTTTCCAGCGGATCCGCCGCCACCTGTTCCGCCGTGTGGAAGTCGCCCCGCGTAAGCCGGACACAGATGCCGTCTTTTATGTCAATTGCAGGTAATATTACCATTTAATTCCACCATTGCCGTTCTGTTATGAATCGCAGGTATATAGGATCGCCGCCGGGGGGGCGGGCATAACCCATGTCATTGCGAGGAGTGAAACGACGAAGCAATCTATACTGCGCACTGGATTGCTTCGCGTTGCTCGCAATGACGGACGGGCGTAACCCGCCCCCCGGCTGGGTAAATTCGTTCCGCATGGTGACGGTACTCGCCTGCCGCTATAATTTACAAAAATTTTCCAGTATGCGAAGCCCTGTTTTTCCGCTCTTCTCCGGATGGAACTGGCAGCCGAACACGTTGCCCCGGAACACGAGCCCCGGTATCAAATCGCCGTATTCGGTGTAAAGCGAGATGTTTTCCATGTCCGTTTCCGCCTTGTAGGAGTGGACGAAATAGAGCCGGTCCCCTTCCCGTATCCCCTCCGAAAGCGGGCAGTCCGCCGCGCGCTTCACGTCGCTCCAGCCCATATGGGGAATCTTCAGGCCGGGCGCCCGGATCCGGTCCACCTGGCCGTCAATCAGGCCCAGGCCCTTGGTTTTTTCGAATTCGAATCCCCATTCAAACAGCAGCTGCATGCCCAGACAGATGCCCAGCAGCGGTTTTTTTCCTGCCTCGGACAAAATGACGTCCGTAAGGCCTGCGGTTTCCAATTTCTCCATGGCGTCCGGAAAAGCGCCGACCCCCGGCAATATCAGCCTGTCCGCCCGCTCCAGCCCGGTTTTGTCGCCGCTGACCACGCTTTCATAGCCGAGAAAATCCAAGGCGTTTTTGACGCTGAAAAGATTGCCCGCCCCGTAGTCGATGATCGCTATCATTTCAGGCTCCCCTTGGTGGAAAGCGTCTCTTCGCCCGTCACCCGGACCGCCTCTTTCAGGGCGTGGGCGAAAGCCTTAAACAGCGCCTCGCATTTGTGGTGGTCGTTTTCGCCGTACAGGACGTTAAGGTGGAGCGTGAGGCGCGCGTTCAAGGCGAAAGCAGCGAAAAACTCCTTAACCATCTGCGTTTCCATGCGTCCCAGCCGGGCGTGGGTGAACGTGGCGTTAAAGACGAAGCAGGGCCTGCCGCAGATATCGACGGAGCAGGATGCCAGGGTTTCGTCCATCGGAACCGTGAAGTTTCCGTACCGGGCGATGCCCGCGCTGTCCACGGCCTGTAAAAACGCCTGCCCTATCACGATGCCGACGTCTTCTATGGTGTGGTGTCCGTCCACCGCCAGGTCTCCCTTGCAATGTACGGTCAAATCAAAGCCGCTGTGCGCCGCGAACGCGGTCAGCATATGGTCGAAAAAGCCGATGCCCGTTTCGATCTCTGCCTGTCCGCTTCCGTCGGGCGTAAGCCGCACCGTGACGTCCGTCTCTTTGGTTTTTCTCGTAACCGTGCCGTTTCTCATCGTTGTGCCTTTCTTTATATATCCGCCGCTACTCCCCGTCGAAGCGTATGCGGACCGCGTTGGCGTGCGCGCCGAAGCCCTCCCGCCCGGCAATCCGGACGATGTCGTCTTTCGCCGCCAGAAGGCTTTCCTTCGTATAATATGTGTAACTCATGCGCTTTACAAAGTCGTACACGCCCAACGGGGAGGCGAACCTGGCGGTGCCTGACGTCGGCAGCACGTGGTTCGTCCCGGCGTAATAGTCGCCCAGCGGTTCCGGCGAATAAGGGCCGCAGAACACGGAGCCCGCGTTTTTAATCTCCGCGAGGACCGCCATGGGATCCGCCGTGAGGATCTCCAGATGCTCCGGCGCGATATGGTTGGCCATCCGTATCATCTCTTCCGTGCCGCGGCAAAGGAGGATCAGCCCGAAATTTTCCAGCGACGCGCGGACGATGTCCCGGCGCGCAAGGTTTTCGCTTTGCGCCGCAAGCTGCGCCTTCGTCTTTTCCGCCGTCTCCGCGCCGGTTGTGAGGAGGACGGCAGCGGAATTTACGTCGTGTTCGGCCTGGCTCAGCATGTCGGCCGCGATATAAGCGGGATCTGCCGTATCGTCCGCCATGACTAAGATTTCGCTCGGCCCCGCGATCATGTCGATGTCCACCTGGCCGTACAGCAGTTTTTTCGCCGTTGCGACGAAGATGTTGCCCGGCCCTACAATCTTATCCACGCGCGGGATGCGTTCCGTGCCGTAAGCGAGCGCCGCGACGGTCTGCGCGCCGCCGGACAAAAACACCCGGTCCACCCCCGCGACCCAGGCCGCCGCCAGAATGTCAGGGTTCGCGCCGAAACGGCCGCCCGTGCTTCCTTGCCCTGTGCCGCCCAGCGCCGCAGGCGGCGTCGCCATGACGATCTCCGCCACTCCCGCTAATTTTGCCGGGATGGCGTTCATCAGCACCGTGGAGGGATAGGCCGCAGTGCCGCCCGGCACGTAAATCCCCACCCGCGCAAGCCCCCGGACGATCTGGCCCAGGACGGCACCGTCGGCTTTTTTCAGTTCGTATCCCCCGGCAATCTGTTTTTCGTGATAGGCGCGTATATTGTCCGCCGCCCGTTCCAAGGCGCCCCGGAATGCCGGTTCCGCCGCGTCAAAAGCCGCTTTGCACGCGTCCTTGCCCGCTTCTAAGCTGTCCGGGCGCCCGCCGTCAAATTTTTCGTTGTATTTTTGCAAAGCGGCGTCGCCGTTTTCCCGCACGTCGTCCAGAATCCGTAAAACCGTTTCCTCCGTCTCCCGGCTCCGCCCGTTTGCTCTGTTTTCCATTTTTTCCAAAGCAAGGAACTCCGCCCTGCCGTCCGCCACGACCGTCTTTATCATGCTTCGTCCGCGCCCTCCCTGGCTGTCTGCAACGCCGCCGCGAACGCGTCAATCTCCGCTTTCTTCAGCTTCATGGCCGCCACGTTCACGATCATGCGCGCGGACACGGGCCTGATTTCCTCGATGATCTCCAGGCCGTTTTCCCGCAGGGTGCTTCCCGTTTCCACGATGTCCACGATGCCGTCCGCCAGCGACAAAAGCGGCGCCAGCTCCACCGAGCCTTCGATCTTGATGATCTGCACGTCCATGCCCTTGCTTTCGAACCAGGCGGCCGCCACCCCCGGATACTTCGTGGCGATGCGCCGTGCGCCGAAGCCGCCGTAAAAATCCTGTCCCATAGGCGCGGCAAGCGCGAAACGGCACAGGCCGACGCCCAGATCCATGATTTCGTAATAAACGCCGCCCTGCTCCGCGATGGTGTCTTTCCCGACGACGCCCACGTCGCACACGCCGTGTTCCACGTAGGTGATCACGTCCGCCGCCTTCGCAAGCACCACTTGCAGCTTCGTCCCCGGAATCGGCAAAAGCAGCTTCCGCCCCTTGTCCCGCAGGAGGCTGACGTCGTAACCCGCGGCTTCCATCATCCCGACGAGGTCTTTTTCCAGGCGGCCTTTCGTCAGGGCGATCCGCAATCCCGGCGCGCCGTCCGCCGCCGCGCTGACCGTACCGTCCGCCGCCCCCCGCGCCTCCGGCTCCGCCTGCAAAAGCCCCGCCGTCAGCGCGTCCACGTTCAGGGCAAAGCCCGTGGCGGGCAAATTTTCGCCGAAATCCCGGAACAGGCCGTCGTAGCGCCCGCCTGACAGCACCGCGTCGCCTGACGACGCCACATACCCTTTGAAAACCAGCGAACTGTAGTATTCCGCCTGGTTTACCAGCCCGAAATCCACCATGATCTGATCCCCGAAATCAAGCCTTGCCAGCACCCGGTAGATCCGCTCTAAATGTTCCAGCATCACGGGCAGGTCGCCGCCATAGCCGGAGAAAAGCCGCCGCGCCTCTTCCAGCGCCTCCGCGCCCCCGAAAAGCCGGGGCAGCTCTTTCAGTATTTCCGCCGTTTTGTCCTGCCGGGCGCCTTCCAGCACGTCCCCCAGCGCGGCGTAGTTTTTAGAGGCGATGTACCGGTGAATCCGTTCTTTCTCCGCCGGTTCCGCTTCCAGGTCCGCTATGAGCTTGTTGAAAATGCCCACATGCCCCAGCTCGATCCGGAAATGCGACGCCGAACACGCCGCCAGCGCGTCCACCGCAGCGGTGAGAACCTCCACGTCAGCCTCGAAGCCCGACGCCCCGATCAGCTCTATGCCCATCTGCATGATTTCGCTGCGCCGTCCCCGCAGCTCCGGCTGCTGCCGGAAAACCCGCTGTGCGTAATACACGCGCAGCGGCAAGGCATGTCCTTTGAGTTTCGTGGCTGTCATGCGGGCGATGGGAATCGTTGAATCGGGACGCAGCGTCAAAAGCCTGCCCCGGTTGTCCGCGAGCTTATACATGCTCTCCTGCGGGTAATAGGCCGCGTTGCTTGAAAAGACATCGTAGAATTCAAAGCCCGGCGTCATTACCTCGCGGTACTGTTTTTCTTCGAAGATTCCGCGGAGCCTGTTGATGATGCCGTTTTGCGCTTCACATTCATCAAACAGGATGTCTCTTGTCCCCTCCGGGGTGATCCTGTCGTATCGTATCATAAGCTGCCTCTTTTAAACGAATCTATCCGGCTGCGGGGCGCGTAACCCGGAGGGTTGGATTATGGCCGGCTCTTTTCCTTGCGCTGTCCGGCATCCGCTTCGGCTTTCTGGGATTTTTTCTCTTCTTTCAGCCCGTCCCCCAGGAATTTTTCCAGAATCTCCCGGCCTACGGCGCCTGAAATGCGCATGCCCGCCAGTTTGAAGGTGGGCGTCTCTTCCACGCCCGATTCGAAATAGGCGTGCCGCAGGGCTTTCTGCTGCGCGTCCTTAAAGATGCCCTCCCGCAGCTGGTGGTTGAACGCGTAGGCATCTATGCCGATGTCGTTCGCGATCTCCGCCAGGACGTCCAGGTCGCTGATGTCTTTTCCCTCGGCAAACACTGCTTTGAAAATCCTTTCATTATATGCCTGCACGTCGCCGCCGCCCGCATTCACGCAATGCATGCCCTGAAACGCCCTGTCCGAATAGGGAAGCGGGGAAAAAGGCGTGTGCAGCGGCAGACCCTCTTTTGCCGCCTCGGCAAGAAGCGCAGGGTCCCACGCTTTTCCCGTGTCCAGATCCACGCTCACTTCGGGTCTGACAATGGGTCTCGGCCGCAGTTCAAAGGGGTGCCACACCAGCTCTATCTCAGGGAAAGAGGGTTTGACTGCCTTGATCTGGCTCTCGCTGATATAGCTGAACGGACACGTATAATCGAAATATATATGTAATTTCATATAGCAACATACCTCCCGGCATCTCGTATGCGACGCGGCTTTTCCGGCAGGGCCGGGGCGTCTCTATTTAGGAACCGTTACGAAATAAGCTGATGTTTTGGCGCAGGTTTTTCTGTCGGGCAATGCGAAAAGCTCCGCTTCTTTGCCTTTCCTGTGCTTAGCATAGCACATTATGGCCGAAACCGCAATTGAAAAATGAAAATTGCCGGAGATGGCGGTACCATAAATGCAAAATTTATGGTACAATAACCATAGGGCGGCTAAAAACGTCTATGCCCTCACATACAAGGAGACAAAAATGAGCAAGATTTTTACCCCGTTCACTGTTAAAAACCTCACGTTGAAAAACCGCGTGGTCATGGCGCCCATGAGCATGTACTGCGCCCCGGACAGCGTCCCGACGAAATGGCACGAGACCCATTACGCCACCCGCGCCGTCGGCGGGGTCGGGCTGATCCTCATCGAAGCGGTGGCCACGTCGCCGGAGGGGCGGATCAGCGACACCGAGCTTGGCATATGGGACGACGGAAAAGGCCGGGCGCTGGAACCCCTTGTTTCGCGCATACACGAAAACGGCGCGAAGGCCGGCATCCAGCTGAACCATGCCGGCAGGAAATGCGATGTGCCGGGCGCCGCCGTTGAAGCCCCAAGCCCCCTCCCCTACGACGCGAACGCCCCCGTCCCCGCCGAAATGACCGCCGAAGACATCCGGCAAACCGTAAACGAGTTCCGGCAAGCCGCCGGGCGGGCGCATCAGGCGGGTTTCGACGTCCTGGAAATCCACGCCGCCCACGGCTACCTGCTGAACCAGTTCCTCTCCCCGCTGACCAACCGGCGCGGCGACGCATACGGCGGCCCGCCCGAAAACCGCGCCCGTCTTCTGGGCGAAGTGCTTGATGCCGTAAGCTTAGCCTGGCCCGCGGACAAACCCGTTTTCGTCCGCGTCACGGCGGAGGATTACATGGACGGCGGCAACCTGCCTGCGGATCTCGCGCAGCTGCTGAACATCGCAAAGCGCGCCGGAAACGGCATCGACGTCGTGGACGTAAGCACCGGCGGGCTCGTGCCGGTCACGCCAAAGGCGTTTCCCGGATACCAGCTCCCCCACGCGAAGATCATAAAAGAAAGGACAGGGCTGCCGGTCATCGGCGGGGGCTTGCTCACGACGGCCGCCGAGGCGGAGAACGCCGCCGCAGACGGCATGGATCTGGTCTTCCTCGGCCGCGAGCTTCTGCGAAACCCCTATTGGCTCTTCGGCGCGGCGAAGGAATTGGGCGAAAACCTCACCTGGCCCGCGCAGTACGAACGGGCAAAACCCCGGTGAGGAGGACTACATTTCGTCATTGCGAGGAACGAAGTGCCGAAGCAATCCAGCGCATCTGGATTGCTTCGCTGCACTCGCAACGACGGAGGATACGTACACTCCGCACGTAATGATAAATAACAATAAATTTCCCCTAATGTTCTAACAAGATCTGCCGACATACTATATAAGGAAAGGATTCCTTATTCTCGAACAAACAGGGAGGTTTAACCAATGAAAATCGATTCTTATTCCATGCAGGCGTCATCCGAACGCAGCTATCTTTCCGTTGATTCCGTAAAACTGAAAACCTCGGAGTCCCAAGTGAAGGTCTCCCAAGGCAGCACAATCGCAGAGGGTGGCCTGTCGCAGCTTTTTCCTGACGCGGTGACGGTCAGTCTTTCCGATTCGGCAAAAAAAGCGATAGAAGAAGCGCAGGCGAAACAGCAGGAATCCGCAGGGCAGGCGGCCGCCAAAGCGCAAAAATCCTATAACGGCTTTTACCTGCCTTCATCGCCCCTTGAGCTGAAAGAAACCATATTGGAGCGGCTCCTGTACGCCCTTACCGGCAAACATTACAGCTTCAAAAGCCTCAGCTTCAGCGCGGGCAGGCAGCAGCAAAACCCTTTCGCCGGGTCAGCTCCGTCCGGCATCAGCGCCGGCAGCGCTGCGTCCATCCTGAATGTGAAAAACACCACCGTCGAAGTGTCGCATTATGAGTCTGAACGCCTCAGTTACCAAGCGCAGGGCGTCATCCAGACCTCAGACGGCCGGAGCATCTCCATCGACGTCAGCCTGAGCATGAGCCGGGAGTTCTCGGCGACGTTCAGCGCTTCCTATACCACCGCGCAGTTAGCCATAGACCCCCTGGTCATCAACTACGGCGGGACGGCGGCCTCCCTGACGGGCGAAAAATTCGATTTCGACCTCGACGCTGACGGGAACGTGGATCAGATCAGCTTTGTCGGCCAGGGCAGCGGCTTCCTCGCGCTGGACAAGAACGGCGACGGGAAGATCAACGACGGCACCGAGCTTTTCGGCCCGCAGTCGGGTTCGGGCTTCGGCGAACTCCGGGCCTATGACTTGGACAACAACGGCTGGATTGACGAGAACGACGAGATATTCTCACAGCTCCGGATCTGGTGCAAGGACAAAGACGGGAACGACCAGCTCTTTTCACTGAAAGAATTGGACGTCGGCGCCATATACTTAGGCGACATTTCCACGCAGTACACCCTCGGCGGCTATACGGGCAACAGCGACGGGACGCTGCG
>JAITOE010000233.1 GCA_031290135.1 Eubacteriales Family XIII. Incertae Sedis bacterium
GGAACACCAAAGGATCCATGCCGTAAGCAGAAGAGATGTCCGGCAGAACCCCCGTAAGGATCGCCATCGTCGGAATGAAGACGGCAATGTCGATAAACCGCCATAAAAACATTAAAAACAGCATGACGGGAAGCAGGATCCATGCGCTGCCGCTAACAGGCTCCAGAAGGACAAGGATTTTCCCTGACATCCACGGGGTGATTCCCGCGTGCTCGAAGATGGCTCCAAAGCCCATCGCGATACCCATGAACACGATGAGATCCCAGCTGATGCCCGTGCTGATCTCGTCCGCTTTGATGACGCCCGCAATCACGAGGGCGACCAGCCCAAACATGCAGACCGCCGCATCCGGCACGGGATGCTTCGCGCTCGTCATAAACAGGAAAAAACACGCGGCAAGCACCAAGGCCGTCACTTTTTCGTGCGCATTCATCTTGCCCAGCCCTTTGTAAATCTCCATGAACTTGCTTTTTTCCGCGGACAGGCGCACGGCAGGCCGGAACACAAAATACGCGGCAAGGACGGTCAGGACCGTGACAAAAGCGATCGGCACAAAAGAAACGGCGAACCAGGACGAAAAATCCGGAGGCGTGAGTTTCGGGTTTGAAGCGTAAAGCCCCGTCATGATAGGGCCGTTCAGGGATCCGGTGAGCCAGCCATATCCGGGTATTATGGCCATGGCCCATGCGCTGATGAGAACCAGCGACCGCTCTTTGGACCCCCTTGGAAGCTCACATATTTCCACGCAGTTCAGCGCAATCGGCGTAACGATGATGACGCGGACCGTGATGGAAGGCGTGAGAACCGAAAGAACGACGCCGATCACGGCCCACATGACGAGCAGGCTTGGGTAAGACAGCCGTATGCTTTTCATGCCGAAGCAAGCGATTCTTCTGCCGAGACCCGTTTTACGCAGCGCGAAACCGAAGAACAAAGCAGGGATCAGCGTCCATAAGGCGTTGCCCGCGAAGCCGGAAAAGACCGTGCTTGCCGGAAAACCGGCGATGAGCAGCAAGGCCGCCATGAACACGCCGCCGATCGAAAGGGGCATCCCGAAAGGTTTGAATATCCAGAGCGCGACGGTAAGGATGAGTATCATCATGGCATGATGGCCCGCCGCAGACAAATCGGAGCTAAAAATGCCGGAAAAACCAATCCACACGCCGACGGCGGCAACGAGGACAAAGCCGATATATTTCATCTGATTTTATCTTTCCTGAGCCGGTGTTTAGAACAAAAAGAACACCACGGTGTCGATGATGAACAGCGGAATCAAAAACCGGACGGACCAGCCTATGTAGCCGAAAAAGCTGGGCATTCTTATGTGGTTTTCCTCCGCGATGGAGCGCACCATGAAGTTGGGCGCGTTGCCGATATAGGTGTTTGCGCCCATGAATACCGCGCCGGCTGAGATCGCCATCAGGAGCGGGACCGGAAGCATGCCGACGGCCGTTGCGAGCCCGTCCGGCGCGCCGAGGGAACCTGCGGTGGTCATGAACACCAGATAGGTCGGGGCGTTGTCAAGGAAGCTGGAAAGCGCGCCCGTGACCCAGAAAAACTGCCAGGGCTTCGCAAGGCCGAGTTCCGCGCCCCGCGCGTTCAGGATGGCGAGCGCAGGGATCATGGTGATGAAAATGCCGAGGAACAGGCTGGCGACCTCCTGGATGGGACCCCAGGTAAAGAAATTCGCCTCCCGCAGCGTCTTCTTCGTGGTCAGCACGGAAAGCAGGCCGGCCACTACGATGATCGCCATTTGCAGAATGCTGTTATAGGGAAGCAGGATGCCGGGGTAGACCTCTATGCCATAGAGTTCGCCCGTCGCCGTGTCCGCGAACAGGGGATGGCTTGACGTGATGCCGCTGAGAATGACGCTGCCCACGATCATGGCGAGAAATATGAAATTGTGCAGGCCCTCCACGCGAAGCGGTTCTTTCCCGCCGCCCGCGCCGGGAGCGGCCGCCGGAGCCTTTCCCGCCGCCAGTTCTTTTTTGTACAGCCGGCTGTCCATCAGGAAAAAGACGACCAGCAACAGGACCGCGTTCAGCAAAAGCAGGGGCGCGAGCCGCATCGTCCAGAAAAAGGGCACGCCCCGGAGAAATCCCAGAAAGAGCGGCGGATCCCCCACCGGCGTAAGACAGCCGCCGATATTCGAAACCAGAAAGATGAAAAACACCACCAGATGCGCTTTCTTTTCCCGCCATTTGTTGGCACGGATCAGGGGGCGTATCAAAAGCATGCTGGCGCCCGTCGTGCCGACCCAGCTTGCGAGAAGCGTCCCGATGACGAGCATGACCGTATTGACTTTCGGCGTCCCCGCCAGATCGCCTTTCAGGACGATGCCGCCGGAAACGGCAAAAAGCCCCCATAAAAGGATAATAAACGGCAGATAATCCAAAAGCACGATTTCAATCAGCTCAAATACTGCCTCTCCCGCCCCGAACGCGGCGAGAAATGGGACGAAAAAGACCAAGGCCCAAAAAATCGAAACTTTCAGCAGATGCTTTTCCCACCAGTGCGGTTTTACCAAGGGGAAGATGGCGATGGACAGGAGCAGTCCCGCAAAAGGCAGCACGCTCCAAATCGGCAAGATGTTCCCCAGTTCATGCCCGCCCTCTTCCTCCGCCGCCAGAATGACCTCCGGCGTACACAGAACCGCAGCCAGCACAAACAAGACACCTGCGAGCTTTTCCCCTTTTTTTCCTTTCATGCCCGGCAAACCTCTTCCTTCCCCGCCCAAAAGCGATCACGCACGAAGCTTGTTTTCACACGCAGGTGCGCGATTATCACCGTAATTGAAGCAACGCACGGAACCGGAAATTCCGAATGAAAAATACAAGTTAGGCAAAGAATAGCACAAAAACAGCAAGCCTGTCAAGTGAAAATCCACTGAAGACCTAACAACATGTTACTATTCACAGCCACTTTAGGCGTAACAAGAAACGAGCCACTGAATAGACCGCATAATATATGCAGTTTCACTTTATGCCCCGCGCCATGTCATTTTCCCGGATGCCCGAA
>JAITOE010000253.1 GCA_031290135.1 Eubacteriales Family XIII. Incertae Sedis bacterium
GCCATGGCTTTCCTCCTCCAAAGAAAAACTTCCCAGAGAAAAGTCTACCGCAAAATCCCGTTTCACACTAACGTCCACACCCGCGTCCACTGTGGAACTTACTTTGGGAATTTACTAAATCGGAAAAACCGGAAGAATATATTGTTATCAGTAAAAAAAGATGGTACAAAGAATATATTGTTATCAGTAAAAAAAGATGGTACAATAAGACGATAAGCAAATACAAATTACGCTGAAGGAGATCATCACATGGAAGAAAAGGTAATTGCCGCCCTTGAAGGCATCCGGCCGATGTTGCAGCAGGACGGCGGCGACGTTGAATTTGTGGAACTTACAGAGGAAAACATCGTCAAAGTGCGGCTGCAGGGCCACTGCGCCGGCTGCCCCTACTCGCAGATGACGGTAAAAAACGGGATCCAGAAGATGCTGCAGGAGCAGTACCCTGAAATTGCGTCCGTTGAATCCGTCAACTGACAAAATCTTTCCCGTGCGCCGCGCGCCGCGCGGGCGGACGGGGCCAAAATCGAAAGCGTTCATCTTAGTAGTGGGGTTGCTGCTTGCAATCCCGCTATTTTCCGCTTGCGGCGATGACAGGAACGCGCTTTCGGAGCCGCCGGGTGCAACCGATCCAGGGATTTCAGTCGAAGCGGATGCCGAAGCGTCCGTGAAAGCGCTGCCCGAAACGCCGGTTTCCCTCCGCATCCTATGCGCGGGCGACGTAATGGTACACGAACCGCAGCTGGCGGCGCAGCGCGACAGCGCCACCGGGGAATATGATTTTTCCAATAATTTCCAATACGTGCAGCCCTATGTTTCGGGGGCGGATCTGGCGCTTTGCAACCTGGAAACGACATTCGGCGGCGAACCTTATAAGGGATATCCCTGCTTTTCATCGCCGGACAGACTCGCGGAAGCCTTGGCGGGCGCGGGCTTTGACGCCGTGTTCACCTCCAACAACCACATGCTGGACACGGGCGCGGCAGGCCTGCGCAGAACCTTGGAAGTCGCCGGGGCGGCGGGCCTCGGAACAACGGGTTCCTGCCCGGAGGGCGGGAAGAACTACCTCGTCGTCAGCCGGAGCGGCGTCAATATCGGCCTTGTGTCTTTCACCTATGAATCGCCGCGCGCCGGCGGCAGGCGGACGCTGAACGGGATCTACATCCCCGACGCGCTGCTGCCGTTTGTCAATTCGTTCGGGTACGAGGAGCTGGACGCGGATCTGGCGGCGGTGGAAACAGCCATCGGGGCCGCGCGCGCGGACGGGGCGGAATTGGTCGTCTGCTATTTTCACTGGGGAAACGAATATCAGCGGAAGCCGAACGCATATCAGGAACACATCGCCAGCCGGGCCGCGATCGCTGGCGCCGATATCATATTCGCGTCGCACCCCCACGTCCTGCAGGGCATGGATTTTCTGACGCCGGGGCCGGGGCGCACCGTGCCGGTTTTCTATTCCATGGGAAATTTCATTTCCAACCAGCGCACGGAAACCACGGGCGACGTCTATACGGAGCAGGGGATGATGGCCGTCGTGGACCTGCGCTTCCTGAAAAGCCGCGGCGCGGTCGTGCGGATGGACGCGAAAGTTCTCCCGACCTGGGTGGACAAATACCGCAGCGGCGGCAAAGACGTCTACGCCATTGTGCCCCTTGACGAACACATGGGCGAAAACCCGGCGCTGGCCGAATCAGGACACATCACCCGCGCCGAGCAGGCGCTGGAATACTGCCGGGGACTGTTTCCGGGGCAGCTTCTGCCGTCTGCGGCATGACGGAGGAACGAAAGATGGACGAAAACAAAATGGATGAAACGACGGACTGCGCCGCCCGCATCGACGGCATGGAGGAGGACATCATACGGACGCTCCGGGAGCTGATTGCCATCCGGAGCGTCGCCGGCCCCGCTGAAGAAGGCGCGCCCTTCGGGCTCGGCGTGCGGGATGCCTTTGCTTACATGCTGAAACAGGCGGAAACGGACGGCTTTGCCACGGAAAATGTCGATCAGTACGGCGGCCACATCGAATTCGGCGGACTGCTGACGGACGCGGACGGCGCGGTCGTCGGCCTGTCCGATGAAGTTTTTGGGATGCTGGGGCATCTGGACGTGGTGCCGGAGGGGAGCGGGTGGAGCTGCGACCCTTTCGCCGGCAAACTGGAGGACGGAAAGATTTACGGACGCGGCGCCATCGACGACAAAGGACCGCTGCTGGCCTGCTATTTCGCCATGAAAGCCTTGAAACAGAACGGGTTTTCGCCGCAGAAAAGGGTGCGTCTCATACTGGGGCTCGATGAAGAAAGCGGTTGGGTCGGGATGCAGCGCTACCTTTCGAACGTAAAGGCGCCGGACGCGGGTTTTACGCCGGACGCGGATTTCCCCGCCATCCATGGGGAAATGGGCATCCTCATATTCGAACTGGCGAAGAAAATCGGAAAAAGCACCGTGAAAGGCCTGGAACTCCGGAAAATCAGCGGCGGGAACGCGGCCAACATGACGCCTGACTTCGCGCGCGCCGTGGTCCGGGGGGAGGCTTATGACGCAATCCGCGAAAAAATCGCGGAGTACAGGAAAGAGACGGGCTACCATGTCTATGCGAAAGGCATAGGGAAAAGCCTTGAAATCAGCGCGAAAGGCGTTTCCGCGCACGGCGCGACACCGGAAAAAGGTTTGAACGCCATATCGATTCTAATGGATTTTTTGTCGCAAACCGGCCTGGTCAATGAAAGCGTGCTGGAATTCATCGATTTTTACAAGCGGCATATCGGCTTTGACCTGCATGGCGATGGCATAGGATGCGGCTTCGCGGACGCGCCTTCCGGAAAGCTGATTTTCAATGTAGGCATGGTAAACGGGAACCATGAGGCCATTCTCCTGACGATAAACATCCGTTATCCCGTGACCCTGGGGCAGGAGCAGATCTATGACGCCATGCTGCCCGTCATACACAAATACGACCTGGGACTCGTCAAACGGGATCACAAGGCGCCGATTTTTATCCCGGCGGACGATCCGCTGATCGAAACGCTGATGCGGGTCTACCAAGAGCATACGGGAGACCGTTCCGGCAAACCGCTCGTGATCGGCGGCGGGACGTATGCACGGGCCGCGAAGAACATCGTGGCTTTCGGGGGACGCTTCCCCGGAGAGCCGGAGCTTGCGCATCAGAAAGATGAGTTTATTTGCGTGGACAGTTTGATCCGCATGACGAAGATCTACGCGGACGCGATTTATGCCTTGGCGAAGTAAACGTCGCGTTGCTCCTCGCAATGACGAGTGAGCTACTTACATAAACCGAGATGGCGCAGGATGATGTCCGCGGCGGCGCGGTAATCACCCGGCGCAATGACCGGGACGTCCGGGGGGACGCCCGGCAGGCTGCGTCCGCCCCCGTGGACAAGGCCGATGAGGGTTTCCGCTTTGCAGACGGATTCCGCACCGTCCGCCACAAGCTCCAGTTTGGGCCAGCCGGAACTTTTGAAGCCTTCCAGCAGGATCAGGTCCATGTCCGAAAAATACGGGATCAGATCGCGTTCTGCGACGCTTTCCCGCTTGGTCAGCATATATTTTTCGCCGTCGAAGATGGCGGTGCCGCAAGCACCTGCCGTGAGGTGCCGGAACGTGTCGGCGCCGGGCACGTCCGCAGAAAAGGAATGCCCGTCATGTTTGATGACCGCGACCCGCAGTCCCCTCCCGGACAAAATCGGCAGCATCTTCTCGATCAATGTCGTCTTGCCCGAATTCTTGAAGCCGCTTACGGCAATCACCGGGGGATTCGCTCGTTTCTCCATTTTTTCCGCCATTCACAACAATACGATGGCTACGGACTCTCCGGCCTGTAGCCTTCCCGAACCTGCGGGGATATCGACAAAGCAGTTACAGCCGACCAAAGACCGGAGGTGGCCGTTCGAATGTCCGTTCGGCAAAAAAACGCGTCCGTCCGCGTATTTCCCGCGTATAAAACGCCTGCCCGCGCTTGCTTTGTTGAAATCCGTGGCCAACGTCGCCGTGAAACGCTGAGGCAGCAAGTCCCTGTTCCCGGTCAGGACCGCGAACAACGGCCGTGTCAGCAGCTCAAAACTGGCAAAGGCGGCAAAAGGGTTCCCTGACAAGGCCAGGACCAGGGCGCCTTTGTACTTCGCGAAAAGCGCGGGGGAACCGGGTTTCATGGCAATGCCGTGAAATACGACTTCCGCCCCCAGGGATTCCAGCACTTTACGCACCAGGTCCTTTTCCCCCACGGACACGCCGCCCGTGGTCACGATGAGATCCGAAACGGACGCCGCTTTTCCGATGCGGTCCGCCAGCGCCCCTTTACTGTCCCCGATGATCTCCGGAAGAAGCACCTCCGCATGCATCTCCCGGAGGCGCGCGACTAAATAAACGGCATTTGAACTGTAGATTGTGCCGGGGCGCAACGCGTCGCCCGGCTCAGCCAGTTCGTCCCCGGTGGAAAACACGGAAACGCGCGGCTTCCGCGCCACCCGCACCGTCGCGCAGCCCATGCTGGCGCACAGCGCGGCGGCAGCGGGCGTCAACACGGTTCCGGCCGCCAGCAGGCTTTCGCCTTTTTGGTAGTCCTCTCCCTGATAGCAGTAATTCGCGAACGGGCGCAGCTCGCGATATATTTTCACGGCGTCCGCGCCTTGGTCGGTGTCCTCCTGCCGGATTACGCAGTCGCAGCCGTCGGGTATCATGGCGCCTGTCATCAGCCTGACCGCTTCGCCGCTGTCCACGGTTTTTTCGCACCAGCCGCCTGCGTACAGCTTATCGACGATGCGCAGCGTGACCGGCTCGTTTGCGGACGCGCCGATGCTGTCCCCGGCCTTGAACGCGTAGCCGTCCAGCGGGGAACGGGCAAACGGGGGCTGGTCAAGGGGGGCGACGGTTTCTTTGTCCAGCACAAGCCCGTTTGCGTCGGCAAGGGGCATTTCAACGGCCTCCAGACGCGTGATGTTTTCTACGATCAGGCGGATTGCCGTTTCCAGGTCTATGTCCGTCTTGACTGCTGTTTTGATTCCTCTGTTTGTCATAATATGATCACTCCCGACACTGCGGCACCTTGCCGGCCGCCGCAGATCCAAACGCTTGCTTTTGTAAAATTACAGGGCTCATGAAAACAAAAACCCTTTGAATCGTTGAAATTCCAAGGGTTTTTATGATGGTATCCCGCCGGGGAGTCGAACCCCGGACTCCGCCGTGAGAGGGCGACATCTTGACCACTTGACCAGCGGGACATGTTTTGTGCGCGCCGGCGCGATGCGTTTGCCGCCGTACATATTTATTATAAAGCCTTTGAGACGGTTTGTCTATTGGAAAATATGATTTTTGCAAAGGAAATTTACGGGAAAATATGATTTTTTGCAAAGTATTTTCACGGCATTTATGATACAATGGCATAAAGCGCGGCCATGGTACGGATTGGCGGTATTTGAAGACAGGAGTGGCAATTGAAACAACGGATGAACCTGAGCGGCGCGGGTTTATGCCGCAAACAGGGAGGTGACAGATGTATAAAATATTGGTGGTGGACGACGAGGCGAAAATCCGCGCGGTCATCCGGGAATACGCGGAATTCAACGGCTACAGCGTGTCCGAGGCGGTGGACGGCATGAACGCCGTCGGCAAATGCCGGGAAGAAGAATTCGACATCGTGATCATGGACATCATGATGCCCCGTCTCGACGGCTTTTCCGCCTGCAAGGAAATCCGGAAAATCCGCGACATGCCCGTCATCATGCTGTCTGCCCGCGGGGAAGAATACGACAAACTCTTCGGCTTCGAACTGGGCATAGATGATTACATCGTCAAACCTTTCAGCCCCAAGGAACTCATGGCCCGCGTAAACGCCGTCCTGATCCGGCGGAACGCCGGCCATGAGGCGCCGCCCGACGTGCTGGCTTTCGACGGCCTTGAAATCAACATCCTTGCGCGCACGGTGTCGATAGCCGGGGAGAAGGTGGAACTGACGCCCAAGGAATACGAACTTCTGTTCTATTTAGTCCAGAACAAGAACATCGCCTTGTCAAGGGACAAGCTCCTGTCCGACATCTGGGGCTATGACTTTTTCGGCGACGACAGGACCATCGACACGCACATTAAAAATCTGCGCAACAATCTGGGCTCCTACCGGGACCGGATCGTGACGCTTAGGGGGGTCGGTTACAAATTTGAAGCTTAAAATAGATCATCGAAGCATAAAATTCAGGCTTTGGCTCTATTTTGTATTATTCGCCGCGCTTTTAATGCTGATTTTATGGTTTTTGCAGATATTTTTTTTAAATACGTATTACAGGGAAACGAAGATCGCCGAAACGCAGCGCGTCGCGTCCTCCATCATCGCGAAATACGGGCAGGACGATTTTTTCGACGAGCTTTCCAAAGTGACGCGCCGGAATGACATCTATATCCAGATAGAGGCGCATTTCGAAAACACGGATCTGCTCCTGTATTCCCCCTACAGCGACCCTGGCGTCACCGACGCGCAGGAGGGGGAGACGATCCGCCCGTTTCCCGTGTACCGCAAAGAGATTCAGGCCATCCGCGAAGACCTTTTCAGCCACAACGCCCACGACGTGGTTTCCTTTATCGAGAACCCCCTGCGCGACAATGAAATGCTTGCCTACTGCGTCTACTTGGACAAAACGGAGGATCAGTCGGTTCTCCTTTATATCTTCTCGCCGCTTTATCCCGTGGAATCCACGATTGACATATTGGCGGGCCAGCTGCGCTACGTCACCGTGATCTCGCTGCTGCTTGCGTTCCTCCTGTCTTTTTATCTCGCGCGCATGATCACCCGGCCGCTGACCAACATCACCAAATCGGCGGCGCAGCTGGCGGAGGGGCGTTACGGCATCACCTTTGAAGAAGGCGGCTATTCCGAGATCGCGAAATTGGCCGAAATCCTGACCTACACCTCCAAGGCGCTGCAGGAGGCGGACAACATGCAAAAAAACCTGATCGCCAACGTGTCCCACGACCTGCGCACCCCCCTTACCATGGTAAAATCCTACGCGGAGATGATCCGGGATCTGTCCGGAAACGACCCGGACAGACGGAACGAACACCTTCAGGTCATCATCGACGAGGCGGACCGGCTAAACCTGCTGGTAAGCGACCTCCTGGAGCTTTCCAAGATGCAGTCCGGGCGGCAGACGCTGACGATCACGTCTTTTTCCCTGCGTGAGGCGGTTGAAAACGTCCTCGCCTCCTACAGCATTTTCGCGGAGCAGGAGGGCTTCCAGCTGGAGCTTGCGGCGGACGGCCGGGGCATGATCATCGGCGACGAAAGCAAGATCAAGCAGGTGCTTTCCAACCTGATCACCAACGCCATCAAGTTCAGCGACAAGGAAAAGACGGTCAAGGTCACGTTGCTGGAGAAAAGCGGGTTTATCCGCTGCGCCGTGACGGACTGCGGCATCGGCATCCAGAAGAAGGACCTGAAAAACATCTGGCAGCGATATTACAGGGCCAGCAGCAACCACAGGCGTTCCGGGGAGGGGACGGGCCTGGGGCTTTCCATCGTAAAAGAAATCCTCATCCTCCACAACGCCCGTTTCGGGGTCGAAAGCGAACCGGGAAAGGGCAGCACGTTCTGGTTCGAAATTCAGCAGTAGATTTTGGGTTACTATTCAAACATCCGTCCAATAAAGGGTGGCACGTCGGGATTTCTCGGAGAAGAGGCATCCCGACATACTTCATGCCGACGTTAGCGGCAGAGCCTCCCCTCGCGTTCCCCATGGGGCGGCGTTGGCGTTATCCGCCCGGTATGTCGGGTTTGCCTTTCGAAGAGACATGTACGGCAGCAAAGCTGCCCGCAAAAGGTTCGCTTAGCTATTTCATGCCTGCGGCAAGAAATAGAGCGAGACCATTTCCCGGCGGGACTGCCCCCCAGACGGACACA
>JAITOE010000269.1 GCA_031290135.1 Eubacteriales Family XIII. Incertae Sedis bacterium
CGGCTGTTGAAAGTGGCTGTGAATAGTAACAAAAAATTTCAAAAAACCAAATTTCCCTATTGACACGGGACGGACGGTGTGCTACACTGTATTTAGTTAGCGGCGGCTAACCGAAAAAAGGTGAAACAGATTTACTTTTTCCTGCCATGATAAAGTAAACCAAAAAAACAAACCACTCCTCAACATCAATGCGAAAAAATTGCCCAATGCACAAAATCGCACAAACCAAGCCATGTACAGCACCGTTTTCACCTATTTTCTTCACCGGCCGGTTAGCGAAACCTAACCGGCCGGCAAAACCGCCGAACCCGTTCCGGCGCCCGAAGGATGAACAGACGTCGCCGGGCGGCAAACGACAGGAGGCATGGATTTGAAAGAACAACGATGGAAATCCGTGCTGGTCCACAGCGCGCCTACGATATGGGGCCTGCGGCCGGCCAACATTTTTACCTTGAAAAAAGAAGAACGGACGGACTTCGAAGAGGAGCTTCCGGAACTCGAACGCCTGCTACGGGCAAAATGCGTTTTGCTGAGAAAAATACATGAATCCGAAACGGCGATTCAGATCATGGTATACAGGCCTGCGGCGCTCTCGGCGCAGCTTCGGAAAAAAGGATGCGGCGCCATGCTCAGGCAGTGCGGCTATCCCGCGGTCCCGGACGACGGCGACGACATGGACGCGATCCTGCAAACGCTGTCGGAGCGGATGAAAGCGCAAAACGGATTCCCGCATGAAATCGGGCTCCTGCTCGGATATCCCCCGGAGGACGTGAGAGGATTTGTAAGGCATAAGGGAAAAAACTATAAATATAACGGGTACTGGAAAGTCTACGGCGACTTGGAAGGCTGCAAACGCTGCTTTGCGGCGTATGACGACTGCCGCGAACACGCGGCGCGCCTGCTGCGCCAACAAGACGACGCGGCAAAAAGGACTGCATTGGAGGAATGGGAATATGAGCAAAACAGCGGTAATTTACTGGAGCGGAACAGGGAACACGGAAAAAATGGCGAACGCGGTATGGGAAGGGCTGCAAGCGGCGGGCGCTGAGGCAGAATTGTTTTCTGTGGACAAAATTACGCCCGACGCGGCGGCGTCTTATGCCAAACTGGCGCTGGGCTGCCCGTCGATGGGCGCGGAAGCTTTGGAAGAAGCAGAATTTGAACCGTTTTACACGGAGCTGGAGAAGAAGCTCGCGGGCAAGGCTGTTGCCCTCTTCGGCTCTTACGGATGGGGCGACGGCGAATGGATGCGCAGCTGGCATGCACGGTGCGAAGACAAAGGCGGCAGGCCGGTAGCGGAAGGTCTTATCGTCAACGAAGAGCCGGATGCGGAAGCCCTATCCTCTTGCGAAGAACTCGGAAAAAAACTGGCGGAAGCATAAAGGCGACCTCCGAAAACCTCGTCCGATGGCACAGCGGGGTTTTCGGAGGTCTAAAACCTACTGCGCGCCTTTGCGTAAAATGAGGGCGCCGGCCGCGACGCTCAGCGCCGCCAGCGCGGCTGTGACGGCGGCGCAGGCGGCGGCCGGAAGCTGAAACCCGGCATACATCGCCTGCCAGGCACCGAACAAGCCGAACAGCATAAAAACAGCGGCAGATACAAGCTTGATCTGCCTTTCCGGGATCTTGCGGCGCAGAACGATTCCCGCCATGATGCCGATGCCGTCCGCGATCAGCATGCCGGAAGTGGTTCCGGCCAGAACCGCAACCGGGACGCCGGGGAATTTTGTGGCTAAGGCGATGGTGGTAAGCTGTGTCTTGTCCCCCATTTCCGCAAGGAAGAAAGCGGCGGCCACTGTCGCGACGGGGCCGAACCGCGTCGTGCGGTTTTCCTCGCCCGCGAGCGCATCGCCGCGAAGCGTCCACAAGCCGAAAAAAACAAAAGAAAGGGATGCCAGCGCCTGGATCCACAGCTGTATGGCATCAAAGCGCGTGATGACGTTCCCGACAACGACTGCAAGAGCGTGGTTCAGGATCGTAGCCAGGAACACCCCGGCGAGAACCTGCGCGCTTTTGTATTTTGAGGCAAAAGCCATGGCTAAAAGCTGTGTCTTGTCCCCCATCTCGGCCAAGGCCACGGCGCCCGCCGAGAGTAAAAATGCAGTAAACAGCTGCGGCATACAATCCCCCGAATCTATTGCCTATCATGAATCTTTCCATAACTATTATACAGCGTCCACGCACGTTATTCAAGGGTGCGTTACTATTCAAACATCCGCCCAAGTAGGGGTGGCACGTCGGGATTTCTCGGAGAAAATTATGGGACATTTTCGGAAATTTATGGTACAATAGCCGCAGAGGGCGCGGCTAAGGTACGGATTTAAATGCCCTCCGGCGATGCCGGAGATGGCGGTACCATAAATGTAAAATTTATGGTACAATAACCATAGGACAGGAAACACACAATGAAGATTCAGAATCGTACAGGAGGCGAGAAAACATGGACAATGCAATATTGGATTTTTTGAAATCGAGAAGAAGCACCCGCAAGTTCAAGAGCGAGCAGATCAGTGATGAAATCTTGGAAGCAGTCCTGGAGGCGGGCACTTACGCGCCGACGGGCAAAGGGGCGCAATGCCCGGTGATCGTCGCGGTCCAGGATCCGGAAACCCATGGCCAGCTGATCCGCATGAACGCGCGGATCCTCGGAAGCAACGGCGACCCCTATTACGGCGCGCCGACGATTCTGGTCATACTCGCGCCGAAAACATCCCACACCTATATTGAGGACGCAAGCTGCGTAAACACCTACCTGCAGCTCGCCGCGCACGCGGCAGGACTCGGTTCGGTCTGGGTTCACCGCGAAAAAGAGATGTTCGAGACCGAAGGCGGGAAAGCGCTGCTGAAAAAATGGGGGCTTTCGGAAGACATGGTGGGCATAGGCGCCGTCGCGCTGGGGTACGCCGACTGTGATCCGCCCGCGCCCGCGGTGCGCAAGAAAGATTACGTCATCAGGATATAAGCGCCGGCTTCACAACAACGGAGAATATGCGTGCGCCGCCGGACGGCGGTACGGCGTCAGTCCGGCCTGAACAGCGCGTCCATCGTGACTTGCGAATTCACGATGCCGGCGTGCATGTTCTGCTTCACGCCATAGGTGGTGATCATCGCGATATGCACGGCCTTGCGCGTTTTTGTTTCCTGCGTGAACGCTGACAGCTTGTTCCTTAAATCTTCTTCGTCGCCTTTGCCGATGGAATAGGGGTGTTTCGAGAATTTGATCTCGCACAGGTCGATCACGTTGTCCCCGCGTTCAATGACGAGATCGATCTGCGCGCCGGGATCGGAACGTCTGCTGCGCCACGACGAGATGCCGATAAGGACGCCCGCGATGCCGAGGCCGGCCCTGATCTGTTCGATGTGACGGAAGCAGACCAGCTCAAACGCATATCCCCGCCACGCGTTCAGGCGCGGCGAATCGCGCAATCCCGTCCAATAATGGACGTCCGTCGGGTGGACGCGGCGCATGAACGAAAAATAAAACAGCGAAAAACTGTCGATCAGCTGGTAGAGCGCACCGTTGACCTTGTTAGGGAATGCGTAGTATTTCCGGATGAAGCCGCTGAGTTCGAGGTCTTCGAGAATCTTCGTCAGCGTCCCGCCGTTCTTGTGTTTTGTGGCTGCGACCAATTCATCGCGCGTCATGCCGCGCGTTTTCCGGCTGAGCGCCTCGACGACCTCGGTATAGTGTTCCGATTTTTTGAACAAGGACGCGTAGAGTTCCTGAAATTCCTCTTTTAGCGGCGCGTTTTCGGAAAAAACAATGTTGTCCACATTGCCGGCAAGACTATAATTATTTTCAAAATAGCCGAGATAGTACGGGATGCCGCCGAAAACCATATAGCTTTCAATGATGTCGTATCGGTTGAGGGACACGTTTCTCGATTTGAAAAAAGCTTCACATTCGTGGAGGGTGAACGGGTTCAGATGGATCTTCCCTGTCACGCGGTTGTGCAGGCCGCCGCGGTTCCGGAACAGGTTTTGCGTGATCCATGACGTTGCGGAACCGCACACGATGAACAGGATGTCGTTCCGCGCGGACGCGAACGCGTTCCAAAAATAATCGAACGCGTTCAGAAAGCCTGACTTCGGGTTGTCAAGCCAGGGCATTTCGTCGAAGAAGATGACTTTTTTCCTTTTGCTTTTCGAGGACCGGATCAACGCGGACAACGAGTCGAACGCCTGCATCCACGTTCCGGCTGTATCAGGGATTCCCGCGCCGCACGCCTTGAGCGCTTTCGAAAAACGTTCTAATTGTTCTGCCTTGCCCGCGCCGATCACGCCTGTAAAATAGAAGAAAAAATCATCCCCGAACGCCTGTCTGATCAGATAGGTCTTGCCGACGCGCCGTCTTCCATACACGGCGACTAATTCCGCCTGGTCAGAACGATGGTATTTTTGCAGCAGATCAAGTTCCCGTTTCCGACCGACCAACATAATCCGGCCTCCTTTTATCCCGCGCTTAAAAGCGAAAATACATGAAGTTTAAGCTGATAATAT
>JAITOE010000071.1 GCA_031290135.1 Eubacteriales Family XIII. Incertae Sedis bacterium
AGTATTCGTTGATCTGACACATCCCTTCAGCGCGGAAATTCCTCGCTGGCCCTATTTTGTAAAACCGGTAATCGATTCCATGCACACCTTGGCGAAAGGCGGCGTCCTTACGCAGCGGATCGACTGCGTACAGCACACGGGGACGCACTGCGACGCCCCTCGCCACGTAATGGAAATAGAATTCGACGGCAAAAGGGCTCGCTACACCCATGAAATGCCGGTTGACGCCTACACGGGCGACGCGGTTTGCCTTGAAATCAAAATCGACCGCTGGGGCCTGATCACGCCTGAGCATCTGGAGGATGCCTGCAAACGCGCAAACATCAAGCCGGAAGAACTTGAGGGCATGGTCGTCTGCCTGAACACGGGCATGCACCGCCAATTCGACGACACGAAAGAATATTACCATTATTCCTGCGGCACGGGCGTGGACGCGGGCAAGTGGTTCGTGAAGCATAAGATCAAATGCGTCGCCATGGACATGCAGGCGCTGGACCACCCGCTGCATACCGCCATGGGCAACAACGGCGGAACGCGCATGAATCTGATGGGGGCTTCGGGCAAATCGATCACGGAGGAATACATCGAACAGTTCGGCATCAACGCTTATGCTGAATTCGACAAGGAGACCTATATCAAGGTCCACGGCCAGGAAGCCTACGACAAGAAATTCGGCGACCTGGAAGCGATCGGGTGCTGGGGCACCTGGGAGCCTTGCCACAAGCAAATGCTGGGACACGGCATCGTCGGCGTGGAAAACCTCGGCGGAAACTTAGACAAGGTTTCCGGCAAGCGTTTTCGCTTCTTCTGCTTCCCCATCCGCTGGTTCATGGGCGACGGCGCCATGGTTCGCTGCGTCGCGGAGATTGACGAAGCGGACGTGAACAATGTGCCGGAGAGAACCTATACCTACGGCTGCATCTAAGGAACGGGTAATAACGGAATTTGCTACGACGTACAGGAGCCGCCAAGCGACAGGATTGGCGGCTCTGTTCAAGTGATAGAAATTCAGAAATTCCGGTGAATTATCGATTCGGGCGTACCATAAACGCAAAATTTATGGTACAATGGTATCAACACATGGGATTGCGGGCGCGCCGGGATGCCGGGTATTTATTGCTGTGATGGCGCAGGGGCGCCAAAATGGAGGAAAAAAATGAGCGATTTAAGCAAAAAAACAATCATAACTGTTGCAACCACCGGCGCGTGGCCGAAAAAGACGGACACTCCGTATGTGCCTATCGAGCCAGCCGAGATCGCGGAAGAGGTATATGCGTGCTGGAAAGCGGGCGCGGCCGTCGCGCATATCCATGTGCGGGACGCCCAGGCCAACGCGTCCATGGATTTTGACAATTTCAAAAAGACCGTCGAGCTGATCCGCGCAAAAAAAGACTGCGACATCATCATTAACCTGACCACCTCCGGCGGCATCGGCCTTACGGAAGAATCCAGAATGAAGCCTTTTTACGAGCTGAAGCCGGAGATGGCGTCCTACGACAGCGGAACGATGAACTGGCAGCACAACTCCGTATTTGAAAACAATCCCGCGTTCCTGGAGAAATTAGCAATTAAGATGAACGAAGTCGGCGTCAAACCGGAGATAGAAATCTTCGACGTGGGCATGATATACGAAGCCTTGTACTATGTGAAAAAGGGCGTGCTGAAACCCCCGCTTCACTTCCAGTTCTGCCTTGGCGTGGCAGGCGGCATGCCCGCGACGGTTGAAAACCTCGTGTTTTTGAAGAACTTGATCCCGGAGGGTTCCACTTGGAGCACCTTTGGCGTCGGCGGCGGCGCGCAGTCCATGCTCTTCGCCGCGCTGGCGCTGGGCGGCAACGTCCGCGTCGGCATGGAAGACAATGTGTTCTATCTGAAAGGCCAGCTGGCCAAGAGCAACGTTGAGTTCGTCGAAAGGGTAAAACGGCTCGTACACGAATACGGCAAAGAGGTCGCGACGCCGGATGAGGCGCGGCAAATCCTGAGCCTTAAGTAGAGAAGGGAAAACGCAATGATCAATAAGATAAAAACCGCAGACGAAGCGGTGGCGGCCATAGGAGACGGCGCCACAGTGATGGTGGGCGGCTTCATGGCCTGCGGGACGCCGGAGATCCTCATAGACGCAGTCGTGCGGAAAGGACCGAAAAACCTGACCATCATCTGCAACGACGCGGGCGTACCGGGACGCGGCGTAGGCAAGCTGCTTTCGAACGGGCAGATCAAAACCCTCATCGCATCCCATGTCGGGTTGAACCCGGAAGTGGCGCAGCGCATGAACACGGACGTGGAGGCGGACAAGCTGGAATGCATCTTGGTGCCGCAGGGGACGCTGGCGGAACGGATCCGCTGCGGCGGGAACGGCATGGGCGGCTTCCTGACCCCCACGGGCGTCGGGACGGTCGTGGCAGAGGGCAAGCAAACGCTGACGACAGGCGGGAAAGAATACCTGCTGGAGCTGCCGCTGCGGGCGGAGTTCGCCTTGGTACGCGGTTCGGTGACGGACGAATCCGGCAACACGACATATAACGGGACGACGCAGACGTTCAACCCGATGATGGCCTCGGCGGCGGATTATGTGATCGTAGGCGCCTGCGAGGTCGTGAAAGTGGGGGCGATAGACCCGAACCACGTCGTCACGCCGGGAATTTTCGTGGACGCGGTAGTGGGGGGCGAGAAAAAATGGCAGATATAAAGGAAAAGATAGCTGCGCGGGTCGCGAAGGAACTGAAGGACGGGGACGTGGTGAACCTGGGGATCGGCCTGCCCACCATGGTGGCGGATTTCCTGCCGGAGGGCGTGAGCATCATCCTGCAGTCGGAGAACGGGATCATGGGGATGGGCGCGGCGGCGGAGCCGGGGAAAGAGGACACGGACGTCGTGAACGCGGGGGCGCAGTACGTGACGGTGAACCCCGGCGCCATGTTCTTCGACAGCGCGACGTCTTTCGGGATCATCCGGGGCGGCCATGTGGACGCGACGGTTCTGGGTGCGCTGGAGGTGGACGAGAAAGGCAATCTGGCGAACTGGATCGTGCCGGGGAAGATGGTGCCGGGCATGGGAGGCGCCATGGATCTGGTCGTGGGGGCGCGGAAGGTGATCATCGCCATGACCCACACCCAGAAAGGGAAGGCGAAGATCCTGAAGGAATGTACGCTGCCGTACACGGCCGTAGGCGTCGTGAACCTGATCATCACGGAGCTGGCCGTCATCGAAGCGACGGAAAAGGGTCTTGTCCTGAAAGAAGTCGCGGAGGGCGTGACGCCGGAGGAAGTGCAGGCGCAGACGGAGGCCACGCTGACCGTGGACGCCAACCTGAAAACATTCTAAGCTGTGCGATATAACTTAGATGACAAAATGGGCGCCGCCGAGCTTGTGGCCTATGGCTTGCAGCATTTGACCTATTTTCTGGCGGCCGCCGCCATATTGCCCATGATCGTTGCGCTGTATCTGGGGCTGGATCACAGACAGACCACGGAAATGCTCCTGCGCACCTTTTTTCTCTGTGGCATAACTTCATTTATACAGGCCAAGTGGGGTCATCGATATCCGATTATCGATGGCCCTGCGGGTCTTTGGATGAGCATGCTGATCAACCTCGCCTCGACGGCCGCGGCGCTGGGAAACGATCTGGCTTCGCTGCGGACGGACGTTGAACTGGGGATGCTCGTGGCGGGCGCCATCATCATCCTGCTCGGCCTTTCGGGCAAAATGAAATATGTCGTCAAGATCTTCACGCCCATCGTCAACGGGGTTTTCCTCATGCTGATGGTGCTGCAGCTGAGCAAAACCATGATGCGCGGCATGATAGGCCAGCCGCTCGGAGAAGGGCTGATCGACTTTAAAAGCGTCCTCGTTTTTTGGGTCACCGTGCTGATTATCCTGTATATCACGCTGAAATGCAAGGGCTTTATCCAAAGCGTCGCCACGCTGGTGGGCGTCGCGGCCGGCTGGATGCTGGCGTTCTTTATTGGCGTGACGATCGTCCCGGAGAACGGGGCGGCGTCTTTCTTTATCTTGCCTGAGATTTTCGCCTGGGGGCGGCCCACGCTGAACCCCGGCGTTTTGCTGACCTGCGTGATAGCCGCGTTCCTTCTCTTCGCCAACGTGATTGCGGCGCTGACCGGCACCGCGGCCGTGCTTTCCGAAGAACTGAGCGAACGCCAGATCAACCGGGGGATTACCGGCTACGGCCTGTCAACCCTCCTGACCGGCGTCCTCCCCACTGCGGGCTACGTGGTTTTCGCTTCTTCCATGGGCGTGATCTCGATGACCGGCGTCGCGGCGCGCCGGCCTTTTTATTTAGCCTGCGGGTTCATGGTCATTCTGGGGCTCATCTCGCCGGTGGGCGTATTCTTTGCGTCCATGCCGCCCGCCGTGGGCTATGCCGCTTCGATGATGATCTTCACGATGATCATAGGCCAGGCCATTTCCGAGTTCCACAAGGTGGAAATCAACTCGCGGGAGAAGCTGATCATAGGCATGGCCATCGTGATCGGCACCGGGATTACTTTCCTCTCGCTGGAACAGTTCGCAGGAATGCCGCAGACAGCCACCTATATCTTCTCGAACGGGCTGATTGTAGGCACCGTGCTGGCGATCGTGCTGGAGCGGGTTTTGTGACAAAATGGGGGACAAAAAGGGGACAAAAGGGGGGGCAAAAGGGGACGGTTCATTTGTCCTGCTTGTCTTAGGACAAAAGAGGACAAAAGGGGACGGTTCATTTGTCCTGCTTGTCTTATGCTGGTACATGCTCGCCGAACCAAGACAAATGAACCGGTTCCATTTTGTCTCAATTGGGATGCGTTACGCTTAATAGCCATTCTAAATGGTATGCGGACAATGTGACGATATTCTTAATAAAACATGACTGGCGGTGATATTGTGACGGATAGTTTGAAACGGGCTTTCACGATAAGCCTGCTCTGCGGCATTATAGCCGCCATTTGCATTCAGCCGGCATTTGCGGCCGGAACGAAAACAGTGCCGGTCAGCCTCCCGGATTTCGCTGTCACAATCAATGAACAGGAAATATCCGGCTTTCAGTCCGGAACGGACAAAAGCCACGCAAACAGCGCATACCCGTTCATCATGTACAATGGCATCACGTATGTGCCGATGACATTTTTCAACTCCAGCCTGCTGGGTCTGACATCCGTCTGGGATTCCGGTTCCGGGCTTCGCATTGAAAAAAGGGACGTCGATGAAATGGGGATTTACGTTTTTTCGCCCGCCGCTTCCCCGAACGGCAAGAGGCAGACCGCGAAGATCACGGATATCCATGTTGAGGTAAACGGCCGCGTGATAGACAATGCCAATGAACCGTACCCGTTGCTGTCATTCCGCGACATTGTGTATTTGCCGCTGACATGGAGGTTCGCGGTCGATGAATTCGGCTGGACATACAGCTTTGATGAGGGCGACGGGCTTTCCATTTACGCAGACGGAAAGTTCAAGGCGACCAATGAAGGCATGTGCTATGTGCGGGACGGCGCAGTGCTGGTCAAAATAAACACAATGGGCAACGCGCTCGGCGGCTACTTTGGCCTGGCCGGGCCGGCATCGGCGAACCTCATGTTTTATGCCGACGGCCGGTACAGGCAATTCGGGGAGGCGGGCAAAGATTTCTATGGATACAACGCGGAAGCGGAAGGTGTCCCTTGGCAGCAGGGAATCGCCCTGAGTTCCGACCTGCGCTATGAGGACGGCTGGATTTACACGACATGGGGGAACTATTGGGAATCCATATTCCCTAAACCCTGCAAAGTAAACGTGAGCGGAAATATCCGGAGGGACCACATACATCTTCTGCTGTCATGCCCGCCGGGCATAGCCCCGAGCAAAGTCGTGCAGTATCTGAAAGGGCGTTCGTCGCGGCTTCTCCAGGAAG
>JAITOE010000095.1 GCA_031290135.1 Eubacteriales Family XIII. Incertae Sedis bacterium
GGCGGATGTTTGAATAGTAACGATGAAATTAACCGAAAAATCGCAAAATGCCGGACGAAGACGCTAAACCGGGCGGCCGCGGCCGCCCGGTTTTTGATGGAACCTTACTGCTTAAATCCCTTACTGCTCAAATTCCTTACTGCTTAAATTCCTTACAGCTTAAATTCCTTACAGCTTAAATTCCTTCTTCGCGTCGGCGATGGCTTCGTCCAGCCTTATCAGGACCGCATCTATGCTTTCCTGGCTCAGGACCGCGGGCGGCTCTATGCGGACGGTCTTCGCGTTCACCAAGGTGCCGGCGGTCATCACGTGGCGCTCAAAGAGGCCCTTCGTGACCCGGTAGCCGACTTCCGCTTCCGGGAATTCCATGCAGATCAGGAGGCCCGCTCCCCGGAACGATTTCAGCACCGTGGGATATTTCTTCTGCAGCTCGCCCAGCTTCTCCATGATGTAGTCGCCTTTTTCCTTGCACATCCGGGGAATGTCGTTTTCCAGCATGAATTTAATGGTGGCAAGCGCGGCGGAACAGGCAAGCGGGTTGCCGCCGAAGGTCGGGGAACCCAGGATCCACGGGTTGTCAATCAGCTTGTCCACCCACATTTTGGGCCGTGCGATGATGCCGGTGATGGGCATGATGCCGCCGCCGAACGCCTTGCCGTAGGTCATGATGTCGGGAATGACGTCCTCATATTCGCAGCGCCACATGGTCCCCGTCCGCCCCATGCCTGTCTGGATTTCGTCAAGAATGAGGGCCACGCCGTATTTGTCGCAGATCTCCCGGACCTTTTTCAGGTAGCCCGGCGGCGGGATGATGACGCCAGCTTCGCCCTGTATGGGTTCCAGTATCACGCCCGCGACCTTCTCGCCCACCGTCTGCAGGTTCTTTATCGCCGCTTCCATCGCCTCCGCGTTGCCGTATTCCACGTGCTGCACCTGCTGGATCAGGGGGATGTAGTCTTCCCTGTACGCGCCTTTGCCGCCCATGGAGATGGCGCCCATGGATTTGCCGTGGAAGGCGCCTATCGAGGAAATGAACCACCTGCCGCCCGTCGCCAGCCGTGCCAGCTTCAGCGCCATTTCAACCGCTTCCGCCCCGCCGTTGGTGAAGAAGCAGTATTGCAGGTCTCCGGGGGTGATCATCGCCATGATTTTGGCGAGGTATCCCCGCAGCGGATCGACCAATTCCTGGGAATGGAGCGCGTATTTGTCCAACTGCGCCTTCACCGTCTTCAGGATGGCGGGGTTCCTGTGGCCGCAGGTGAAGATCCCGAAACCGCCCAGGCAGTCTATGAACTGCGTCCCGTACAGGTCTTCAAAATGGTCTTCCGTGTCCGTCCATTCCACGAACGCCGCGTCCGTGGACACGGATTTCCTGTACTCTAACCAGCCGGGGTTTACGTTTTCATTGAAATTCGCGATGGATTCTTTGACGATGGCGTCTTTTTCGTCCTTCGTCAGCTCTTCTTTTTCAATATAGCCGACAACTCTTCTTGCTTCTTGCAGCGCCAGTTCCTTGTTCATTGCAGTCATGATGGTTTCCTCCCTTTGAAATTTACTCCTTTTGAAATTTGCTCCTTGAAATGATCCGTTCCCGCGCGGCGCGGCGGCCGGCGGTTAAACTATATTACATTCAAGTTTTGTGCCAATTCGCGAAATATTTTGAATATTTTTGGCGGCGCGTTGATTTTTACAGGGTTTTTTGCAGAATTATAGTCTTTTTGCCGCCGGGGAGGCGTTAAATTTGACCTTTTGTGCGGCGGATTGTCTTTATTTTGAGATTTTTATCTTGATTATGATACTGCGTTTGCTATGGACAAGTTTTTTGCGCTATGCTATAGTATTACTATCCCGTCATTGCGAGGAATGAAATGACGAAGCAATCCAGTCCCGCTGGGCTGCTTCGCTGCGCTCGCAGTGACGGAGAAGCAACGGCGGGGGGACTTATGATAAATCGCAGGCAAAAGAGCATATTGATCCTGGCGCTGTTCGCCGGGGAAATCATGATGAAGAGCGGGGCGGAGATCTACCGCGTGGAGGACACCGTCACGCGCATCTGCCGCGCCTGCAAGATCCCCTATGTGGAATGTTTCGCCACGATCACGGGCATCTTCCTTTCCATTGACAGCGGGGAGCAGGACGGGAACATGCACACCTTCATCAAGCGCATCCGCGGCATCGCCATCGATCTGTCCAAGATTTCGAAGATCAACGAATTTTCGAGGGTTTTCACCTCCACCGACCTCACCATAGAAGCCGGGTTTCAGCTGCTCCGTGAGATTGAGCGGGAAAAGCCCTACAGCCTGCGCCTGAACCTGTTCGGCTGCCTGCTGATTGGCGCTTCGCTCTGCCCCTGCTTCGGCGGCGGCCTGCGGGACTCCGTTTTTTCCGCGGTCATCACGGGGCTGGCCTACCTCGCCTCCGTCTGCATCGGGAAGCTGCAGCTCAACAGCTTCATCCGCGTGTTTCTAAGCTGCGCCGCCTGCACGCTGCTGTCCGTCGTCTGCCTTGAAACCGGGCTTACGCTGACGCTGAGCCCCGTCATCATCGCCACGATCACGCTGTTCCTGCCCGGCGTCGCCATTACCAACGCCGCCCGCGACATGCTCTCCGGCGACATGCTCTCCGGCACCGCCCGCATGGCGGAGGCGTTCATCGCGGCCATCGCCATCGCGGGGGGGGTGGGCATCGTCCTGAAGATCTGGTCGCTGGCGCGGGGCGCCCTGCCCACGGACGCGGTGATCCGCTACCCCATGTACCTGTTTTTTCTCTTCGCTTTTTTAACGACGCTCGGCTTTTGCGTCCAGTTCCACGTGCCGAAAAAACATATGGTTTTCACGTCCCTGATCGGCGCCTGCGGCTTCTGTGTTTACGAATACGCCCTCCTGCACCAGCAGGGCGCCATCCTGGGCAGCCTCCTGGGTTCCGGCGTCGTCGCCGTCCTCGCCGAATTCGCCTCCAGGGCCGGCAAGGACGCCACCACGCTGTTCATCATACCCGGCATCATCCCCTTAGTCCCCGGAACCGGCATGTACGCGACCATGTTTTACGTCCTGCAGAACGATTTTTCAAACGCGGCCGCAACCGGTTCGAAAACCTTTATCATCGCCGGCAGCATCGCTGTCTCTTTGGTCATCGTCGCTTCCTTCGCGCGGATCCTCGTCGCCTCATCGCGAAAGGCGGGGGAAGCCTTGGCCGCCTTGGCCGCCGCCCGCGCCGCGCGCATAAAAAAATCCGGGGGCGCCGCGGACGGCGATCCCGGAGACGATGGTGCGGACAGTCCTCCCCCAGACGAAACGAATCCGCCCGGATAAGGGGCGGGCGTCACCGTTTTTTCCGGATCCCGCCGCCCGCCACGTTCATGCGGTTGGTCGATTTGTGGAGGTCGATGCGGGCTTTCAGGATGTCCGTGGTGTCCGCATCCGCCTGCGCCTGGGTTTTCAGCCACTCCGTCGCCTTTTCGCCCGCCGCTTTCGCCCGTTCCACGTCGATTTCTTCCGGCCATTCGGCGGCGTCCGTAAAAATGACGATGCTCTCCTTGACGTCGATGTAGCCCCCCGAAATGGCGGCGATCCTGAAATCTTTCGAACCCGCTTCCTGAATCCACAGCTCGCCGGTGTCCAAAAGCTTGCAGGCCCAGGTGTGGTGCGCCATGAAGCCCTCGTCCCCCGCCAGCGTCCGCGCGATGACCAATTCAATCTCCCCGCGGTAAAACAGCCGCTCCGGCGTAATGATGTCCAACCTGACGCTATCAGCCATTTTTCTCAAACCTTTCGATTACTTCTTCTATGCCGCCCGCGAACAGGAACAGGGACTCCGGAATGTTGTCGTGCCGCCCTTCCAATATCTCGCGGAAGCCCCGGACAGTCTCCTTGAGCGTCACGTATTTGCCCGGCGTGCCGGTGAACGCTTCCGCCACGCTGAAAGGCTGCGACAGGAAACGCTGGATCTTCCGCGCGCGGGAAACGACCAATTTGTCTTCGTCAGAAAGCTCGTCCATGCCCAGAATGGCGATGATGTCCTGCAGGTTTTTGTATTTCTGAAGCACTTCCTGCACGCCCCGGGCGGTATTATAGTGGTCGTCGCCCAGAATCAGCGGATCCATGATCCGGGAGGAGGACTCCAGCGGATCGACGGCGGGATAAATGCCGAGTTCCGTGATGGCCCTGGAAAGCACCGTCGTCGCGTCCAAATGGGCGAAGGTCGTGGCGGGCGCAGGGTCCGTTATGTCGTCCGCGGGGACGTAGATCGCCTGCACCGAGGTGATGGAGCCTTTCTTCGTGGAGGTGATCCGTTCCTGCAGGGCGCCCATTTCCGTGGCCAGCGTCGGCTGGTAGCCCACGGAGGAAGGGATGCGCCCCAGCAGCGCCGAGACTTCCGAACCTGCCTGCGTGAACCTGAATATGTTGTCGATGAACAGGAGCACGTCCTGTCCGGCTTCGTCCCTGAAATATTCCGCCATGGTCAGCCCCGTGAGCGCCACGCGCATGCGCGCGCCCGGCGGTTCGTTCATCTGGCCGAAGACCATGGCCGTCTTTGAAATGACGCCGGATTCGATCATCTCGTAATAGAGGTCGTTCCCTTCCCGCGTCCGTTCGCCCACGCCGGCAAACACGGAGATGCCGCCGTGCTGCTTCGCGATGTTGCTGATCAGCTCCTGGATCAGGACGGTTTTGCCTACGCCCGCGCCGCCGAAAAGCCCCACTTTCCCGCCCCGCGTGTAGGGGGCTATGAGATCGACCACCTTGATTCCCGTTTCGAAGATCTGCGCCGTGGTGTCCTGCTCCTCAAAAGACGGCGACTGCCTGTGTATCGGCATTTTTTTCGCCGTGACCACCTGGGGCTTCCCGTCGATGTTGTCGCCTATTACGTTGAACAGCCTGCCAAGGACCTCTTCCCCCACCGAAACCGTGATCGGGGAACCGCTGTCTTTCGCTTTCATGCCCCGCTGCAGGCCGTCCGTGGAGGACAGCGCCACGCACCGTACCACGTCGTCGCCGATATGCTGCGCCACTTCCGTCACGATCGCCTTCTCGCCGATCTGTATCGTAATGGCGTTCAGCAGCTCCGGCATGTTGTCCGGCGTGAATTTAATATCTACAACCGGGCCGATTACCTGTTGTATCGTTCCCTCACTCATCTTTTTTCCTCCATCATTCAGCCTATATGCATCGCGTATGCGAAAACGGCTTATTTCAACGCATCGGCGCCGCTTACGATCTCCGTGATCTCGCTTGTGATCGCCGCCTGCCGCGCGCGGTTGTAGAACAGCGTCAGATCGGCAATCATGTTGTTGGCGTTGTCCGTGGCGCTTTCCATGGCCATGCGCCTTGCCGCGTGTTCGCATGTGGCGGACTCAACAATGGCCGTGTATATCATGATCTCCACGTATTTGGGGACGAGGTAATTGAACACCTCCTCCGTCGAAGGCTCATATTCCACCTGTTTTTCCATAGGCGCGACGTCCAGGTCCCGCTTGGGCGTAAAGGGCAGCAGGCGGACCGTCCTGACGCGCTGTTCCATCGTGGACACGAAAGACGTGTAGATCAGCACCACTTCGTCGATTTTGCCGTCCACGTAATCCTTCAGGACAGGGGCGCTGACGCCGTAGGTCTCTATAAAGGAAATGTTTTCGGGCGGAAGCATGTACTCGCTGCAGATTTCATGGCCTCTTTTGAGGAAGTAGTCCCGCCCCTTGCTGCCGACCGCCACGATTTCCGGACGCTCCGGGTCGGCTTTGATTTCCGCTTCCGCCTGCCGGATCACGTTGGAATTGAAGCTCCCGCAAAGCCCCCTGTTGCTGGTGACCACGATGTAGCACGTCGTTTTGATTTCGCGGTTTCCCTCCAAGTATTTGATGGGTATGTCGGCGCTGTTGTTGACGATCTCCTCGATGGATTCCGTCACGAAATGGAAATATTCGCCGGTTTTCTCAAAGGTGGACTTCGCTTTCCTGAGCTTCGAAGCGGACACCAGTTTCATGGCGTTCGTGATATGTTCTATGTTGGTAACGCTCTTGACGCGGCGTTTGATATCCTGCATGCTGCTGCCAGCCAAAATTTTGCCCCCCTTACAGCAAGGTGTCGTATTCTTTCTTGAACACGTCCTTGTATTTGACGATGGCTTCCTTCAGCGCTTCTTCCGCCGCCTGGTCCAGGACGCCCGTGGTTTTGACGCTTTCGCTCACCTTGGGGTACTGCGTATCGACAAAATCGTAAAGACCCTTTTCGAAGAGCCTGATTTTGTCCAGCTCGATGTCGGCAAGGTATTTGTTGACGGCCGCGTAGAAAATCAGGATCTGGTGTTCGACCGGCACGGGGCTGTACTGGCGCTGCTTGATGACCTCCATGAGGACAAGCCCGTGGTCTAAACGTTCCTTGGTTTCTTTGTCAAGGTCGGAGCCGAACTGCGAGAAGCTGGCGAGCTCGCGGTACTGGGCGAGTTCCAGTTTTACTTTGCTCGCGACCTGTTTCATGGCCTTGATCTGCGCGTTTCCGCCTACGCGGGAAACGGAGATGCCGGCGTTCACGGCGGGGCGCTGGCCTGAGAAGAACAGGTCCGACTCCAGGAATATCTGCCCGTCCGTGATGGAAATGACGTTCGTGGGGATGTACGCCGAGATGTCGCCCGCCTGGGTTTCTATGATGGGCAGCGCGGTCAGCGAACCGCCGCCCAGTTCGTCCGACAGCTTGGCGGCGCGTTCCAGCAGCCTGCTGTGCAGGTAAAACACGTCTCCGGGGTACGCTTCGCGCCCCGGCGGGCGCCGGAGCAGCAGGGACATGGCCCTGTAGGCCACCGCGTGCTTTGACAGGTCGTCATATATGATCAGCACGTCTTTGCCCTGGAGCATGAATTCCTCGCCGATGGTGCAGCCCGCGTAGGGCGCGATGTATTGCAGGGGCGCGACGTCGCTGGCGGTGGCGGACACTACGATGGTATACCGCATGGCGCCTTTGTCCTCCAGCTGCTGCACCATTTGCGCGACGGTGGATTTTTTCTGGCCTATCGCCACGTATATGCAGATGACGTCTTCCGATTTCTGGTTTAAAATGGTGTCGATGGCAATGGCGGTCTTTCCCGTCTGCCGGTCCCCGATGATCAGTTCCCGCTGTCCCTTGCCGATGGGGATCATGGAATCGATGGCCTTGATGCCGGTCTGGAGCGGCTGGTTCACCGACTTGCGCTGCAGGACGCCGGGCGCCGGGGATTCCACCGGGCGGGTTTTTCTGGATTTTATGGGGCCTTTTCCGTCCAACGGCTGCCCGATGGCGTTCACCACGCGGCCGATCAGCTCTTCGCCCACCGGCACTTCCACGACCCGCCCCGTGGGCTTCACGATGTCGCCCTCTTTGATCTGCTTGTCGTCGCCCATGATGACGACGCCGACGTTGTCTTCTTCGAGGTTCAGCGCCATGCCGAACACTTCTCCCGGAAATTCCAGCAGTTCCCCGGACATGCAGTGATCCAGGCCGTATATCCTCGCGATTCCGTCGCCAACCTGTATGACGGTTCCGAAATCGGTGACGTCCAGTTCGTTTTTGTAATGCTTGATCTGTTCTCTTATGACCGCGCTTATTTCTTCTGGTCTAAGATTCATTCTAACCTCCTATTTGGCTGCTGTTATGGATTTAGGTATGAACGGCGATTCCGGGCTTACATTAACTGTTCTTTCAGGTCGTCCAGCCGTTTTCTGATGCTGGCGTCGATCAGTTTGCCGTCGATGTAAATTTTAACGCCGCCGATGATCTCCGCGTCCACCAGGTTTTCAAGCCGCACCGCCCTCTGCAGAAGCTTGCCTGTCTGTTCCTCCAAGGATTTCAGTTTGTCCGCCGGCAGGAGCGACGCGGAATAAAGCGTCCCCGTCGAAACCCCAAGGTTGTCGTTTAGCTGTTTGTGATACGCTTTCACGATTCTATGAAACTGCCCGATCCTTCTCTTTTTTATTAAAATGTAGAGAAAATGCAGCAGCTCTTCGGAAACCTTGCCTTCCAGCGCGTCCCGCAGGACATCCCTTTTGGAACGCGCGTCAATGCTGGGGCTGCAGACCAGATGAAAATACGCGGGTTCGTCCCGGAATATCTGGTCCAGCGCCGCAAGTTCTTCCGCTATGGCGTCGGTTTTGCCGGTATCGCGGGCGGCTTCAAACAGGGCCGCCCCGTAAGTCGTCGCGACTGTCAGTGCTTCCATCCTGAATTACCCGCCTGCTCTATTATGCTGTCGATGATGGCCATATGCCGGCTGGAATCCAGTTCTTTTTCCAGGATTCGTTCCGCCGCGTAAATGGCAAGGGACGCGATCTGGTCGCGCATATCGTCCACAGCCTTGAGTTTTTCTCTTTCTATTTCCCGTTCCGCCTGCAAGATCATCTCGCTGGCGCGACGGTTCGCGTCGTCAAAGATTTCCTGCGCCCTTGCGTCGGCGCGCTGCTTGCTTTCTTTGATGGCTTCCCTGCTTTTCGCGTCGATCTCCGCAAGCTGCCCGTTGTATTCCTGCAGCTTCTCGTCGGCGAGCTTGTTGACGTGCGCCGCGTTGTCAAAGGTGTCCTGCACGCTCTGCTCCCGCGCTTTGATGAAGTTCCTGACTTTTTCGAAGAAAAATTTCTTCAGGATCAGGAACAGCACGATCAGCGTGACCAAGTTCATCAGGAGCGTGGGCCCGAAATGTATCAGGGGCTCTACTCCGTTCACCGGCCCGGCATGCGCCGCAGTTGTTAATTCTTCCTGTTCCAAGCTTCCGTCCTCCTCTCCGGTTTGTTCAAGCGGTAAATTTCACAAAATCAAAGATTTCGGAAATTCTCGCATGAGCCCTACCGTCAATTTGCTCCGCAAATGGGGTTAGGGCTTCAGCGGGCTTTTACAGCATGCCCACCAGCGGATTGACGAACAGCAGCACGATGGAGATGATAAAGGCGAAAATACCCGTGGTCTCCGCCACGGCTTGGCCTACCAGCATCGTGGAGAGGATGGCGCTCTGCGCTTCCGGCTGCCTCGCGACGCTTTCTACTGCTTTTCCTGCCGCGAACCCCTGTCCAAGGCCGATTCCGACGGCGGCTACCATCGTGAGCGCCGATCCCAGGGCTGACAGTCCGAGAATAAAAGCTTCCGGTGTTACTAATGACATAATCTTTACCTCCTGCTAAAACATCGATAACTAAATTGACTTGTTTATTGTAATTTGGGACAATATAAACATCTTAGGTATGTAGAACCGCCGCGAGACCATTATGCCCGCAATCCCGCCTCTGGGTGACGCCCGCCCCCCAGCTATGTGACACCGCAACGTAACTACTCATGTTCGGCGTGGCTCACGACTGCCATGCTGACGAACACCATGGTGAGCATGGTAAATATGAACGCCTGCAAAATGGGTTCGAACACGTCGAAGAAGAGATTGAACGGAAGCGGTATGACCGCCTGCAGCCAGGGGATCTGGCCTATCAGCGGGACGCCTCCGAGAATCAGCTCCGTCACGTATTCCAGCGCGTTGAAGACCAGCGCCATGATGATGACCCCGCCCAAAATGTTGCCGAAAAGCCGGAACCCCAGCGAAATGGGGAAGGATATATCTTCTATGATCTTCAGCGGAACCATGAAAGGCAGGGGTTCTGCCATATGTTTGAGCTTCCCGACAAAACCCATGGTCCGGAAGCCGTTATACTGGATCAGGATAAAGGTGGTTCCCGCAAGGGCGAAGGTCATGTTCACGTCCGCCGTGGTGGGCCGGAAACCGATCAGGCCCAGCATGTTCCCCAGAATCAGGAACAGGAACAGGCTCCCCATGTAGGGCGCGAAGCTTTCGCAGCGTTTCCCCATGGTGCTGACGACCAAGTTGTAGATGGTGGTCACGACCAATTCCGCGACTACCTGCTTGCCTTTGGGCGCCTGCTGCAGGTTGTTGGCGCACCAAAGCGCCAGGACAATCAGGACAACCGCCACGATGGCGCCCCAGAAAACCGTTTCCGTAATATATATGCCGTTGTCGAATTTCACTATGATCCGCGGGCCTATATAATTCAGATCATGCACGATGCGAACCTCCTTTTTCCTGTTACTGTTATGGATCTTAGGTATGTAAAACCGTCGCTGCGGGGCGCCGCTGCGCCCTTTGTCGTTGCGAGAAGCGGAGCGCCGAAGCAATCCAGTGCCTGTGGATTGCTTCGCTTCGCTCGCAATGACGGAGGATATGACACCCGCCCCGCAGCTGGGTAGTTTCGTTCCGTTTTTCCGTTAGCCGCGTTCTTCCGGCTCGTCCTCCGGCCAGTCTAAAAGCTTTTTCCACCAGGGCCGTTCCGCGTCCGGGTCTTCGTCCGGCCATGGCACCGGTTTGGCGCGGGCGGCCGGTTTCCCGGAAGCGGCGGCTTCTTTGCGGCTCCGCCGAAGCCCCCTGAAACCATGCAGGTAGTAAATCGAAATTTTAATTGCAACGAAACCCAGCGCGGCGCCCGCTCCGGAGGCAAGGCTGCTTTTAAGCGCTACGTAAAAAGTAAACCCGTAAATGCATAGCCTGAAAAAATAGCTCACAAACGCCATGACTTTATTGCCGTTTGCAAGGACGCTTTTCAGCGTAAATGCCAAAATGTTAAAATTCACGATGGAAATGGACGTCCCAAGGGCAAGCCCGTAGGCAAATCCCTTATCCAGTCCCAAAAACAACAAAGAACCCGCTTCAAATATCAACGCTACAATCACGGCGCCGATGAATATTTGATTTTTGAACGCGGATAGCTCCTTTACTCCATCTTTCTTAAACATGTTATTTTACATTATAAAACCAAAAATATGAAATGTAAAGTATTTTGCGAATTTAAATTTTCATATTTCGTAGACGTTTTTTCATTTCTGTTATTCCATGCAGGCAAGTGTAACTTTTCGGGGGCGGGCGTCACAGGGACTCTTTCAACGCGGCGGCGATCCGCCGGCAGGCGTTGCCGTCCCCGTAGGGATTCACCGCTTTCGCCATGCGGCCATATTCCGTCTCATTTGCGAGAAGTTCTTTCGTCAACCGGTAAATGTCTTCCCTTTTTACCCCCGCGAGCTTTACGGTCCCCGCCTCCACCGCTTCGGGGCGTTCCGTTTCCCGCCTGACCACGAGCACGGGCTTCCCCAGCGCCGGCGCTTCCTCCTGCATCCCCCCGGAATCGGTGATGATCAGATGGGACATTGACATTAATTTCACAAAGGGATGGTATGTCATGGGTTCGATCAGGTGGACGCGTTCCGCCCCGCGCAGGATCTCGCCGGCCGTGCCGCGGACCAGCGGGTTCAGGTGTACGGGATAAACGATCTCCACGTCGTTGAATTCGGAAGCGATGTCCCGGACCGCCGAAAAGATGGCAACCATGTTTTCGCCCAGGTTTTCCCGCCGGTGGCAGGTGACGGTTATGAGGCGTTTTCCCTCCAGTTCGAGCTTCGCCAGGGATTCTTCCTCAAATTCGCAGGGCTTTCCGGAAACCTCCAGCAGCGCGTCGATCACCGTGTTCCCGGTGACAAAGATGCGGCTTTCGTCCACGCCTTCCCGCAGCAGGTTTTGGCGGTTCCGTTCCGTGGGCGCAAAATGGAAATCCGCCAGATGCCCGGTGAGCACGCGGTTCATTTCCTCCGGATAGGGCGAATATTTGTCGTAGGTTCTAAGGCCGGCTTCCACATGGCCTATCTTGCATTTGCTGTAGAACCCCGCCAGCGCCGCCGCGAAGGTCGTGGTTGTGTCCCCGTGTACCAAGAGCGCGTCGGGCTGTTCCTTCTGCAGAATTCCTTCCATGCCGGCGAGGACGTTCGCGGTGATCGTGCCGATGGTTTGGCCGGGCTTCATGATGTCCAGGTCGTAATCCGGCTTCAGCCCGAAAAGATCCAGTACCTGGTCCAGCATTTCCCGATGCTGCGCGGTGACGCAAAGCACCGACTGAATGTCTTCGTCCGCGTTCAGCAGTTTCACCAACGGAGCCATTTTTACCGCTTCCGGCCGGGTTCCGAACACTGTCATTATCTTCACTTTATTGCTCCTTGTCGTTGTTTTGTTTCCGGGTGTGCCGCTCTTCCGCGGCGACGTTGACCCCGCGCCGCTTCGTGTACGACGTGGCGTCGGTCAGGAAAATGTAAATGAACATGAACGCGATGAGCAGCAGCGCTGCCGCTTCCGGCAGGAGACCCCGGCTGAACGTCACGGCGGTCATTCCCATGATTCCGCTGATGCCGTACAGCGTCAGCACCGAGCGTTTTTGCCCCATCCCCGCCGCCATGAGCCTGTGGTGCAGATGTCCCTTGTCGGCCTCCATGATGGGGCGCCCGTTGACAAGCCTGCGCAGGATGGCGAAACAGGTGTCGAAAATCGGCAGGCCCAGAACCAAGGCGGGCGCCACGGTGGCGATGACCGTCGCGCTCTTCACGGGGCCGATGACGGACACGGACGCAAGCATGAATCCGAGGAACAGGGCGCCCCCGTCCCCCATGAAGATCCGTGCGGGGTGGAAATTATAGGGCAGGAACCCCAGGGCGCCGCCGGTGACGGCGATCATGAGCACCGTGGCCGTATACATGCCTTCGCTGATGAACGCCGTGTAGGCGATGGCCAGCGAGGCGATGGCGGCGACGCCGGCCGCAAGCCCGTCCAGCCCGTCTATGAGGTTGATGGTGTTGGTGATCCCCACAATCCAGATCACGGTGATGATAAAGCTGACGATGCCGGTGAAGTATGTCGGCCCCTGCCCCGTCAAATCCGCAAAATAGGTGATGCGCACGCCAAACGCGCAGACCACGCAGGCGCAGCCGATCTGGAGCAGGAATTTCACGCGGGCGGGCATGCCCCGCAGGTCATCCGCGACGCCGACGGCGTAGATCAGGACGCCGCCCACAAGGACGCCCGCCAATTTTGAAATTTGGCCGTCCTGCAGCTGCTGCGGGAGGATGGGCAGCAGCAGCGCGGCGGCGCTGACCATGGCCGCCATCACGCCTATGAAGATCCCCATGCCGCCGAAGCGTGGCATGGGCCGCGTATGCATCCGCCGTTCGTCCTTCGGGGTGTCCACGGCGCCGATCCGCGGCGCCAGGCGAATCGCCAGCGGCGTCACGAGAAGGGCCAGCAGGAACGCGATGAAGAAAGAGGCGGCTATCGTTCCGTAATATTGCATATAAATCCTCTATTATGAATCTCAGGTACGAACGACGCCGCAGCGGGGTGATTTGTTCCGCACGGCGACTATTCCATGGTGCCGAGCATGATGATTTTCAGCCCGGCCTCCGCCAGAATGTCCACGGACAGCTGATCCGGGTAGCCTTCTTTCACGATGATTTTTTTGATGCCCCCGTTGATGATCATCTTGGCGCATATCACGCAGGGCTGGTGCGTGATGTACATCGTCGCGCCTGCGATGCTCTGTCCCAGCGCCGCCGCCTGCACAATGGCGTTTTGCTCCGCGTGGAGCGCCATGCAAAGCTCATGCCGTTCCCCGGACGGGATTCCCAATTTTTCCCGCAGACAGCCGCCGCGCTGGTCGCAGTGGGCGATGCCCTGCGGGGCGCCGTTGTAGCCGGCCGCCATGATGTGTTTGTCCTGCACGATCACGGCCCCCACCTTGCGCCGCAGGCAGGTGGAACGCTTCGCGGTGACCTCCGCCATTTCCATAAAATAATCATCCCAGCTTGGTCTTTCCATGTCGTCTCCTTCGTTTAAAGGAACTAAGCAAAGATCCCGTTCGCCACCCGCACCGCGTCCATGGCGGAGCGGCAGTAATGGTCCGCGCCGATCTTCTTCGCGTATTCTGCGTTCAGCACCGCGCCGCCTACCACCGTGACGCAGTCCCCCCCTTCTTCTTTCAGCAGCGCGATGGTTATTTCCATATTCACCACCGTGGTGGTCATCAGCGCCGATAAGCCGACCATGCGGATCGCCCCGTCCCGCGCCGCGCGCACGACGGTTTCCGGCGGAACGTCCTTCCCCAGATCGATGATCTCGTAGCCGTAGTTCTCCATGATCGCTTTCACGATGTTTTTCCCGATGTCGTGGACGTCGCCTTTCACCGTGGCCAGGATGACCCGCCCCTTGGAAGCGCTGATCCCCTGTGCGCGCATGCGCACGCGCAGGATTTCGAAGGCGTTTTTCGCCGTTTCCGCTGATTTGATCAGCTGCGGCAGGAAGATCTCGCCGCTTTCGTAGTCGATTCCTACTAATTCCAAGGCCGGGAGAATAACCTCTTCCATGACCGCACGCGGCTCCCTGTCCGCCCGCAGCTTCTCCGCGGCCGCGGCCGCACGGCTTTCGTAGCCCTCCCGGATGATTTCGATTAAGCCTGCGCCGTCTGCCGCCGTTTGCGCGGCGGGCGGGCGGGCGGCGTCCTGCGAGGGTTCCCCGGCTTTCGCCGGTTTGGGTTCGTCCCCGCCGGGTCTGTCGGCTTTCGCCGCCGCTGCGCGCCTAACCCCATCTGCGGCGCCGGCGATGTAGTCTGTCGCGTCCCTGTCTTTTCCCAGCAGGACTTCCGCGCACCGGAGCGTGTCCATGTAGTCTTTGTTGGTCGGGTCGATGATGGGCGCGTCTAAGCCAGCCAGCATGGCCATGGCAAGAAACGTCCGGTTCAGGCCGCCGCGTTCCGGCAGGCCGTATGAAATGTTGCTGACGCCCAGGGTGGTCCGCAGGCCGAACCGCTCTTTCACGATCCGCATGGCTTCCAGCGTGTCAACGCAGGCATCCTGCTGCGCCGATACGGTGAGGGTCAGGCAGTCTACGATGATACGCTCCTTTTGAATCCCGTATTTTCCGGCTTCGCGCAGGACTTTTTCCAGAATTTCCAGACGGCCGCCGACGCTTTCCGGAATCCCTTTTTCGTCCAACAGCAGTGTGATGACTGCCGTCCCGTATTTTTTGACGATGGGGAAGATTTCGTCCATCCGCTGCTGTTCGCCGTTGACCGAGTTGACGACCGGCTTGCCGCGGCAGGCCCTTACCGCCGTCTCAACCGTCTCCGCGTCCATGCAGTCGATCACTAACGGCGCGTCCAAGCTCCCCTCCAGCCGCCGGATGCCGCCCAGAAGCAAGGCCCGTTCATCCGCTTCCGGCAGGCCCATGTTGATCATGACGATTTCAGCGCCCGCGCGGACCTGCGCCCTTCCCTCGTCCTCTATATAATTGAAGTCATTTTCCAGCAGCGCCTGCTTCATCCGTTTTTTGCCCGTGGGGTTCAGGCGTTCCCCCACAACCCGTGCCCTGCCGTCCAGCAGCACCGTTTTCGTGGCGGAACACGCGGAAGGCTGGCATGTTTTCACGTCCCCGCGCCGCGCCGCGCCGCCGGCCCCTGCGTCTATAAGTTCGCGTATGGCCCGTATGTATTCCGGGGTCGTCCCGCAGCATCCGCCCACAATGGAAACGCCCGCCTCTATCATGCCGCGCATCGCGTTTGTGAATTCTTCCACGTTCACGTCGTACAGCGTCTTGCCGCCCTCTTCCCTCGGCAGGCCCGCGTTTGGCTGGACGATGACCGGAATCCGCGCGTGGTCCAGAATCTCCCGGACGACGGGGCGCATCTGCTCCGGCCCCAGAGAACAGTTGACGCCGATCGCGTCGATGCCCATGTCCTGCAGCAGGTGGACCGCCGTCATGGGATCCGTTCCCGTGAGCATGCGGCCGTCCTCCTGGAACGTCACGGAACAAAACACCGGCAGCTTGCAGTTCTCTTTGGCCGCCAGCACCGCCGCCTTCATTTCAAAGACGTCCGTAAAGGTCTCCAGAATGATGAAATCCGCCCCCGCGTCCGCTCCTGCCGCCGCCTGTTCCCGGTATATATCGTAGG
>JAITOE010000212.1 GCA_031290135.1 Eubacteriales Family XIII. Incertae Sedis bacterium
GGGCTGGGGTCCGCCGGCGCGTGGCTCACCGGCTGGACGATCAGCCTGGCGTATATCAGCGTGGCGGCCTGGGAGGGAATCGCGCTCTCCACCGCGATCAATTACCTCTTCCCGAATCTGAAATTCGGGTATCTTTGGAACGTCTCCGGATTCGACATTTACATTTCGTGGAGCGCGGTCGGCATCATCGGTTCGGTGTTCCTGACGACGCTCAACGTAATCGGGATCAAGCCGGCGGCGGTGTTCCAGATGTTCGCCATCCTGCTGCTGCTCATCGTGGGGATGCTGCATATGTTCGGCGGCTTCGCGTTCGGGCAGGCGGCGCATATGGCGCCCGCGTTTACGGACATGAAGGGTTTTGGGAACGTGCTGCTCATGACGCCCTCCATGTACATCGGCTTTGACATGGTGGCCAAGTCGGCGGAGGAAATGAACATTCCGCTGAAAAAGATATCCGGGGTCCTGATTTTCGCCATCATCGCCGCCGGGGCGTGGTATGTGCTGATCATCCTGGGGACGGCTATGGCGGCGCCCGCGTCGGTCCTGCAGAACGCGGGCGGGACGGCGGCAGACATGGCTGCGTACACCTACCGGTCGCCGCTCTTCGCCAAGATCCTGATCATCGGCGGCGTCTGCGGGATCGTCACCAGCTGGAACGGATTCATCGTCGGTGCCTCCAGAATCCTGTTCGCCATGGGACGGGCGCGGATGCTCCCCCGCATCTTCGGGACGGTACACCCGAAATACGGTACGCCCGGCGCCGCCGTCCTGTTCGTCGGCGCCATCTGCTGCGTGACGCCGCTGCTGGGGGAACGCTCTTTTATCTGGTTAGTGAACGTGGCCGCTTTCAGCACGGTCGCCGCCTATCTGCTGGTGTCCGTGTCCTACTGCGCCATCCGGCGGCGGGAGCCGAACCTGCGGAAGCCCTTTGCGCTGAAACGCGGGATGCCCGCGGGCGTGACGGCGCTGCTGGCGTCGCTGCTCTTCCTGCTCTGCTATGCGCCCCTTAGCCCCCTCGCGCTCACCTGGCCGACGGAATGGGGCGTCATTCTCATCTGGGCGGCGCTGGGGCTGGTGTTCTGGGGAATCCGGCGGTACACGGAGCCGCAGGCCGCCTTGTCTTACGCTGAACGGGAAGCCTTGATCTTCGGGGAATATGCGCGGGAAGGCACGGAGCCGGGGGCGAAACGCTGACGGAAACGCCGGCGCAGGAATTTTGTTTCGAAAATCCGGAACTTTTTTTCCGGGACAAAGGAGAGGGCGTCCGCCGAAGTCCTTTTTTTTGTGCGCTTTCGCGGAAAAATTGCGAATTTTTAAAATATTCCGTCCGGATCTCCTGTGATTTCAACAGTTGCGGGCCTGCGGCGATTTTTGACGCGCCGCGCTCCCGGATTCTGGCGCAATCCTTGCTTATGTAGGAAGTATATGCATTTCTTTATATTGTGCTACGATAGCAGAAGAGGAGGGGGAAAAATGAGCAACAGCAATATTGAACGGCAGAATTTAAAGCGCGCCATGAGCAACAAGGACGTGCTGTCGCTGGCTTTCGGAACCATGATCGGATGGGGCTGGATCATGCTGGCGGGTGCCTGGGTCTCGACGGCCGGCATCGCCGGCGCCATCATCGCTTTCGTAATCGGCGCCGTGCTTTGCATTTTTGTGGGCATGACCTACGCGGAGCTGACGCCCGCGCTGCCCCTGGCGGGCGGGGAATTAGTGTTCGCCTATCGCGGCCTGGGGTATGTCCCGTCGTGGATCACGGGCTGGATGATCACCTTCGCCTATGTGGGCGTGGCGTCCTGGGAGGGGCCGGCCTTTGTCACGGCCATCGATTACGTGCTGCCGATCCCGCGCCTCGGGTTTTTATGGAACATCGCGGGTTTTGACGTCTACCTGTCGTGGGTGCTGGTCGGCTCCGCCGGCGGGCTTATTCTGGCGATACTGAATTACATCGGCGTGAAATCCGCCGCCATCTTCCAGACGGTGGCCACGCTGGCGCTGGCGCTGGGCGGCATCGTCTTCTTCTTCGGCAGCGTCGCGACCGGCGGCATCGCCAACGCGCTGCCCGCGTTTACGACGACGCAGGGCATGGTGGCGGTAATCCTCATGGTTCCCGCCATGTTTGTGGGCTTTGACGTGATCCCGCAGGCGGCGGAGGAAATGAACATTCCGCTGAACCGCATCGCGCGGATCCTGATCTTTTCCATCTGCATGGCGGCGGGCTGGTACATTCTCATGATCATCAGCATCGGATTCGCCGCGCCGGCCTCCGTGCGCGACGGCGCCAGCGTGCCGGTGGCGGACGCTTTCGCCTACGCCATGGGCAGCCCCGGTTTCGGCAAATTCATGATCGTCACCGCCATGTGCGGCATACTGACCAGCTGGAACGGATTCATCATCGGCGGAACGCGGGTGCTGTTCTCCATGGGCCGCGCCAAGATGCTGCCCAAGGCGTTCGGACAGGTACACCCGAAATACAACTCGCCGACGGTGGCCATCATTCTGGTCGGGGTCATCACCTGCCTTTCGCCGCTGATGGGGAAATCGGCCTTAGTGTGGTTCGTGGACGCCAGCGCTTTCGGGACGGTGGTCGCTTACTTCATGGTGGCGCTCTCCTTTCTTTTCCTGCGCAGGAACGAACCGGAACTCGTGCGGCCGTACAAGGTTCCGGCCGGCCCTCTGATCGGCATTCTGGCCATCGGCGTGGCGGCGTTCTTCCTGTACCTGTACCTGCCGGTCGGGCCGGGCGCGCTCCTGCCCGTGGAATGGGCGCTCGTGCTGGGCTGGGTCGTCCTGGGGATCGTGCTGTTCATCATCACGCAGGTCACGTACAAGGGCGTCCCCAGGGCGGAGACGGAGTTTCTGCTGTTCGGGAAGGAGTACGCGCGCAAACATATCGTGTAGGAAAACAGAGCGGTACGCCCCCAGTCATTGCGGGAAGCGAAGCGGCCTCCGCCATTGCGAGGGGCAATGACGAAATATTAAAAATATTAGCAATGTTAGGAATACGCGAAAATGCCATAAATATATAGATATCCTCCCGCGCATGTGGTACAATAGCCGCAGAGGGCGAGATTCGCCTTGCGCGGGAGGAGTGCATGTCTTTATTGATGGATGTTTCAGCCAGCGTCCAACAGGTTGCGGAAGCCATCTCCATTGCCATCGGCGTCGAGGTTGAAATCGTGGACGATGAACTGACGTTGGTGGGCGGAACCGGCCTCTACCGGGACAACATCGGCGAAAAAGAGGAGTCCGGCCGCGTGGACGGGGACGCCCTTTACGCAAGGATGCTGCGCAGCGGAACCACGGAATTTATCGCGGACACGAAAAACTACCAAAACTACAACAGCTCTTTCGCTTCGGACAAGGACAAAGAGCTGGCCGAGGTCTGTACGCCCATTTTGCTGAACGGCTCCGTGGTCGGCGTGATCGGCCTGATTGCCGTGCGGGAAGAACAGCGGCGCATCCTGGTGGACAAAGCGAAGGGCATGGCGGCTTTCGTGGAGAAGATGGCGGATCTGCTGGCGGCGAAAGCGGAACAGCGCGCCCTGCTCAACGACACGGAGAGCGCCATCAACCAAATGACCACGGTGCTGGAAGCCACGCACGAGGGGATCTTCGACATCGACCGCAACGGCTACGTCAAGCATTGCAACGATACTGCGGCGAAGCTGTTTTCGGCATTGAGGGAAGACATCGTCGGCAGCCATATCAGCAAATACATGCTAAGCTCGCCGGCGCTGGCCGTGCTGAAGACCGGCGCGGGCTATACGGAGCGGGAAGAAGTATATAAAACATATAAGGGAACCTATCATTTTATCGTGTCGGCGAAGCCCTATTACAGCGGGGCGGAAATAAAAGGCGCCGTGATTTCGTTCCGGGACATTGAAGAAGCCGAAAAACTGGCCTATAACATCAATGCCGGGACGCTGAAATACACCTTCGATGACATCATAGGGGAAAGCGAGGCCGTCCGGCACGCGAAAAACCAGGCGCTGCTCACGGCGCGGGGCAACTCCACCGTGCTGATTACGGGGGAAAGCGGCACGGGCAAGGAAATGTTCGCAAAGGCCATTCACTATTCCGGCAGCCGGAGCAGCGCGCCTTTCGTCACCGTAAACTGCGGCGCCATCCCGGAGAACCTGCTGGAGAGCGAGCTGTTCGGTTACGAAAGAGGCGCTTTTACTGGGGCGAGCGACAAGGGGAAGATGGGCAAGTTCGAAATGGCGTCCGGGGGCACCATCTTCTTGGACGAGATCGGCGACATGCCCTTGCATCTGCAGGTCAAGATGCTGCATGTGCTGCAGGACATGCGTTTTGAACGGGTGGGCGGCAACAAGACCGTCATCGTGGACGTCAGGGTCATCGCCGCCACCAACCGGGATCTGGAAGAAATGATCCGGCACGGCAGCTTCCGGGAGGATCTGTACTACAGGCTCAGCGTCATTCCGCTGACCACGCCCCCGCTGCGGGGACGCCGCGAGGACATCCGGCTTCTGGCGGGTCATTTTTTGAAAAAGTACAACGCGTTTATGAACAAACGGCTCGCCGGCTTCACCGAGGAAGCGGAGGCCGTCTACGAGGGCTACGACTGGCCCGGCAACGTGCGGGAACTGGAGAACGCGGTGGAATACGGGGTAAACATGGCTTTTGGCGACAGGATCGGCATAGACGCCATCCCCGCCCGCCTGCTGCGCGGCGAGACATCCCTTTCCGCCCACCCGGAGGACAGCGGACGTCCGCTCTCCGAGCAGCTAAAAACCTACGAAAAAGAAATCATCCTGCAAAAATTAAAACAATACGGCAACGGCAGAAAAGCCAAGGACGTCGTCGCAAAAGAACTGGGACTTTCAAGGGCGACGCTGTACCGAAAGCTGACTGAGTTGGATATAGCGAACCAGAGTTCATTATTGTAGGTGTTGGGGAACATGCCGGCGGCAGGGGATTCGGCGATTGGAACAGCCGCCCCGGATTCCGGCGACAAGGAGGTTGAAGTATGTCATTGAGAGAAGCACTGCCAAAAGTAAGCACGGCGTTACCGGGCCCGAACGCAAAAGCGATGTTCGACAAGAGGGCGCAGGTGATGCCCGCCGCCATCAAATCCATCTATCCGCTGGCGATCAAACGCGGCGAAGGCGCCATGTTTGAGGACGTGGACGGGAATATCTTCTTAGACTGGGTCGGAGGGGTCGGCGTGCTGAACATCGGCTACAGCCACCCGGAGCTGATAGCTGCCGTGAAAGAGCAGTCGGAGAAGTATTTTCATGCCATGATGAACATCGTCACGCATGAGGGCTATCTGAACCTGGCCGAAAACCTGAACCGGATCGCGCCCGTGAAAGGCGACGTGCGGAACACGATGCTCGTGAACAGCGGCGCCGAGGCGGATGAAAACGCCGTGAAGATCGCCAAGGCTTTTACGGGGAGGCCGAACATCATCGTGTTTTCAGGCGCGTTCCACGGCAGGACCATGCTCACCATGACCATGACCGCCAAGAAAGCCTACGCCGTGGGCATGGGGCCGTTCCCGGACGGCATTTACAGGGCGGAATTCCCGAATGTTTACAGGCGCCCCACAGGCATGAGCGAGGCCGACGCGGTGAAATACTATATACAGAAATTGGAAGAAGTCTTCATGGACGCGTCCCCGGCGCAGTATGTCGCGGCCATCGTGTTCGAACCCGTGCAGGGGGAGGGCGGCTTCGTGCCGGCGCCCGTCGAATGGGTGAAAGCGGTGCGCGCCATCTGCGACAAGCACGGCATCCTCATGATCACCGACGAGGTGCAGACGGGCTTTGCGCGCTCCGGGCGGATGTTCGCGTCCGAATACTTTAAAGAAGCCGGCTGCGCGCCGGACATCATCACCATGGCGAAGTCCATCGCCGGCGGCCTGCCGCTGAGCGCCGTGACCGCGCGCAAGGAGATCTTCGACGGCACGCCCGGCGGCACCATCGGCGGCACCTACTGCGGAAACGCCGTCGCCTGCGCCGCCGCGAACAAGGTCATCGAAGTCATGCTCCGGGACGACTATCCCGGCAAGGCGCTGAAGATCGCGGATAAATGCATGAAGCGTTTCAACACATGGAAAGACAGCTTTGAATTCATCGGCGACGTCAGGGGCGTCGGCGCCATGATGGGCATTGAGTTCGTGAAGACCAAGGCCGGCAAAGAACCTTTCGCCGACATGGTGAACGGCATCGTCGCCGAAGCGTGGAACCATGGCCTGATACTGGAGAGCGCCGGCACCTACGGAAACGCGATCCGTTTCCTCTGCCCGCTTTGCGTGACCGACGCGCAGCTTGACGCAGGACTGGACATTTTCGAACAAGCGATCAAGACCGTCGCGGCGAAGCTGGCATAAGGATAACAAAAGCATCCCTCGCCATTGCAGGCGACGGGAAACGGAACCCGTCGTGATTGACTGTTATGAATCTCTCCGTCGTTGCGAGGAGCGAAGCGACGAAGCAATCCAGTGCCTGTGAATTGCTTCGCTTCGCTCGCAAAGACGGAGGATGTGACGCCCGCCCCCCGGCCGGATAGTAACCGAATAAAAAACGTAAAAAGAGAATCCACGGACAGCGGCAAAGATAAAAAGGCCGCCTCAAACCGATGAACGCAGTCGGAATGGGGCGGCCTTGTTTTGACGTGTATTAGTCGTCATTCCAGACGGACTCTAGCACCTCGATGATTCGCGTGTCATCCTCGTGTATGGGCGGCCGCCACTTGCTGCTCATGCTATCCTGCTTGACAGCCGGAAGCATTTTCTTGACGAAAGTATCCTTATCGTCATGAATGCCATATTTCTCAAGCGTCACACGAAGGGCGGGCATGCCACAGTTTTTGCTAAATGCAATGATGGCCTTAGCGAGGCGGTCTGCAACTATGCTGCTGATTTCATCCGCGCCATACGGAACACCGAAGCTGTCTGCAAGCTTACGGATCTGGCCTGCGCTTGTGTTGGCGTGCCAGCGAACCGCAGCCGGAAGCGTGATGGCGCAACAGTGTCCATGGACGAGCTTGTGTTCATGATAGACACCGCCTAAAGCCTGCGCGATCGCGTGACCGTTGGAAAAACCGCCGTAACACATAACTCGTCAATACATTAAGCCCCACGCTATGCGTGGGTGAACCGGCAGAGCAGTAGCGTTGCCTGGTGCAACAGAAACCCTCCTCTGATACAATGGTTATGGTTCCGAAGCCAAA
>JAITOE010000094.1 GCA_031290135.1 Eubacteriales Family XIII. Incertae Sedis bacterium
GTCGCGGCTCCAAGGTTTAGTTATCGGCGCAATAAGCGTTAGCCTCTCACGAGATTGGGCAGCCAGAGCGCTATCTGCGGAAAAGCCAAAACGATGATCAGTGAAACAATGAACGCGAGCAGGAATGGAACCACACCCCGAAAAACTTTGCTGAGCGGAATTTTCATAACGCCGCTTGCAACATAACAGCTGAGTCCGACCGGCGGCGTGACAGCGCCCATGTTCATAATCATGACGATGATCACGCCAAACCAGATCACATCGTAGCCAAGGGCGGAGATGATGGGGACAAAAATCGGAACGCTCAGAATCATGAGCGCCAGCGTATCCATCACACAGCCGAGGAGCGCATACAGGATCAAAATAATAAGGATAACAACAACCGGTGACACATTGAGCGTCTCGACCCAGCTTGCAAGGTTTGTGGGGAGCTTCGTGATGGTTAAAAAAGTCCCGAACACGCCTGCGCCGACGAGCGTAATCATGACCATCCCCAAGGTTTTAATCGTATCCAGCAAGCTTCCGAAAAAGTTTGTCTTATTCAGCCTGTGGCGCAGGATGAGGAAAATCAGCGATACAAGGGCGCCAATCGCCGCCGCCTCCGTCACGGAAGTGATGCCGGAAAAGATGCCGCCCAAAACAAGGAAAAAGAGAATGAACATTCCGATAAAGCCCTTCAGAGAGACCAGCTTTTGTTTGAGCGTGTAAACTTCTCCTGCGGGGAAAGCGTTTTTGTCTTTTTGTCCCGTAATGAAAACCGTGAGACAGAAGCAAATGGCCATGACGATTCCGGGCATAACACCTGCGGCGAACAGCTTGCCGATGGACGTTTCTGTCATAAGGCCGAAGATAATGAACGGCGTACTGGGCGGAATCAGGGTTCCAAGCGTACCGGAAACCGCAAGCGTACCGCCGATAATTTCATCTTTATAGCCATTTTTACTCATGACAGGCCGCGCAACCCTGGACATGGTTGCAGTGGTTGCCGCAAGCGAGCCGCAGATCGCGCCAAAGAGGGCGCAGGCAACGATGCTGGCATACGCCAAGCTGCCGCGCATCCGTCCGAACAAGGTTCTGGTGGTTGTAAAAAGGCCGTCGCTGATCCCGGAATGGAACGCAAAGTTTCCCATTAAAACGAAAAGCGGGATGACCGTCATCGTGTAACTCATTGAGCTGCCTGTCGAAAAATTTCCGAGGCTTGACAGCGCCGCATGGAAGTTTAACACATAAGCATAGCCGCAAAACCCGATAATGAACATGCTGAGCCCGATGTTCACGCCCAGAAAAATCAGTCCCAACATGATTGCGATGCCTGCGATTGCAACGACATTTCCATCCATTACAATATTTTCCTCCCAACCAAAGCGCTTCTATCACAGGGATTTTTATACAGGAATGCCCGGTTTGTCAAAGGACAGGCGTTGCCGCCTCGCCGACATCGTCATACAGTTTTGTAAACAGTTCTGCCGCCATTCTGTGCGCCTCCGTTTACCCTATTTATACCAATCAGGCACTTTTTCAGGAAGGACATAGATCCCTTTTTCAACGAATTGCTTGATGATAGGGACGGATTCACGCTCTTTTCTGGTCGTAGGAACATGGTCGAGGAACATGTTTGCAGGATAAATCTCTTGTTCGTAAATCTGCCTGTAAACATCTGTGCGAAGCTGCGTCGGGAAATTCCGCGAAGGATCCAGCCTGCGTCTGCGGAGTTCTTCCAGGTTAATGGTGGCCGTAACCATGCCTTCGCCCGGATAATCGGCGAGCGCCTGAACCACGCCGTTGTAATCGACAATCATGGCTTGGCCCGGCGCAAAGGTTTTCTGCCGGTTCCCTTGAATCTCGCCCCATGACGCGCCGACGACATAGCAAATGTTCTCCCATGCGCGCGCCCGGTTCAACGTCTGCCAGATATCAAGCGGTTTTGTCATGATCGGCGCGGCGAAGAGGGGATGCAGGATGATTTCCGCGCCCTGAATGCCCAAAGCCCGTGCGTTTTCCGGAAAATGGCCGTCCATGCAGGTGATGGTTCCGATTTTTCCGATTTCCGTATCTGTGACAGGGAACCAAGTGGATAATTGATCGCCGCCATGCTTTTCCGCGTACTTATCCTTGATGTCATGCGGGCTGATATTGAGTTCGAAATGAATCGCGTTTGCAAATTTACGATATTTGTGGATGATCTCGCCTTTGGGGTCAATGATGAATTGCGTGTTCCAGATGATACCGTCGTTAAATTCCTGATCGCGTTCAAGCACGCAGCCGGCAAAATAGATGCCGTATTCTTTGCACTTTTTTGCGATCTGATCGATTTCGGGGCCGGGCAGATCCACGACGACGTTCTTTATGTAATGCTCATAAGGCCAGCCTCCGTCATGCCCCTGAATAAAAAATTCAGCGGCGGAAATCAGCTTGATGGGTGCCCAGCTGCCTTCGTAGCTGCCCCTTGCCGCAACCTGGCTCTGCGGGGCGTAATCAATCAGCTTCAAGACCCTGTCCAGGTTTTTTTGGAGATCAGAACGTTCTTCGATCACTTTAATTTCATTCTGCAATGCAACGGCCGTGAAAATATCATATTTTGCCATGGCTCCCCTTCCTTGTCAATACAGACGGACTGACTACAAGCTGTTTGCGGTTATGTTACAATTGCGTTACATCACATTCACGATAACATATTTGGAAAGAAATGTATAATTAGAAAAACTTATCTTAGCATAGATTATTCTAATACAGAATACAGCTTGCCGCTGTCATAACATGCTTCCGTTTTTCTGAAAGGCGATATGCCAGCTTAATGCTTCTTCTAATATATGCGGTGTATGTTTCGGCCCGGACTGCAGCGCGCGGCCATAATAAGCAAACAGTTTTTCTTTGTAATCCGGATGCGCGCAGTTTTCCATGATCTTTACGGCGCGTTCTTTTGGCGAAAGGCCTCTCAGGTCGGCATAGCCTTGCTCTGTGACGATAACCATGGTGTCGTGTTCCGTGTGGTCCACATGGGAAACCATGGGCACGATGGAGGATATCGCCCCGTTTTTTGCGGTGGATGCCGTCGCAAAAATGGTGATGTAGCCGTTTCTGGCGAAATCGCCGGAGCCTCCGACGCCGTTCATGATCTTTGAGCCCATAATATGGGTTGAGTTGATGTTTCCGTAAATGTCAGCTTCGATGGCGGTGTTCATGGCAATGACGCCAAGCCTTCGCGCGACCTCCGGGCTGTTGCTGATTTCCTGTGGCCGGAGAATGATTTTTTCCCGGAAGAAAGCGATTTCTTTTTCAAACCGGGTCAGCGCGTCAGGGGAGAGACTGACTGCCGTGGTGGACGCGGCGGTGGCCTTGCCCGTCCGAAGCAGCGCCAGCATGGAATCCTGAACCACTTCGGTATAACATGTAATTCCTTCAAATTCAGACTCGCAAAGCCCGTAAAACACGGCGTTCGCGACGCTTCCGATGCCGGATTGCAGCGGCAGCAGGTTTTTTGTAAGCCGGCCGGATTTTACCTCGTCTGAAAGAAAGCGAATGATGTTTTTCGAGATTTGCTTTTCTGTGCTGCCTGCCTCGGCCAGAGGTCTGGTCTGATCCTGCATTTCCGTCAGGACAATGGCGGCAATCTTGTCAAAACCGCATTCGATCCACGGCGTCCCGATCCGGTCGCTTGTATGCAGGATGGGGATGGGTTTGCGGTTCGGCGGGTTTTCGGTGACATAAATATCCGCCATGCCCTCCAGTTCCATGGGTTTCAAAAGATTGACCTCAACAATCACTTTGTCTGCCTGTTTGACGAAGGCGGGCGTGTTGCCGATGCCGCTTGTCGGTATCAGGTCGCCGTTTTCCGTAATGGCGAGCGCTTCTACGATGGCGATGTCTATTTTTGGGAGAAATCCGTAATTTACATACTGCGTGGAATGGGATAAATGGAGATCGACGTATTCAACGGTTCCGTTGTTGATGCTGTTCCGGATCTTTTCGTCGGTATGATAGGGGAGACGTTTTTTAAGTATGCCCGCGTCGACCCAGGCTCCGTCTATTTCCGGACCGACGGATGCGCCGCTGTAAAGGCTGAGTTGAAAACGGGCATTTTCATTTGCCTGCGCTGCCCGCGCGGCGATTGCCAGCGGCACTGCTTTCGGATAGCCGGAAGGGGTAAAGCCGGAAGCTCCGATGACCATTCCGTCCCGGACGATTTCCGCCGCTTCTTCCGCGGTTTTTATAAGTTCAAATGCCTTGGGTGCCCTAAGCCGTCTTTCCAGCCCGCCTTTGTTCATATGGAATTCCCCCCGGTCATTGCCGCCCGCCGCATGATAGATGGCCACATATTGAAAATAGCACACCCGTCTTCGCCTGTAAAATTAAAAAAAATTATCTCCCTATATGAAATTTTAATTATATGTGCGGGCGGACGATGCCATTGCTTATTATTGAAACCGTGTTACGCCATCTTTAACATTCCGTTACAATTCAAATCCCGCCGTATAATTTCGCCCGCAATATGCGATAATATGCAAAGAAACGGATTGCGGTGCCGGCAGCCGCGGCGGAATGGAGCAAAGCATGGAAAACTTTCCGCGCGCCGCAGCCGGCGTTTAATAGGAGCAAAAAATGAACATACCTGTCACAGTAGATCAAAAACAGCTGCTCGATATTCTGTTGAATGTGGCGACCGTGCGCCCTGTCTTCATATGGGGTGCGCCGGGCATCGGCAAAAGCTCCATCGTGGAGAATTTCGCGGGGGAATTAGGGCTTGCGTGCGTGTCGCTGCTTGGCAGCCAGCTTGCGCCTGAAGACATCATAGGCGTGCCGCAGATCGTTGACGGGAAAAGCGTCTTCTGCCCGCCGCGCAGCATTGCGCGGGACGAGGCGTACTGCCTGTTCCTTGATGAGCTGAACGCCTGTTCGCAGGAGGTGCAGAAATCATTTTACAGCCTGATCCACGACAGGCGCGTGGGCGAATACCAGCTTCCGAAAGGCTCCATCATCATCGGGGCGGGCAACCGCGCGCAGGACAACGCCATCGTGAAGCCCATGTCGTCGGCCCTGATCAACCGCATGTTCCATGTGGAGCTTACCGCTTCGCACAGGGAATGGCTCACATGGGCGAAAAACAACGGCATCCATCCCTACATCCTGGAATATATCGGCCTGCGGCCAGACCACCTGTGGCAGCAGCCCCCGAAAACCGAAGAGGCTTTTTCCTCGCCGCGCTCGTGGCACATCCTTTCCGACGCGCTGCGCAGCCACGGGGACGAGGTTTCCGACAAACAGATGGAGATACTGGCGGGCGGCTGCCTCTCCCCGCACCACGCCACGCAGTTCCGCGCCTTCGTAAAGCAGATCCGCAACCGTTATGCGCTGTCCGCCATCTTAAGCGGCGAGCAGAAGTGGCCCTCCGCGCCCGAAGACAGGGACGCGCTCTATTTTCTGGCGCAGAGTTTCCGCGCCCAGTTGGTCAAAGAACTCCCCGCCAACAAGAGCAAGCTTTCCGGAAACGTGCAGTCGCTGGCCGTCCGCGCAAAGGTGCTGATGCAGGATCTGGCGAACATCAGCCTTGAAATCGCGCAGATGGCGGTGGCGCCGTCGGATGAAGCCGCGCTGCCGGACTGGTTCATGGTGGAGATCGTCCGCGACCTGCCCAGGCTCGCCGCGAAAAAGAAGGGGAAATGATGCCTTCGAAAACGAAGAAAAAGGGGAACGGGAATATCGACGTCGCCCTGAAGCATTTCAACCAGGGCTGCAGCATGCTCTACGATTTCCACATGTTCGGGGCCTTGGCGCACGGCGCGAGCATCTACCGCATGGAAAAAACGCCGTTCCCCGCGAACGGCTGGGCCGCGGTCTGCAGAAACGGGGACATTTTTTGCCATCCGAAACGCCGCGCGGAACCGGAGGAATGGGGCTGGGTGCTGGCGCACTGCCTGCTGCACCTGGGCATGGGGCATTTCAGGGAAACTGCGGACGCGAGGCTCTGGAATCTCGTCTGCGACTGCGCGGCGGCGAAATTTCTGGCGGACATGAAGCTCGGCGCCCCGCCGGAGCCGTTTTTGGACGCGCCGCCCGCTTTCGGCACGGAAGAAAAGCTGTTCGAACGTTTGTACGGGAAGGAACCGCCCAAGGAATACCTGGGGTTCGGAACGGCGGGACCGGGGCAGACGGACATGATTTTCAACCAGGACGGGGATCAAAACCAGGGCCGGGGCACCGACTGGCAGGCGGCGTTCGCCATGGGTCTGGGGGAAGCCGTGCGCGTCGCCGTGAACACGGCGGCGGGCGTCGGGGAAGACGGGAACCGCATTTTGGGGAGCGGCAGATACGAAAACAGGATAAGCCGCGCGAAAGAATGGTTTATTTCAAGCTATCCGCTGCTGGGCGCGGTGGCCGCCAGCTTCAAGATCATCGACGATCCGAAGCTTCTCGGCCGCATGGATATCAGCATCGCCGCCGTGTCGCCCTCGCTTTGTGAAATTTATATCAATCCCCACGCGGCCCTCCATGAGGAAGAACTGCGTTTTGTGATGGCGCACGAGTTCCTGCACGCGGCGCTGCGCCACGACGTCCGCTGCGAGTGGCGGAACGCCTATCTGTGGAATGTCGCCTGCGATTTCGTGATCAACATGTGGCTGGCGGAAATGGGGGTAGGGGAGCGGCCGGAGGGGGCGCTGTACGACGTGCAATTCAAAAATATGAGCGCGGAAGCCGTGTATGACAAAATCGCCGGCGACATGCGCGCCTATTTGGACATGGACACTTTCGGCGGTTTCGGCGCCGGCGACATCGTGCCGGGGGATCCGGGCTGGCAGAAAAGAGACGGGGCAGTCGGCCTGGATGATTTCTACCGCCGCGCGCTGGGGCAGGGCCTCGCGTACCATCAGGAGCGGGGGCGCGGGTATCTGCCGGCGGGTTTGGTGGAGGAAATCCGCGCGCTTGCCCATCCGCCCATCCCATGGGACGTGGAACTGGCGCGGTGGTTCGACGGGCAGTTCGCGCCCGTCGAGAAGAAACGGTCGTATGCGCGGGCCAGCCGCCGCCAGTCCGCGACGCCGGACATCCCGCGCCCGAACTGGGTCGTTCCGCAGGGGGCCATGGACGGGCGCACCTTCGGGGTCGTGCTTGACACGTCCGGCTCCATGGAGCGCGGGCTGCTGGCTGCGGCGCTGGGCGCCATCGCCAGTTACAGCGGGGCGAGGGACGTGCCCGCCGCCCGCGTCGTGTTTTGCGACGCCGATGCCTACGATCAGGGATACATGCCGCCGGAGGACATCGCGGGCACGGTCAGGGTCAGGGGGCGCGGGGGGACGGTGCTGCAGCCGGGCATCGATCTGCTGCTTCGCGCGAAAGACTTCCCGGAAACCGCGCCTATCCTCATCATCACGGACGCGATGTGCGAAGCGCGGCTCATCTTCCACGGCAGGGAACACGCCTTCCTCATCCCGGCAGGCGCACACCTGCCTTTCGTGCCGAAAGGCAAGGTGTTCCGCATGCGGTGAGACGGCGGGGCGGCGGGGCATTTTGCACTCGCCCGCGCAAAAACTTGCACACCAACTCACACACTTAACCCGTGGGAATGGGATAAAACAGGAGCATCAGTAGCCTAAAAACTGGAAAAACCAAGCCAAATAAAAACCCTTGGAATCATTGGGATTCCAAGGGTTTTCACGTGGTTGCGGGGAAAGGATTTGAACCAATGACCTTCGGGTTATGAGCCCGACGAGCTACCAACTGCTCCACCCCGCGACGTCAGGTATGAAAAGGTCTGTGACAAGTGGTTTGTGACAATGGTGCCGGAGACCGGGATCGAACCGGTATGATTCTCACGAACCGCAGGATTTTAAGTCCTGTGCGTCTGCCAATTCCGCCACTCCGGCAAATCCGGCTTCATAAAGTGGCCGGAGCAATGTAATAGCCGCACTATAGTTATTGTACAACAACTCCGGCACGGCTGTCAACCATTTTTGCGCCGAAAATATAAAGTTCAAATATATAACAATAATGTAAACAATAACCGCGCAGCGGTTTTGTCCGCCCGGCAGACGGATTGCTTCGCTGCGCTCGCAATGACGCGGGCGCAGCGGTTTTGTCCGCCCATCGAGGCGATCAGTATTACATAAGATTCATAACCGCAAGCATTTTACAATTTCAATTTCGATCATTTTTTTTCAAAAAACACATAATTACTTTACTTTATTACAAAAACCAGCTACAATAGATGTGTATTACTGTGTAAAGGAGATTGATATGGACTTGGATTTTGGGGTGGAACGCGTTATTGAACCAACTTGGGCGATTCCTGTCGCCGCCTGGCGCCTTGACAACAGCAGAGATCTGCGCGGCAAAGAGATGCGCGTCCGGATCCGGAACATCAAGCTGGAAGAGGCAAGCTTCCGGCAACTGTGTTCAGAATGTGATTACGACGCGCTGAAAATAAAAGAAAAAATTTTTGACATCATCAAGAAACGCGGGAAGATACACAACCCCGCCACGGGAAGCGGCGGCATATTTTATGGCGAGGTCGATGAAATCGGGAAACAATACGCCCGGCGCGACGAGTTCAAGCCCGGCGACCCGGTGATCTGCATCACGTCCCTGTCGGCCATCCCGCTCCACTTGGACAGCATCGCCGACATCGATTTTAATTACGGCCAGATCACGGCGGAGGGCTATGCGATCCTGTCGGGCACAAACCCCGTGGTGCATTATTCCCCGGATCTGGCGCTGCCTTACACGATGGCCGCCATGGAAGAGGCCAGTTCGCTGCACCAGGTGTTCCAGCTGGCTTCCGGGACGGAAGGAGGACGCTTCCTGATCCTTTCAAGCGACATACTTTCCGCCACGCTGTACGGGGCGCTTCTCCGGAAAGCGGCGGACGGCGCGCGCATCGTCGCGGCGCTGGATCAAAAAAGCGTGGAAAACCTGCCGTGGCAGGAGATCAAGCGCGTTCTCGGCGCCTATATCGATGAAATTTACATTTTGGACATTCTCGCGCCTCTCAAAAGCTTCGAGGAAATTCTCGAAAAAGAAGAACGGCTTTTCGATTTCTGCATAAACTGCGCGGACCTGATGGGTGCGGAAGCCGTCGGCGTCCTCCTTACGGAGCAGCGCGGAACGATGCTGTTCACCAGTTTCATCAACAACCACGGCCTGGCGCTGCTCTTCGCGGAATCGCTGGGGAAAGAACTGAACACCTATTCCTTAGATGCGTACACGGAAGGCTTCCGGGATTTCACCATAGCCTTTCTGCGCGAAATAAAACCCAATTTGGAACAGATCCACAAGATTTACAGGAAGCACCGCCTTGCGCGGAGGCGCCCCGCGGACAGCAAAACG
>JAITOE010000109.1 GCA_031290135.1 Eubacteriales Family XIII. Incertae Sedis bacterium
GCTTCGCTCGCAATGACGGGCACTTCGCTCGCAATGACGGGTGCTTCATTCCCCTATGCGCAGCTTCAGGATTTCGCCGTAGCTGTCCGGGCGTCTGTCTCTGTGGAACTGCAGGATGTCCCGCGCCCGTTTGATCTCGTCCAGATCCAGCTCCGCCACGATCAGATCCTCCTGCCCGCGTTTGCCCTCGGCAATGAGCTTGCCCCAGGGATCCGACACAAAGCCCCGACCGTAAAACTCCATGTGGCCGCTGCCGTCCGCCGCGTCCTCGCGTCCGACGCGGTTGCAGGCGCATACATAAAAATTGTTGTGTATGCCGTGGCCGCGTATGCCGTCCACCCAGGTCTGCGACGTGTCCAGCTCCGGATTGTCCGGCTCAGAACCTATGGCGGAGGGGTAAAAGATGAAATCCGCCCCTTTCAGCGCCAAAATCCGCGTCGGTTCCGGAAACCATTCGTCCCAGCAGATCAGCACGCCGAAAGCAGCGTATTTGGAGCGGAACACGAGGTAGGGCGAATCTCCGGGGGTAAAATAGTATTTTTCCAGATACTGCGGGCCTTCCGGAATATGGTGTTTCCGGTAGTTGCCCAGAAGCGTCCCGTCCGCGTCAAAGACTGCGGCGGCGTTGAAATACACGCCGTCCATGGCGTATTCGTAGTAACAGCTTACGATGACCACGTCCAATTCGCGGGCCAGCGCCTGCATGCGTTTGTTCGTGGGGCCGTCCGCCGGTTCCGCCCAGTCGTATTTCGTGTAGTCGATGATCTGCGCGAAATACATGCCGGAAAACAGCTCCTGCGTGCAGATGATCTTCGCGCCTTTTTTCGCCATGGCACGAATTTGCTCTTCCGCCTTGGCCACGTTCGCCTCCCGGTCAGAAACGCAGGCAAACTGCGTCATGCCGATCATTACCTTCCCTTTGTCCATGCCGATTCCTTTCTAACGTGCGTCTATGATGATGATTCCTTTCTATGCAAGCGCAAAGCCCACAATCAGATACAGTATGATGGCGATGGCGAAAGGAACCATGATGAGCGGGATTGACGTCTTGGCGTAGTCCATGTTCCGGATGCCCGTCGAAGCCGCCGTCACCGTAACCGCGTCGCTGTAGAAGCAGGCGTGGCTGCCGAATGAAGTCGCTGCGGCCACCGCGCCGATGGCTAAGAACGGGTTGACGTCCATCGCCAGCGCCAGCGGGAGGATGATCGGGAAAGAGATCATTGCGACGCCCCAGAAGCTGCCGGTGCAGAACGCCAGCACCGCCACCACGATGAAAGCGATCATGGGGAAAAGGCCGGGGCTCAGGACGGGCGCCACGCTTTTGATGACGAAAGGCGTAAGGCCCAGCGCGTCGTTGACGTCCTGCAGCATGAACGCGATCAGGACCAGCATCGTCACATAGAGCATGTCTTTAAAGCCGAGAACCAGCTTGTCCATGAAATCTCCCAGCTTCACCTTTCTCTGGCAGAACAGCATGACGAAGCAAATCACGTAGCTGACGATGACCGCCAGCGTGATGTCGAAGTCCGAAATGAGCGTGACGATCACCATGACGACGATGGGCACGATGAAATTCCACGCGCTGGAGGGCTTAATGCCCGCGCCGAGTTCGTCCGCGCGCTCGCCTTCATAATACCAGTCCGGAAATGTCTTCCCCGTGGATGTGGCGCGCGCTTCCGCTTTTTTCATGGGGCCGAAGAGCGGAATGATACCCAGACAGAAGAGCGGGACGACGATGACCGCCACCCAGGCGTAGAGCATGAAGGGGATGGAGCGGGCGTAGGCTTCCACGCCGCTCATGCCGATCAGCGCCAGATCGTTGATCTGGCTGGAATACAGGACGCCCCATGTGGAAATGGGGACGAGGATGCAGACGGCGGCTCCGGTTGAATTTACCAGAAATGCTAAAAATTCTCTTGATATCTTCCATTTGTCCGTCAGGGTGCGCATGGCCACGCCGACGCCGAGCGCGTTCAGGTAGTCTTCGATAAAAATAACGATGCCGAGTATCCATGTGGCGATCAGGGTCTTTTTTCTGGAATTGGCGACTTTCGCCCCCACGTCGGCGAATCCTAATGCCGCCCCCGAATCATCCAAAAGCCGGATCAGCGCGCCGAACATGCCGAACATGATAATGTAATACGCGGAATCCCCGATTTCCGCCAGCGTGAAGTCGAACCAGGTTCCCCACCAGCTGGATTCCGTTTCCGTAACCACGGATATGATGACCGATCCGATCAGTGTTCCGAGCAAAAGCGCTTCCACGGCCCGCCTTGTGATGACGGCTGCCACGATGACGCAAAGAACGGGAATAAGGCTAATGGCTCCATGGCTCTCTAAACTTTCCAGTGCTTCCATGCATTTCCTCCTTTCGATAATTTACAGGTACGCGTGTATATTGATCGCCGCCGCAGGGTTCGCCCGTCCTGCGGCGGCGGTTTATATTTACAGCAGCTCCTTGCGCGTCAGGTTGATGCGTCCCTGGCTGTCGATCTCAAAGACCTTGACCTTGACCATGTCCCCCACGCTGACCACGTCCTCCACCTTTTCGACGCGCTTGTTCTCCATTCTGGAAATATGCAGCAGCCCCTCCTTGCCCGGAAGCACCTCTACAAATGCGCCGAAAGCCATGAGCCGCGTCACTTTTCCCTCATAGATTTCTCCGACTTCCACATTTTTCAGAAGCATCTCGATGGCTGCCACGCCCCGCTCCGCCGCTTCCATGTCAGGCGCGGCGATGTAGATGAGGCCGGTGTCGTCGATGTCTATCTTCACGCCGGTTTCCGCGATGATCCGGTTGATGGTCTTTCCGCCCGGACCGATGACCGTCCGGATGTTATCCACGTCAATCTGCATGGAAATGATACGCGGCGCGTAGGGCGACATTTCTTCCCTGGGCGCCTGAATCTCTTCCAGCATCTTGCTCATGATGTGCATTCTGCCTTCATGGGCCTGTGCCAGGGCATCCTGCAGGATCTGTTTGGAAAGCCCGTGTACCTTTATGTCCATCTGGATGGCGGTGACGCCTTTTTCCGTCCCTGCGACCTTGAAGTCCATGTCCCCCAGAAAGTCTTCCATGCCCTGGATGTCGGACAAGATCGCAATTTTCCCGTCGCGTTCAATGAGTCCCATCGCGATGCCCGCCACCGGCGCGGAGATCGGCACGCCGGCGTCCATCAGCGCCAGGGTGCTGCCGCAGACGGAGGCCTGGGACGTGCTGCCGTTGGAAGAAAGCACCTCCGACACCACGCGGATGGCGTAAGGGAACTCCGCCTCGCCGGGCAGCACCGGCAGCAGCGCCCGCTCCGCCAGTGCGCCGTGTCCGATCTCGCGTCTGCCGGGACTGCGCAGGGGACGCGCTTCCCCGACGGAATACGGCGGAAAATTGTAGTGGTGCATGTAGCGCTTCTCCACTTCGTCGCTGATGCCGTCTATGGTCTGCGCGTCTCCGAGGGGCGCAAGCGTCGCCACGGACAGGACCTGTGTCTGTCCCCTCGTGAAAAGCCCGGTTCCGTGCGTCCGCGGGAGGAAGCCCGTTTCACACCAGATCGGCCTTATTTCCGCTGTTTTCCGGTTGTCCGGGCGAATCCCCTCATCCAGGATCATGCCCCTCACCTGCTCTTTTCTGACGCTGTACAGCACGTTCCCGATGTCTTTGCCGTTATCCGGGTATATCCCCGCGAAATGTTCCTTCGTCTCCGCCTCCACGGCGTCCATGTTCGCAAGGCGCTCCAGCTTGTCGAACGTCTGGATTGCGGCGCGCATCTTTTCGGCGGCGTAGCCCCTGACGGCCTCGTCGATGTCCGCCGGCGGCGTGTACAGGACGATCTCCCGTTTGGGTTTCCCCACCTCGGCAATGATTTCATCGATAAATTCTATTAATTTTTTGATCTCTTCGTGGGCGAACAAAATGCCGTCCAAAATCTGTTCTTCCGGTATTTCGCTTGCCCCGGCTTCCACCATCATGATGGCGTCCCTGGTACCCGATACCACCATGTGGAGCTTGCCGGCCTCCCGTTCCGCCTGGGTGGGGTTGAGGACAAACTTGCCGTCCACAAGCCCGATGATTGCCGAGCCGGTCGGCCCGTCAAAGGGAATGTCCGAAATCGAAAGCGCCACCGAAGAGCCGATCATCGCGGCAATCTCCGGCGGACAGTCCGGATCCACGCACATGACGGCGGCGACCACCTGCACGTCGTTGAAAAAGCCCTTGGGAAACAAGGGGCGCAACGGTCTGTCCATAAGCCTTGAACACAGGACCGCTCTCTCCGACGGACGCCCTTCCCTCTTGATGAACCCGCCGGGGATTTTTCCGGCGGCGTACATTTTTTCCTCATAATCGCAGCTCAGCGGGAAAAAATCGATGTCCGCCCGCGGCGCCTTGGACGCGGTGGCCGTCACGTTCACAACCGTGTCCCCGTAGCGGACGGTGGCCTGCCCGTTCGCCTGTTCGCAGACCTTCCCGATCTCTATTTGCAGCAACCTTCCTCCGACCGCGGTCCTGTACGTCTTGTAATCTGTAAATCTCATTAACAACTTCCTCCTGTTAATCTTTCTCTTTTCTTCTACAAGGCGCACTGCCGGAACTTATCGGTTCCCGCCATGGGGCATCTTCCCGCGCCTCTGCGCACCCTGCGTTTTGCAAGGCGCAAAAAAACGAAAGCGAGGGTATGCCCCGCTTTGTTGTTTCCCTGTTATTTTCTGAGTCCCAGACGGCCTATCAGGACCCTGTAACGTTCCAGATCCTTGTTCCGGAGATAATTGAGCAGGTTTCTCCTCTGGCCGACCATTTTCAGCAGGCCCCGCCTGGAATGATGGTCTTTCTTGTGAATTTTCAGATGCTCGTTTAAATCGTTGATTCTGTAGGTCAGGATGGCCACCTGGACCTCCGGGGAACCCGTGTCCCCTTCTTTCATTTTGTAGTCGTCGATGATCTGCGTTTTTTTTGCCTGGTCAATCATGGTTGTTTTTCTCCTTCTTTCTTTCATGCCGCCTGCCGTGTATCGCGTCGGAGAGTCGCGGAACGCAGCGAGGGGCAGTGTCGCCGTCTCCGGCAAAGCCGGAGGGCAGTTCAACAGATACAACAGCTGTTCTCAGGTCATTGTATCACACTATGCCCTATGCGTCAAGCAGGGCAATTTCCGGGATTTCAGGGATTTCATGGATGTCGTCCAGTCCGGGCAGCTTGAAGCCGGATATGATTTCCGCCAGCAGGGCCGACTGCGCGCTCATTTCTTCCGCCGCCGCCGCGCTCTGCTCCGCAGTCGCCGTGTTTGTCAGCACCACCGCCGAAATATTGTCCATGCTCCCGGTGATTTCGCTGATGGCGGCGCTTTGCTCCGCGGAACCCTGCCGCAGCTGCAGCATGTGTTCCGTGTTGCCTAATGAAATTTCCCCCGCGCGCAGGAGGCTGTCGCTGGTTTTTCCGGACACGTCCTTCCCCGTCTGCACGTTCCGCATGCTGCCGTCTATCAGGTCTTCCGTTTCCTTGGCGGCCGCCGCGCTTCTGGCCGCTAAGTTGCGGACTTCGCCTGCCACCACCGCGAAGCCTTTTCCCTGCTCTCCCGCGCGCGCCGCTTCCACGGCGGCGTTCAACGCCAGGATGTTGGTCTGGAACGCGATGTCGTCTATGACCTTTATGACCTTTGCGATGTTCTGGCTGCTTGCATTGATTTCTGTCATGGCGTCCGTCATGCCACTCATATATTCGATGCTGTTGTTCATCAGGCTGCCAGCCTGTTCCGCGTTTTCCGCCGTCTCGTCCGCAAGTTTCGCGTTTTGTTCTGCCTGCTGCCGCACCTGGGCGACCGTGGCGGAGAGTTCCTGCATGGCGTTTGACTGTTCCATGGAACCTGCCGCCAAGGACTGCGCGCTGCTCGCAATCTGCGACGCCACCGCCGCCACCTGCCGCGACGCTTCTTTAATATGGGATATCAGTTCCACGTTGTTATGCAGGATCTTGCGGATCTCGTTGTTCACGGCGTCGTTCTCCGAACGCAGCTCTATGCTCTGGGTATAATCCCCGTCCGCGATATGTTCCAGCGTTTTGACCTGCCCGCGCATGCTTTCCGTCATCTGGCAAAAGGCTGCCGAGAGGCGGCCGATTTCGTCTTTCTTGCGCGAGGCCTCCACATCGGCGCCGACGTCGCCCAGCGCGATGGCGCAGGCGGTCTCCGCTAATTTTTTCACGGGCGCCCCGATGCTACGCCCGGTATGGCGAAGCGTGAAAAGGCAGGCTAAAACCAGTATGACCAAGGAGGCGATGATGAGGCGGATGGCGAAGCCCCGGACGCTGGCGACCACGGTGTTCACCGAGATGTCGGCGCCGACCACGCCCACCACGTTGCCGGCGGCGTTCAGGACGGGCGCAAAGCCGGAAACCATCATGCCGTAGCCTTCGCTTTCGTAGATGGCAGTCGGCAGGGGCTGTCCGGTGTTCAGGGTCGTGAACGTTTCCTCCGCATACGTCTCTTCCGGTTCCACTTCGCCGAATGACCCGATGTTTTCCGGGTCGTCGCTCGGTTTCATGCCTTCCACGACGTATTTGATTTTTCCGTCCACGTCGTTGTTCAGCCCGTACAGGTACATGACGTCCGTCGCCGTCTTGATGGCGTCAAAGTCTTGTTTCAGGTCGTTCCAGGCCAGGCTGTTTGCGTCGGACGCGTTCGCGACCCGCTCGTAGCTGTCGCCGTCAATTGCGGCGGCCGCCGTCTCGGCGATGGACATGGCGAGCTGCGCGTTCGAGTCAAATACGTCCCGTTGGTAGAAATACACGCTGACAGCCACGACGGCAGCCGCCAGGATCACAAGCATCACAAGAATGGCGACGGATAATTTCAAGGCAACAGAAGCGCTACGTTTCATCTTACAAAATACCTCCTATTGAAAAGTGCGGAACGAAGCACCCGGCCGGGGGGCGGGCGTCATCTTCCGTGAAGCAATCACATGCTCTGGATTGCTTCGCTCCGCTCGCAATGACGGAGCATTTGCTATTTTTGTATATTGTACTACAAAAAAGGTGATTTTGCAAATAATTCCTGATGTTATTGCTCCGACAATTAAACAATTAAACATTGGACAAAGTGGCGAGGATTTTTTTCGCCAGGCAAGGCGGCGGGTTCCGCTGATACTGGCTGTATCAACGGGTTCCGCCAACGAAGCCTGACGGAAAAAAGACCGTC
>JAITOE010000250.1 GCA_031290135.1 Eubacteriales Family XIII. Incertae Sedis bacterium
GTTCTATGTGATAGACGACGGCGCCCCGGAGGAAGAATCCGCCGCGCCCGAAACGCCCGAATGGACCGGAACGCCGGATGAAACCCAGAAGGTCGCCAGGGACGGCGGCGAAGCGGCGCAGACCATCGCCGAAATGAAAAAAACGGAGCTTGAAGCGGCGGCGGCGGTTACAGTCGTAAAGGAGACCCTGTATGCGCCCGACGGGACGAAACAGCGGTTTTTCGACACAAAAACGGGGGAGGAAAGGGACATCGGGCTGCGGGACGTCGTGCTCCTGCTCCGGGGCGCGAAAACACAGGCGGAGGTCTTCCGGCAGGTCTTTTCCGAACAGGGCATCGATGCCTATGTGGAAGCGGGGGAGGGCTATTTCGATACCGTCGAGATCGAAACGTTCATGAACCTGCTGCGCGTGATCGACAACAGGCGGCGGGACGTCCCCCTGATCAGCGTCATGTATGCCCCCATATTCGATTTTTCCACGGAAGAACTGATGGACGTCCGGCTCGCTTTTCCAAAAGGCGCCTACCACGAAGCGGTTTTTGCCTGCGCCGCCGCAGATGCTGACGCCGGTGCCGATGCTTGCACGGCGTCTCCCCGGCTGCGCGAAAAAATCAGCGCCATGCTGGCGCGCCTCGAAGGCTGGAGGGAAAACGCCGCGTTCATGCCCTTGGATGAATTCGTCTGGGAATTAATGAAAGAAAGCGGATATTACACCTACGCCGGCGCCCTGCCCGGCGGCGGGCAGCGGCAGGCCAACCTGCGCGCGTTGGCGGACAAGGCGCTGGACTTCCAAAGCACGCACATGAAGGGCCTGCAAGGCTTCATCACCTACGCGGAGCATGTGAAAAGGCGGGTGGACACGGCCCCGGCAAAGCTTATAGGCGAAAGCGAAGAGGTTTTGCGCATCATGACCATCCATAAAAGCAAGGGGCTGGAATTTCCCGTCGTCATCGTCGCCGGGCTGGGCAAGCGCTTTCGGTCGGATTCGTCCCGCAGCGTCGCCATACACAAGGACATCGGCCTGGCGCTGCGCTGGACGGACCCCGCCGAGGGGCTTTACCGGAAGACGCTGCTGCAGAGCATGATCGAACGAAAAAAAGCACGGGAGGATCTGGCGGAAGAAATACGTATTTTATACGTAGCGTGTACGCGGGCCATGGACAGGCTGATCCTGCTGGGAAGCATACGGGGCGGGACAAAGAATCTCGGCCGTCCGGACATGTCCATAGAAGGCCGCTCCTACATGGAGCTTCTGCTGCCGGCGGTCCGGGACACGAAACTGCGCATAGAGGGTCTTTCCAAGGCGGACCTGCTTCGCGCGGCCGGACGTGAAAGCAGCCGGGACGTGTATTTCAGCTCGCTTTTGGCTGCGGAGCCGGAGGGTTGCGGCCCGGAATCCGGCCGGGAGATATGGCGGAGGCTATCTTTTTCTTATCCGTACAAGGACGCCGCGTCGCGCAAGTCCAAATACGCGGCCACCGAAATGGCGGACACGTCCTTCGCGTCCGCTGCGGACCGCTTGCCCCCTGCCGCCGTCCCGCGTTTCATGGAGGCGGAAACCGTCCTGGGCGCGGCAGAAAAAGGGAGCATCCTGCATAAGGCAATGGAGCTTCTGGACTTTCACGCGGCCGCGGAACAGGCCGGCCGGACCGCCTATTTCAGCGCCTTCCTGCGCGATCTCGTGGAACGCGGCCTGTTCACGCCTGCGGAGGCGGAAACCGTGGACACGGAAAAACTGCGCGCCTTTCTCAGGTCGGACGTGGGCAGGCGGGCGGCGCAGGCGGCCGAGCTTCAAAAAGAGGCGCCTTTCGTCCTGAAAAAAATCCAGGACGGGGAAGAAATCCTGGTGCAGGGCGTGATAGACTGCTATTTCATGGAAAGCGACGGCTGCGTGCTGTTAGACTATAAATCAGGGCATCTTTATCGGGCGGCCGGCGAGAGCCGGGAGGCGGCGAAGGCCCGTCTGGCGGAACGCTACCGCCCGCAGCTGGAAATCTACGGCGAAGCCCTGGAAAAAATAAAGGGGATCCCTGTGAAAGCCGCCTGCCTTTACCTGCTGGGCGAGGGGGAAAGCCTGTGGATGGAGCCGCGCTGACGGCCTCCGCGAGACGGCGTTATTCTGTAGGCCCAACGGGCCTACATCCGGAGTGCCGGGTGGGCTAAAGCCCGCACGGCCGGGGCGCAGGGACACTTTCGACCTGCGTTGAATCGTTGAAAAATAGCGAAATTTCTGACATTTTCGGTTTGGGAAAAATCTTCTTCGTTTCTGTTGACATCGGGTTTAAAGCCTGTATAATGAAATTGACCCACGGCGTCAGGTTTTCAATTTTGGTTTCAAATTTATTTCCAAGTTTGTTAATTAAAAAGCTGCTTATTGGGGTAAGAAGAAATATATGGTAGTTCTGCGGGGGCAAAAATGGTTTTGCCCCTGTGAGGAATAAGAGATTAATTTTGGGAGGGTAAAAATTATGAGTTACGTTGACAAGGTCCTGTCAGATCTGAAAACCAAGAACGCGCACGAGCCTGAATTTCTTCAAGCGGCGACCGAGGTTCTGGAGTCTCTCCGCGTCGTGATCGAAAGCGACAAAAAATATGAGGAAGTGAGCCTTCTGGAACGCCTCATCGAGCCGGAGAGGGTGTTCCTGTTCCGGGTTCCGTGGATTGACGACGCGGGAAAGGTGCAGGTCAACCGGGGCTTCCGGGTGCAGTTCAACTCGGCCATAGGCCCTTATAAAGGCGGCTTGCGCTTCCACCCTTCCGTGAACCTGAGCATCATCAAGTTCCTCGGTTTTGAGCAGATATTCAAAAATTCCCTGACCACGCTGCCCATCGGCGGCGGCAAGGGCGGTTCCGACTTCGACCCCAAAGGGAAGTCTGATTTCGAAGTCATGAAATTCTGCCAGAGCTTCATGACGGAGCTCAGCAAATACATCGGCGCGGACGTGGACGTCCCCGCGGGCGACATCGGCGTCGGAGGCAGGGAGATCGGCTTCCTGTACGGCCAGTACAAGAGGAACACGGGTCTTTACGAAGGCGTCCTGACGGGGAAAGGGCTGGCCTACGGCGGTTCCCTGGCGCGGACGGAAGCCACGGGCTACGGTTTGGTGTACTGCGTGGAAGAATACCTGAAGAGCATCGGCGATTCCTACAAGGGCAAAAAAGTCTCCGTGTCCGGTTCCGGGAACGTGGCCATCTTCGCCACGGAGAAGGTACACCAGCTGGGCGGCAAGGTGGTCACGATGACCGACTCCAACGGCTATGTATATGACGCGGACGGCATCGACCTCGAACTGATCAAGGAGATCAAGCTTGTGAAGAGGGGCCGCCTGAGCGACTACGCGAAAGAGAAGAAGAACGTGAAATACGTGGAAGTCGGCAAAGGAAAGGTATGGGACGTGCCCGTTGACATCGCGCTTCCCTGCGCCACGCAGAACGAGCTGGATCTTTCGGACGCCAAAACGCTGGTCAAGAACGGCGCGAAGATCGTGGGAGAAGGCGCCAACATGCCGACCACGCAGGAAGCGGCTGATTATTTCCTGGAGCAGAAGACCACGTTCTTCCCCGGCAAGGCGTCCAACGCGGGCGGCGTCGCCACTTCCGCGCTGGAAATGAGCCAGAACAGCTCGCGCACCAGCTGGTCCTTTGAAGAGGTGGACGGAAAGCTGAAGACCATCATGATCAACATTTTCCACAGCATCGACAACGCGTCGAAGGAATACGGGCTTACGGGCAACTACATCGCCGGCGCCAACATCGCGGGCTTCAAGAAAGTCGCGGACGCCATGCTGGCACAGGGGATCGTATAAGGGACACAAAATTTTGGGTGGGGTTTTATATAGATACGGACAAAACGGCGGCAACCGGCCGCCGTTTTTGCGTGTACGGGGGTTCCGTCATTGCGAGCGAAGCTTCCGTCATTGCGAGCGAAGCTTCCGTCATTGCGAGCGAAGCGAAGCAATCCACAGGCACTGGATTGCTTCGTCGCTTTGCTCCTCGCAACGACAATGCGTCGGCATCCCTGCATGTATATATTGACAATCCAAGCAGATTGACATAAAATGAACATAGAATACAGGCTGGGAATCACACGCGCAAACGGAACCGTGAAACCGGACTTGATTACAGAGCGCTGATTGGATCAGGGCTTCCTTCATGGGAAAGGAAGGTGTAAATCATGTCCGGTGAAACGAAAAACGTCAGATACGCGGCGTCCTTTAAAGAGCAGTTTACGCCGAGGGGGATCGTCGTCGGCGTCCTGGGCTGCGTCGTGCTGACCATGAGCTCCATGTACGTGGCGCTGAAATTAGGCGCGCTGCCCTGGCCCATTCTCTTCGTGGCAATCGTGTCCATGTTCTTTTTGCGCCTGCTGGGGCGGCATAACGTGAACGAAATCAATGTCACCCATACCATCATGTCGGCGGGCGCCATGACTGCCGGAGGCCTTGCTTTTACGCTTCCGGGCCTTTACATGCTGAACCCGGACGCGGTTTTAGACTTTTCGCGCCTGTTTTTCGTGATTTTGGGCGGCGTCATCCTGGGGCTGGTCTTCACGGCGCTGATCCGCGGTTATTTCGTGGTTTCCGGGGAGCTGCCGTATCCGATGGGCCAGGCGGCGGCCGAAACCTTGGTCGCCGGGGACGAGGGCGGCAAAAAATCCGTCACGCTGTTCACCTCTTTCGGGCTCGCGGGGCTGTTCACTTTCCTGCGGGACGGCGTCCCCGCGTTGTTCGGGCCTGCCGCGGCGCTGTTCCCGGCGTCCTTTTCCAGCGCGAGAATGGCGGCGTATGGGTCTTTGGCAGGGATCTGGCTGTCCCCGATGCTGATTTCCGTAGGCTATATCGTCGGGCCCGTCGCCATCGGCGTCTGGTTTCTCGGCGCCTTGATAGGGGACGCGGGCATACTCGTCGGCGGCGTTGAAATGGGATGGCTCGACAGCGGTTTGGCGGCTGCGGTCAAACAGTCCTTGGGCATCGGCCTCATGGTGGGGACCGGGCTGGGGATTGTCCTGAAAGGCATCCTGCCCAGGGCGAAAGAGATGTTCGGCCCCTTGTTCGCAAAATCGTCGCTGTCCGGGGGCTTTGTCAGCCTCCGCTGGGCGCCCGCCGTCATGGTCCTGCTGGCCGCGCTGTTCGCCACCCTTTGCGGCATGGGGCCCGTCCCCGCCGTCATCACCCTATTGGGCGTGTGGGTGACGACCGCCATGTCCGCGCAGATCGTGGGGCAGTCGGGAATCAACCCCATGGAGATATTCGGCGTCATCGTGCTTTTGGCGGCAAAGGCGGTTTCCGCCGTCGGGCAGACGGAAGCGTTTTTCGTGGCGGCGGTCGTCGCCATTGCCTGCGGCCTTGTGGGCGACGTGATGAACGATTTTAAATCGGGATATCTGTTAAAAACGGACCCGAAGGCGCAGTGGTTCGGGGAATGTATCGGCGGGCTTGTGGGGGCGGTTGTCTCCTTGGGCGTTTTTTATGTGATCGTCAGGGCTTACGGCCCCTCGGCGTTCGGCGGCGCAGCCCTGTTCCCCGCGCCGCAGGCGGGCATGGTGGCCGCCATGGTGGGCGGCGTCCCCCACGCGCCCTCATTCGTCGTCGGGCTTGTGGCGGCCTGCCTGCTCTATATCGTGAATTTCCCGGTCATGACACTGGGCTTGGGCGTTTATCTGCCGTTTTATCTCTCCGCCACGGCGCTTGCGGGCGGCGTTCTCAAATGCGCCGCAAAGGGGATTGCCCCGGAATGGGAGAAGCGGGGAACGGGGCTGGTCATAGCCTCCGGACTTTTGGGCGGGGACGCGGTCATCGGCGTCATCATCGCCATCGGGCAAGCAATTTCGGGCTTTGCCAGCCTTTGAGCATTGACAGTGACTAAGAGGAGGACGGGAATGAAAGAGATCAAAATCAACGAAATTGAGGGTTTCAAAATCGGCAGTGCGCAGGACGTGCAGGCGGCCACGGGCTGTACCGTCATCCTCTGCGAGGAAGGGGCCGTCGCCGCCGTCGATGTGCGCGGCAGCGCGCCCGCCACAAGGGAAACGGCGATTCTCAGGCCGGTCAACACGATGGACAGGATCCACGCGGTCATGCTCTCCGGCGGCAGCGCCTTCGGCTTGGACGCCGCTTCGGGCGCCATGGCATATCTGGAAGAGAGAGGAATCGGGTTCCCGATGGACAACCTGACAATCCCCCTCGTCTGCGCCGCGTCCCTGTATGACCTGGCCGTGGGCGACCCCTTTGTCAGGCCCGACAAGGCCATGGGCTACTTGGCTTGCCAGAACGCAGGAAACGGCCCCGTGGAAGAAGGGAACGCGGGCGCGGGAACCGGTGCTTCCGTAGGCAAATTTTTCGGAACGGACCGTATGATGAAATCCGGGCTTGGGACCTGCGCCGCCCAAGTGGGCAGCCTGAAATGCGGCGTGATCGTCGCGGTCAACGCGCTGGGCGACATATTGGACGCGGACACGGGCCAGCCGGTCGCCGGAATCCTGAATCCGGAGGGAACCGCATTGGACAACACGCTGCGGCTCATGTACGAAGAGATAGACAGGCCCAGGGATCTGTTTAAGGGGAACACGACGATAGGATGCGTGCTGACGAACGCAAAGCTCACCAAAACCCAGGCGACCGCCCTGGCGTCCCTGACCCATAACGGCATGGCGAGGACGATACGCCCGGTGCATACCTCCGTCGATGGCGACAGCATTTTCATCATGAGCTACGGCGAAGAAGAGGCGGCGCCCGACGCGCTCGGCGCTTTGGCGGCGGAGATGATGGGACGCGCCATAAACCGAGCGGTCCGCGCGGCGAAATCCGCTTACGGGCTGATCTGCGCCGGGGATCTCCGCCAGGCGCAGGTTTCCGCCAAATGGATTGAGAAAGAGTAGGCTGGCGGCTGGCTGCGCCGCCCGTCAATGGCGTCACCCGTACCCAGATAATTGATGTTGGAGACGATGCCGTCCGCCTGGTTGACGTGTAAGACTTCGGCAACCGCATCGTCTATTCGTCTGTTCAGTCTTTGCTTCGAATTTATGAGCTTACCATGATAAACCGGAAACGTATTCTTCCTTCGTATTGTCGAGAAATTGCTTCGCGTCCACCGTGTTCAGCGCGATCTGATAACCGGGGATCGTGGCTGTATAAACGCTTTTGTTCGGACTCGCCGTTTTGTATAGATTCAGTTCGGTCGCGGCATTTTCGGCAATCCCGACAAACAGCGCGCGCATACGCGCGTTTTCGTGCCAATTCGCTTTCAGCTTCAGGAAACGCGCGTAGTCGTAGGCCATAGGAAAGTACGTAATGTTCCTGTATACGAGCAACGGATATTGGTTGTACGTGTTCTCCATCTGCTGACCGTTCAGGACGACGGGAAAAGTCGGAATGGCGGCCTTCACATCCATCGCCCACGCCGATGATGGAACGAGGACGCAAAGCAAGGCTGTTAAAAAAAAATGTTTCTTCATGGTACCCCCGTTTGCCATCTGTTCAAAAGGTCACGCCGTAGCTTCCGGCGTGACCTTTCTTGTGCTGCATTCAGTTAATGAGACGCTTAGAGCGTTATGACCGGCTTGATTAAATCGCGCGGCTTGTCTTTCATGAGCAGCAGCCCTTCTTCCAGATCCTCCAGCTTGTTGAAGCGATGCGTGAGGAGCGGGCTGACGTCGAGCCTTTTGTTGATCAGCACCTGCGCAAGATATTCCATGTTCTTTCTTCCGCCGGGCATGAGCCCGCCGATAATGCGGATGTGTCCCATTCCAAGGCCCCATTCGATCCTTGGGATTTCAATGGCGTCGCCCGTGCCCAGATAATTGATGTTGGAGACGATGCCGCCCGGCCTTATTAATTTGACGGCCTGCCCGAAGGTTTCCAGCCCGCCTCCCGCGATAATGACCTTATCCACGGGTTTTCCGCCGGTGGCGTCTTTTATCTGGTCAACGATGTCCCCGTCCTTGTAGTTGACAAGATCCGTCGCGCCGTAGTATTTCGCGACTTCCTGGCATTTTTTCCGGGAACCGACGGCAAACACCCTGCCTGCGCCGCGAAGAACGGATCCGGCCACGGCCATCAGCCCCACAGGCCCGATGCCGATGACGACAACCGTTTCGCCATAGGCGACTTCCGCGTTGTTCGCGCCGTGAAAACCGGTAGGCACCATGTCCGAAAGCATGACGGCGTCTTCGATGTTGATGCTGTCCGGCAGATGCGCCAGATTGCCGTCCGCCTGGTTGACGTGGAAGACTTCGCCGAACGTGCCGTCCTTTTCATTTGAGAATTTCCAGCCGTTGAGCATGCCGTGCGAGTGCTGCGAAAATCCCGCCTGGGACTCCACGGCCTCCCAGTCCGGCGTGATTGCGGGCACGATGACCTTGTCGCCGACTTTAAAATCTTTGACGAGCGCGCCGACTTCGACGACCTTGGCGGAAGCCTCATGCCCCAGAATCAGATCATGCCTGTCTCCCAGCGCGCGTTCCCATACGGTATGCACGTCTGAAGTGCAGGGCGATATGGACAGCGGTTCACATAAAGCATCCGTCGGCCCCACCTTTGGAACCTCCTTTTCGATCCAGCCGATTTTGTCAAATCCGAGCATTGCCAAGCCTTTGAATTTTTTCATTTTTCCCCCTTTCAATATTATACGAGTTTCTGTCTGGATACCACTGGCGCTTCTTTTCATCGGGTAAAATCATCGGCATCTTGTGGTTATTATAAAGCCAAACGCTTCAAAAGTAAAGAGTGTTTACGTTTGTATTTGTACCTAAAATGTTTCGTTTTTCATTTTTTTTGACTATCTCCATTTTTTACAGTATAATAACCACAGGTCGGTTATTATACAGATTGGAATGCCCTCCGGCCCTGCCGGAGATGGCTGTGCCATAAATGCAGGCATTTATGGCACAATGAACCACAGGTCGGTTATTATCCGGATTGGAGGAGAAATTTATGGACATGAAAAGCGACAAGATCAAAAAAGGCCCCGGCGGCGCTTCGGTGCGCGCGCTTTTTTACGGCATGGGCTATGTACGGGAGGAAATTGACAGGCCGATCATCGGGATCGTCAATTCACAGAACGAGATCGTGCCCGGCCACATGCTCCTGGGCCGCATTGCGGACGCCGCCAAGACGGGCGTGCTGATGGCAGGCGGCACCCCGGCCGAATTTCCCGCCATCGGCATCTGCGACGGCATCGCCATGGGACATGAGGGCATGAAATACCCCTTGGCCAGCCGCGAGCTCATCTGCGATTCCATCGAAGCCATGGCCGTCGCGCACCAGTTCGACGGGCTTGTGCTCATTCCCAACTGCGATAAGATCGTGCCCGGCATGCTCATGGCCGCCGCGCGCCTGAACATCCCCTCCGTCGTCGTCAGCGGCGGTCCCATGCGCGCCGGTTTCTCCGACGGCAAGGCGCTGGATTTCAACAGCATCATGGAACAGATCGGCATTTACAAAAACGGCGGCTGCACGGAAGAAGAACTGGAAGAGATAGCGGAACGCGCCTGCCCCGGATGCGGCTCCTGCTCCGGCCTGTTCACCGCCAACAGCATGAACTGCCTGACCGAAGCGCTGGGCATGGGGCTGCCCTACAACGGCACCGCCCTCTGCGACAGCGGCGAGCGGATCCGCATCGCGAAGACCGCCGGCATGAAAGTCATGGAACTCGTGCGGAAAAACATACGCCCCCGCGACATCCTCACGGAAAAAGCCTTTGAAAACGCCATTACGGTGGACATGGCCATGGCCGGTTCCACCAACACCGTGCTGCACCTCCCCGCCATCGCGCACGAAGCCGGTCTTGCGCTGGATCTCTCCCTTTTCGACAAGCTGAGCGAAAAAACCCCCTACATCGCCAAACTGAGCCCCAGCGGCGGCCACCACCTTGAAGACCTGCACAGGGCGGGCGGCATCCCCTCCATCATCCACGAGCTGACGAAAAAAGGGCTGATCCATAAAGACTGCGTAACCGTCACCGCCGCGACCTTGGGCGAAAACACCGCAAACACGCCCGTCGCCGACAGCACGGTCATCCTGCCGATAGACAAGCCTTACCGCAACCGCGGCGGCCTTGCCATCCTTCGGGGCAACCTCGCGCCCGACGGCGCCGTCGTGAAAGAATCTGCGGTCGCGGAGGAAATGCTGCGGCACACGGGTCCTGCCGTGGTCTTCGATTCGGAGGAAGAAGCCAGCGCCGCCATCTGGGACAAAAAAATCAAAAAGGGAGACGTCATCGTGATCCGCTATGAGGGACCGCGCGGCGGCCCCGGCATGCTGGAGATGCTCTCCCCCACTTCTTCCATCGCGGGCATGGGCTTAGACAAAGACGTCGCGCTTCTCACCGATGGCAGGTTTTCCGGCGCCTCAAGAGGCGCGTCCATCGGCCACGTCTCCCCGGAAGCCATGAACGGCGGCCTGATCGCGTTCCTGCGGGACGGCGACGTCATCCGCATTGACATCCCCGGCAGAAGCCTGTCCGTAGAACTGGACGAAGCGGAAATCGCAAAACGGAAAGCCGCTTTCACCCAGCCCGAACCCAAGGTGAACAGCGGTTATCTGGCGCGTTACGCGCGGTTGGTGACCTCCGCCAACACCGGTGCCGTGCTGCGATGAACGTTTCAACAAACGCGGCCGTTCCGCGCACGCCGCGTACAATTTTCGCCGCCGCTTTCGCCGTGCTCGCGGTGAGCCTGACGCTTGGAACCGCAGGCCAGCCCGTCTGCGCGGCCGATGCCGCCGGAACGGAACCCATAACGCTCTAAGCGTCTCATTGGGTCAGTGTGTTGATGGCCAAAAAAGAATGCAGGCCAACTGAGTACAGCATAAGAAAGGTCACGCCGGAAGCCACGGCGTGACCTTTTGAATATAAGACATGATTTTATGTGATATCGCGGGGTCGCGGCTCACAGGAAATCACCTCCATCTCTTACAGCGGGCGATCCCCGGTCCTGCCTCCGTGTCCGCCGCCAGCGCCGCCCGGCACTCCGCCAGCGCCGCCCGGCACTCCGCCCGGCGCGCCGCCTGTCCCTCCGGGCGCACCGCCGCCCGCCGTGCCCGGCCGGCCTCCCATGCCTGCGCCGCCGCCCGTTCCCGCCGTAGCGGTGGAAATCAGGGCGGAGCCGTTGTAAATCCCGTAGCTCTGTCCGCTCTTAATGTCCGGCGACGACAGGGCCATCACACGGATATCGGCATCCGGCGTATAGGTGATCAGCGTCTTGCCGTCCTGCTTCACGGTGATGACGCTGCCCGCCGTTATGTTCGCCGAGGCGTACACATAGCTTTGCGTGGAACTGCCGGAGGGGTTGCCGCCCGTGCTCAGCGTCCCGGCGTAGACGACGGTGCCGCCGGTGAACGTGATCGTGCCGTCCGCGTCAAATGCGTCGCCGTCCCGCGCCGCGATGGCCTGCGCAATGACCGTGCCGCCGCTGACGGCAATGCTTCCGTTGGAATCCAGCCCGTCGCTGCCCGCGACCACCTTCACGGTGCCGCCGCTGATATCAATGATGCGTGAGGAACCGCCTGACGAAAAGCTGTCGCCGCCGAAGTGTCCCGCAGCGTTCGAGCCAGTTGTCGCGCCGTCCGCGATAGGCGCCGCGCCGTCCGGCGCACCGCCAGCCGGTCCGCCCGGTCCGCCCGCCGTAAGGTTATCCGTCTTCTCTGCCCCTGCTGCCGCGCCGTTCGCAGCTCCTGCCGCCGCGCCGTTCGCAGCCCCTGCCGCTGGGCCGACCGTACCTGCCGGCGGACCACCCGTACCTGCCGGCGCACCGTTCGTACCTCCTGTCGCCGGCGGACCGCCCGTACCCGCCGGGCCGGGCATCCTCCCTGCGCCCGTGCTGCCGCCCGCGGAGTTGATGCCGTCATCGGAGGAAACGACGCTGACGTCGCCGCCGCTGATGTAGACATTGTTGCCCTCAAGACCCTCGTAGGATTTCGTGACCGTAATCTTTCTGGCCTTGACGGTCAAGTCGCCGTCCGCGTGGATGCCGTCGTCGCCCGTGGCAATCGTAAGATCGCCGCCGCTGACGGTGACGCCCCCGTTCGCGTGGATGCCGTCGTCCGCGCTGTCAATCTTGAACGTGCCGCCGGAGATGTTGACGTCGCCGCCGGCTTTCAAGCCCTTGTAGCTTTCCGTGGAAACCGCGCCGGAAACCTTGGCCGCGCCGCCCCCGGCGGTGATGCCGAACGTCCCGCCGCTGACGATGAGGGTAGTGTCGGCCTGTATGCCGTCGCGGGCGGCCTCAATCGTAAACGTGCCGCCCTGAAGGATCGCCCAGCCCTTCTCCGCGTCCTCTTCGTTATTCGTCTGTATGCCGTCGCTGCCCGCTGTCAGGGTGAACGTCCCGCCCAATATCGTAACGGAGTCGTTGCCCCGGATGGCGTGGTTCGCGGCGTTGACGGTGATGTTCCCGCTTGCGACAATCAGGTCGTCCTTGGTCGTGATGCCGTTATTGAAGCCCGCGTTCACCGTAAGCGATCCGTTGCCGTTGACCGTCAGGTCGTCCTTGCTGAAAAGGGCGGCGTTCGGCTCCTCGTCGGTTTCATTTGCGTATGCAAATTTGGCGCCGCCATCCGTGAGCGTGTTCACCGTGCCGTCCGCCAGCGTGACAATCAGCTTGTCGCACTGGGAGGCGTAAATCGGCGCACCGGTCGGGTTGGTTATGTCCGCGCCGTTCAGGACGATCCGCACGGCGTCTTTGTTCGTCGCGGCGACGGCGATCTGCCCGTTCGTCAGTTTGCCGCTGATGACATACGTCCCCGCTGTGCTGATTGTGACGATGCCGCCCTTTGCTGCCGCGCCCGTCCCGCTGACGGTGGCGCCGGCGCCGTTTAACGTGATTTTCGTCGCGGCGGACGCGTCCCAGGCCGCAGCGGTGTCCTCCGCCTTGACGTTCGTCTGCGGCACGGCTGCCGCCGCCGTGTCGGAAACGGCGGATGTCTGCGCGGCCGCGGCGGCGTTTGCTGCGGCATCCGGCAGCTGTGCGGCGGAGTCTGCCGCGGAGGCGCAGCCCGTGAACGTCAGCACGGCGGCGAGCGCCAGCCCCATCGCTTTCAATGGTAGATGTTTTTTCATGAAATTCTCCTTTGGCTTGTCTTTTTTCCGCCGGGCGCATGATTTTGAGGTCGTCGTTGGCTTTGCGTACTGTTTGTACGCAGCGCCGCCTCCTTTGCTCAAAATCCCGCACCAGGCGAAAAAAATCCTGCGCCGATTCCTTTATAAGATAGGTGATTTGTTCTCAAAACAGGCGGCCGTTCCCGGCAGCCATCTCCCCGGCAGACCGCCATTGCGCGATTGCCGGCAACGGGAAGCCTGTCTCCAAGCGTTGCGTCTGGGCGGGTTCCTGGCGCACCTGCGGCACGAAGGCGTATATCCGGTCTTGCGCGCAAGCGAGCCTTTGTTTGTACTCGGTTCCGTACTTGGAGAAGCTGGCCGGGTAAATCCCATGTTCCGAGAGCAGCCGGCAGAGCCAGAGCGGGATGCTCCGCGCCACCTTTATTTCCATCAGCCACAAATCTTCGTCCAGAAGCGGTTCCCCGTAGATGCCCGCTTCCAGCCGCAAATCATAACGCCGCGTCCGGATGTTCGTGTCAAAGGAAACCCGCAGGTCGTGCTGCCCGATCCCGAAATACGCGCGCCTGTCGTAGGAGAGGCAGACCGACGGGCTCAAATCATGCGTCCGGAGGAAATATTCAATCTCGCCGACGACCTGACGGTTCATGGCGGGGCGCAGCTTGGGCGCTTCCCCGCTTTGCAGGAAGCTGTACGCCTCGTCCAGCGTCATGGCGCTGCGCCGTTTGTTCACAAGTCCGTTCACTTTCTTTTTGATCTCCGCGTAGACCTTTGAACCGCCGCCCGGCACGCCATACGCCCGCAGCCGCAGCTTTTCCTTGTACTTGGGTTTCGCCAGCGAGGTGCGTATCAGGTGGCTGTCCTCCGTGTCGTAATAAAGGTTGGCGATGGTATAGGTTTCGCGCCGCTTGTTGTATTCGTCAAGCTCCATATGTTCAGACAGCGCGGCCTGAATCTGCGGGATGATTTTTCCGCTGACGATGTATTTCTTTTCATATCTGTTGAAGATTTCGATTGCCATGAGGTGGCCTCCTATATTTCTTCCCGCAGGGTGATCGTGAGCGAAATGTCCCGGCCGTCCCTGCTGACCACGATGGCGAGCCGGTCGCCGGGCGCATGTTTTTCCTTGACGGCCTTGATTTCCGCGGCGGCGGTGATCGCCTGCCCGTCAAGGGACACAATCCGGTCGCCGGTCCTGATGCCCGCCAGCTCCGCCGCGCCGCCGGGGGTCAGCGAAGCCGCGTACACCCCCGCTTTCGTCCGGAAAAACGCGGCGGTCTGGCTGGTAACTTCCTGCACGGACAGCCCCAGGGACGCCCTGCCGGACACGTAGCCCTTTTCGATGAGTTCAGCGGCGACTTTCCCCGCGTCGTTGATGGGAATCGCGAAGCCCAGCCCCTCCACGCCCAGGGCGGACGTTTTCGCGTTGACCACGCCGATGACCTCGCCGTACTGGTTGCAGAGCGCGCCGCCGGAATTGCCGGGGTTGATGGCCGCGTCGGTCTGGATCAGGTTCATGGTCTCGCCCTCGATGGTGATTTCCCTGTCCGTGGCGCTGATGATTCCGGCTGTCACCGTGCCGCCCAGTTCACCCAGCGGGTTCCCGATGGCCACCGCCAGATCCCCCGTCCGGAGGCTTGCCGAATCGCCCAGGGTCGCGAAGGGCAGGGATGTTTCGGCGATTTTCAGCACCGCCAGATCGGTCTGGCTGTCCGCGCCCACAAGGGCCGCCGTATACGTCTGGCCGGTGGAAAGCATCACCGTGACGCCGGTGGCGCCCTCGACCACATGGCCGTTGGTGAGGATGTAGCCGTTCTCCGTGAGTATGACGCCGGATCCGCTGCCGGTCGTCGTCGCCGTCCTGCCGAACCGGTCGGAGCTTGTGGCGGTCACGTTGACGCTGACGACGGCGGGGCTGACGATGGCGGAAATTTCCGTGACGCTGCGCGCCGTGCCCGTCGCCGTCTGGACCGCTTCGATGTACGCGGCGTTCTGCGTGACGGCCGAAGCCTTGGCGATGTCGCTGTTTGCGCCTATCAGCGCCGTGAAACCGCTGCCTGCGGCGCCGGAAATCAGGCAGCAGGCGAGCATGGCGGCGGCGATGCCGGCCTTACATTTTGCATTCATCTTCTTTTCCTCCCAATGTCGTTCGAATTTTCGCTGCGTTTGCCTTACTTTTGCCAGTCTACACAAAGATTGTGGCGGAAAAAGGGAACGGCGGTGGCGAAAACAGGGAACAATGAGGCGAAACCCCCCGCGACCCGGCGCGGCCTGCGCTGAATTATGGCGCAATTGTGAACCAATGTGTCAAATGCGGCGTTCCCATTGAACCGGCGCGGGATAGGGGGTATAATAGCCGTAGCTGGGGCGCGAATTACCCGGCTGCGGGGCGGGCGTCACCCAGAGGCGGGATTGCGGGCATAATGGTCTCGCTCTATTTCCTGCCGCAGGCATGAAATAGCTAAGCGAACCTTATGCGGTAGCTCTGCTGCCGTATTCCAGCGGAGTGAGCGCAGCGAATGGAGCGCCCGCACAAGCGTCAGCGACCCGACCGGCGGGTTATGCCCGTCCCGTAGCGATGGTTCTACACACCCAAGATTCATAACAGCAACCACCATTACAAAGGAGCGGAGGATGGCAGATACCGTCAAAATACTGATCTGCGACGACCAGCGGATGATCCACGAGACCCTTTGCGAATATATGGAAGCAGAGGGCTTTTCCTGCGTTTCCGCGTTCGACGGCGAAGAAGCGACGGATAAATTCCGGTCGGAAAAGCCGGATTTGGTCGTGCTGGATCTGATGATGCCCAAAAAGAGCGGCATCGACGTCTGCCGCGAGATCCGCAGGGAATCCGGCGTCCCGATCATCATGCTCACCGCCAAGGGCGAGGAAATAGACCGGATTCTGGGTCTGGAACTGGGCGCGGACGATTACATCGTCAAGCCGTTCAGCCCCAGGGAAGTCGTGGCGCGGATAAAAGCCATATTCCGGCGCGTTTCGGAAAAACCCGCGGACGCGGACGAACAGACGCTCAGCTTCCCGCGCCTGCAAGTCAGCCTGAGCAATTACGAGGTGCGCGTGGACGGCGAAGCGGTCGCGTGTACGCCGAAGGAAGTGGAGCTGCTGTATAAGCTATGCTCCGCGCCCGGCAGGGTATGGAACCGGGAACAGCTTCTCGCCGACGTGTGGGGCTATGATTTTTACGGCGACACCCGCGTGGTGGACACGCAGATAAAGCGCATACGCCAGAAGCTGCCGGAAAACGAACAATGGGGCATACGGAGCATATACGGCGTGGGCTACAAATTCGAGGCGAAGCCATGAGGAAAAGCGTCCTGCTCCGCCGGATCATCCTCCTGCTGCTGTCCGCCGTGCTGCTGTCCGGCGTGCTGTCGGCGGGGATTTACATCCTCGTGACCCAGCAGATGTACGTGTGCATAAAAGCGGACGAACTCATGCCCATCGCCCGCACGGTGGCGGACATGCTGGCCAACGCCCAGCAAGGCGGAACGGCGGGCCAGCGCGGCGTCTGGCCCTTGCTCGACCGCGAAAACAGGAATTTCCTGGGAGCCTCCCTGCATATCTACAACAGCAACAGGGAGTCCATCATGAACCCGGTGAACGGGATGCGCGGCGGAGCCGGCGCAACGGCGGACGAAGCGGAGATAAACGCCGCGATCCAGGACGACCTGTCCGCCGCCCTGTCCGGCAAAGAGGTTTCCGGCATCCGGAAAACAGGGGACGGCCACTCCTTTCTGGCCGTGTGCGTCCCCATCCGGAACAACGGATTCGTGGTCGGCGCGGTGATTTTCACGAATCCCATGAGCGAGCTGAACGATACCCGTGGCGGGCTGAACCTGACCTTGCTCATCAGCACGCTGGTCGCTTTTTTGGTCATGCTGATACCGGGATATTTCGCGGCGAAACGCCTTGTGGTGCCCATCCGGCAGATGGGGGAAGTGGCGCGCGCCATGGCGAAAGGGGATTTTTCGGGACGCGCGGACGAAAACCAGAAAGGCGAAATCGGCGAACTCGGCCGCGCCATGAACCATTTCGCGGAGGAATCGGGACGGCTGGAGCAAACCCGGCAGGGCTATGTGGCCAACGTGTCCCACGAACTGCGGACGCCGGTCGCCGCCATCCGCGCCATGGGGGAGACCCTGCGGGACGGCATGGCAAAAACGCCGGAGAAACAGAACCTGTTTTACGAGAACATCGTGCGGGAGTCCCTGCGGCTGTCAAGGCTGATCGACGACCTGCTGGAGCTGTCCCGCCTGCAGTCCGGCGCGGAGGCCATGCAAAAGCGTTCGTTCAGCCTGCGGGAAATCCTGCAGAACGCGGCGGACATGTACGGGCACATGGCGGCGGAGGCGGGGCTGCGCTTCGTGCCGCCGGACCCGGAGACGCCCCTCCGGGCGTTCGGCAACCCGGACCGGATCGAACAGACGCTGGTAATCCTCCTCGACAACGCCATGAAGCACAGCGGCGGGGAAATTTCCCTGACGGCAGCGGACCGGGGCGGCCACGTTGACGTCTGCGTCGCCAACACGGGCGGGGGGATCCCCGGCGAGGATCTGCCCTATATATTCGACCGCTTCTACAAGGCGGACAAGTCACATTCGGGCGGCGGCTCCGGCCTGGGCCTGTCCATCGCGAAAGAAATCATGAACCGCCTCGGCGAAAACATCCGGGCGGAAAGCGGGGACGGCATGACGCGGTTCATATTCACCGTGCGCAAAGACAAGGGAGAATGAAAGGCGCCACGGCGGGACTGCCCCCCGGCGGCGATCCTACATACCTAAGATTCATAATAGTAACCTTTCATACAGCCCTTACGCCGCTTACAAAAACATGGCCATATATAAAGGCAGCGTTTCGATTTTGCCGTCAACCCCCACATTTTTACTTGCCAATTTAACGGCCCGTGCCATTCCGTGCCTGTTTACCATAATGTCAACCGACTTTGCTTTTGTGTTATCTCCCGCCTTGACCTCAATGACAGTCGCCATGTCGTCTATCCTTACGACAAAATCTATCTCAAAACGGTTATCCCTCGCATAATAAAACAGCTGTTTGCCGGACTTTCTAAATATGTCAGCGATGATGTTTTCATATATCGCACCCTTATAAATGCCTAAATCGCCGTTGATTATGTTTTTCTGGGAACCGTCTTCCAGCATCGCGACAAGCAGCCCCGTATCCCGCATGTATATCTTAAACTCGCCCTCAATGACATTTCCCGCAAGGGGGAGTTCGGGCACGGAAAGATTGTCAGATTTTGAAACAATCCCTGCGTCAATTAACCATATGACGCTATCTTTGTATTTCCGTGACGAGCTGTTTTTCTCGACGACATTCCATTGGAATTTCTTGTATTTTTTCGCAAGCTGGTTGGGAATGGAGAGAAAACAGGCCCTTACTTTGCTTTTTCCCATGCCTTCCGCATATTGGGAAATATCCTCTTTGTATTCTTGTAAAATATCACGTTGCAATTTTAACACATTGCCAAAATTGCGGTTATTGACGAAATCCTGTACGACGTTCGGCATGCCCCCGACAACAATATATTCCCTGAATAATTCCAGCATTTTTGTGTGCATTGCGGGTAATACGGGGGATTTATCAACGAAAAAAGTTTTAATTTCACGGATGGTTTCCACGGGAATTTTGTTTGCCCAAAGAAATTCCTCAAAGTCAAGCGAGTGCATTTCTAAATGCTCTACGTACCCGACAGGGACGCTTGACGGCTGATTTTCCCTGCTCCGCTTATAGGTTATGCCCAGCAGCGAGCCTGATGCGATAACATCAAACCGTTTATCGCGCGCCAAAAACTTCAGGGCGGTTATGGCACGGGGACAGTCCTGGATTTCGTCTAAAAAAATCACGGTTTCGTTCGGAATGAATTGCATGTCCGGAAAATACAGCGTGATTTGTTTCAAAACATTCTCTTTTTCCAGGCTGCCTGCAAATATTTCCGTGTAGCCCTCATTGGCAACAAAGTTCATTTCGGCGTAATATCTGTAATTTGTCTTACAAAACTCCATAATGATTGTGGACTTCCCAACTTGCCTTGCGCCCTTAACCATAAGGCATAATTTGTCGGGATTGTTTTTCCACGCAATCAGGTCGTTGACAATTTTCCGCTCCAGCATGTTCATTCACCTCGCTTACGGTAAGTATAGCAGAATCCAAAACCCTGCGTCAAGCATTTTTGCAGATTTTATGCGCCAAAAAACCATATGATTTGCAAGTTTTATGCGCCAATAAATTGTTTGAACTGCAAGTTTTATGCGTTAAAGCGTTCTCAGGCCAAGCTGCGATTTCGTGTAAAAAAGCGACCTGATCATTGCTTTTTCGTGAATAATTCCGACTATCTTACTTGCTTTTTCGTGCGGCATATACTATGAACTGAAACGAAAAACGAAAAAATAGGTTACTATTCACAGCATTCACAGCCCCCCGTCATCCTGCGGCCCGCGCAGCGGGATCGCAGGATCCATGCACAAGTGATAAAGAATGGATTCTGGGACTAGCCCAGAATGACGGAAGATTCGCGAGCCGCAATGGGGCTGTGAATAGTAACAAAAATAGCAGAACACGCGTACTAAAATCTTGTTTTCTATGTGCGGCTATGCTATACTGAATTTGCTGATAAACATTATTAAGAAAGCGTTGGGAGAGGTTAATTATTCAGTGAAAACGGTGAGAAAAAAACCAAAAGCAATAGAGCTGTTTGCAGGCGCAGGCGGTTTGGCGCTTGGCATTGAGCGTGCAGGCATTGAAACGCTCGGTTTGGTTGAATACGACAAAGACGCCGCCGACACGCTGAAAAAAAACAGGCCAACCTGGAACGTTATCCATGATGACGTTGCCAACATTTCGCCGCTGAATCTAAATGAGTATTTCGGCATAAAATCGGGTGAGTTAGATTTACTGTCGGGCGGCGCGCCTTGCCAATCTTTCTCTTACGCAGGAAAGCGGCTGGGTTTGGAGGACGCAAGAGGAACGCTGTTCTACCATTATGCAGTGTTCTTAAAAAAGTTACGGCCAAAAGTGTTTTTGTTTGAAAACGTGCGCGGCTTGCTGACGCATAACAACGGGCATACGTACCAAACGATTCTTGATATTTTCTCAGAGGCGGGATACGCAATTCAAAAGAAAATTATGAACGCATGGGATTATGGCGTACCTCAAAAAAGAGAACGGCTTATTACCATTGGCATCCGTGATGATTTAGTAAATGAATTGGAGATAACGTTCCCTGCAAAGCATGATTACAAACCCGTTTTGCGCGATATTTTGGCGGATGTGCCTAAAAGTGAGGGTACACGGTATTCCGATTACAAGCGAAAGATATTTGAGTTGGTTCCCCCGGGTGGATATTGGCGCGATATTCCCGAAGAAATTGCCCGCGAATACATGAAAAGCTGTTGGGACATGGAGGGCGGCAGAACAGGAATATTAAGGCGGCTTAGCCTTGATGAGCCGTCACTTGCGGTTCTTACTTCTCCGTCACAAAAGCAGACTGACCGTTGTCACCCGACGGAAGCCAGACCCTTTACCATCCGGGAAAATGCACGTGTGCAATGCTTCCCTGATGAATGGGTTTTTTGCGGCCGGGTAGGCAGTCAATACAAGCAGGTCGGGAATGCTGTTCCTGTCGGGCTGGCGTTTGAAATCGCAAAAGAGATATTCATCGGATTGGAGAATTATTCATGTGGCAATTATCATTCATTTCAAAGCAAGATCTCATAAAGCACATCGGACTGACAATCACCCAGTATGGCGACAAACTTGCGCCATATGATTTGAATGTGTTTAACAGCAACATTATTGACCCGGTCAAACTGATTTTTGATAAGACGGTTTACAATTTTTCGTGGGAGGAAATAATAAAAAACGAGATTTTTCGGCAACGTGACAAATCAAACAACAACGACATCGGATATTTTCATCAACGTTTGTTTGAATACATCAAAGATTGTACTATTCCGCAAACAGGATGGGATATAGTGTTCAAAAATGATCCGGGCATCTTGCTCCCTGACGGAGACAAGGTAAGCACCGTGTACGTTGAAATGAAAAACAAACACAACACAATGAACTCTGCGGCAGCGGGCAAAACTTATATTAAAATGCAGGGGCAATTACTTAGTGACGATGATTGCGCTTGTTTCCTTGTGGAAGTAATTGCCCGGAAATCGCAGAACATTTCTTGGGCGGTAACTGTCGATGGAACGAAGCAAAAGCATCGAAAAATCAGGCGCGTGAGCATAGATGAGTTTTACGCGCTTGTGACAGGGCAAAAGGACGCGTTTTATCAAATGTGCATGGCACTGCCGGATGTCATTGAAGAAGTCGTCGAGAATTTTGCCGCTACCGCAACGCCAAAGGATACGGTATACAAAGACTTGACGAAAATTGCCGATACGAAAGGCGGTTCATTTGCCTTGGCTTTATATTTGCTCGGCTTTAACAGTTACATAGGATTTAATTCAAAATGAGAAGCGGAAAACGTCAAGGGTATTACGACGCCCACGGCCAAGAATTCAAGGACAACATTAACGATATGCTCGTTTTCGACGCGCTCATCTACAATACCGACAGGCACTATGGGAATTTTGGCGTGCTCCGCGATAATTCAGACGGAAAAATAATAGCGCCCGCGCCAATTTTCGACAACTGCTTTTACGATTGCTTCAAATGATACTCTCCCTGTTGCCGGGGAACGAGTTGCTGCGTATTCGTCAAGATTTTTGATTTCGTCTTTCATGGCATAATTAAACAGCGAAGCTCCAAGCTCAAAAGGAAGCTGACCGAAGCAACCACGAGATTTAGTGATTGACATAGTTGCGAAGCCCTGAAGATATTTTCCCATTAAATCCAAAATATGGGGCGAAATCTGCCGTAAAAACAACGTAAGCCGTATTTGAGCGGGAAACCGGCCTTACGTGCAAGTCTAAGGCGCATCTGCCTGGGAGAACACTACTTTTTTTCGCGAATGTAAAATTTTGGAAAACGAAAAGCCGTGATTTTGCAAGGGTTTCGCATTTTTTGTAACAAAAAAAAATGAATGTTTTAAAAAGTTTCGAAAAGTGATGGATATCCGACAACATTTTTTTGACTTTTGTGTTATGCTATACCAGACACATGAATCCGCGCAAGCAAAAATGGCTGCACGCAATACAGACATTGCCGTAAAAAAAGGAAGGAGGCGAGCCGCCGGCAGGCTCATTGCCCAGAAGCCTGAATGCCTACAGCGAAAGCCATGGCAGCGGGCCGCGGCGCGGCAGGAAACGGCCGTGTTTCCCGTCAGTTGGAATGGAGGACCTCAAAAAACCCCGCAGGAAGGGAGGGCCTGCGCAAAGGGGAAGAACGGCGTCAGGACATATAAATAAAAGTTGTTTTTAAAGCCAAGAACGTTTTCATGAAAGGGAAATAAGAACATGCAGAACTTAAAAAATTATCATTTAGACCGAAAGCTTCTTTCTATTATCGTGGCCGTGGCCATGGTCATCTCCATGTTCGCGTGGACGGCCGGCACGGCGAACGCGGCGCAAACGGGCGCGAACGACATCAACATCAACACGGCGCAGGATCTTGCCGATTTTGCGGCGGACGTCAACAACGGCAACACCTATCTGGGAAGCACCGTCACATTGACAGCGAGCATTGATCTCAGATCTCTCGGCGTTGACTGGACGCCCATCGGGCTTGCCACGATAGGGTCAGATCCCGGCACAAACAGCCCGGTCATTCTTGTCGGAGGCGGATTTGCCGGGACCTTTGAAGGCGGCGGCAATACCATTTCCAATCTCACAATCAACACCGACGTGAGCGGGTACGGCCTGTTCGGCTACCTTGCACCCGCCGGCACAATTCAGAACCTGACAGTGTCCGGCACGGTTACCGCGACCGCCGCTGCCACTGATGCCATAGGCGGCGTGGTTGCCTACAACAGCGGCATCATCAATCATGTGACCAACAACGCTTCCGTAGCTGCGGCAAACAGCCACAACGTCGGCGGCATCGCAGGCTTCAACAACGGCTACTACGGTAACAACCTCCCCAACGGCATCATCACCAACTGCCAAAACACGGGCGCAATTACCGGATTGTCCAAAGCGGGCGGCATCACCGGCGAGAACGCGGGCGTCATCAATTCCTGCTCCAACGCCATTACCGGCGTCGTCACAAACCCAGGCTCCGGCAAAAACGGCGCGGGCGGCATCGCCGGCCGCAACGGCAACAACGACACCGCATTGGAAGCGGGAGAGATTTTTGACTGTTATAACGCGGCTCCCGTCAGCACGTCAGACGGCAGATGGGGCGGAGGGATTGTAGGCTTCGAGAACGCGCTGTCCACGACCATAAACTGCTACGACGTCGGCGCGGTGACGGGATATGAGGATGATTACCCGATCATCGGCAGCAATGAAAACCCGGCGGTAACGGTGCTTGACAATTACTCGCTAGATAGCATCCCCCCCACTACCGTCGAAGATGACAGAACCGGGACGCGCAAGGATCAGATTTACATGCAATCCGTTGCTTTCGCCGAATTGCTGGAAACCAAAGCTTACGGCGACAATGTCTGGGCGGGCGCCGCCGGCGTGTACCCCGCGCTGACTTACACGGCCCCCGTGCCCCCGCCCTCCGGCGGCGGCACCCACAATGACTACGCGGTGATTTATTTAAGCCATGACGGAGACGACGAAAGCCTCGCGCCGGATGCCCCGGCGACGCCCGTCGCCACCCTCGGCAAAGCCGTGGCGCTTGCGGACCAGTCGTCGGTTGCCGGCGTATACGTCAATGTGCTGGACACCATTGACTTCGCTGCCACGCAGAGCATATTCGGCAACGGCATATCCGTACAATGGCACGGCAGTGACGACACGATGTTCACCGTTGTAGCGCACAGCACGACCCCGGTCAACCTCACCCTTGGCGGGTTAAAAATCGACGGCGAAGACGTTGACACGGTGTTCGCCGTGGAAGGCAACGCAAGCGCGGCTGCCGGGCTGACGCTGCGCAACAACACATCCATCGATGAATGCGGCACGGCGATAGACATGGTCGCATACGGCAATCTGACGCTGAACCAAAGCACCATAGGCGGCACGAATTACAGCGTGAGGCTGGAAGATTCCACGGACACGATGACAATCTTCACCGGACCCGGCCAGAGTCTGGATGTCGATAGCGTGGTGTATCTGGCGGACGGTGATGTCATCACGCTCAACAGCGCGCTGACGAGCGACCTTACAGTTGAGACGGAGGATGACCCCGCTGATGGTGAAGTGCTTGTCGCGGTTGCGGCAGACAGCGATATTGCGGATGCCAGCGTTCCTTTCCTGCAATTTTTTGGGAGCGGCGTTGACTTCGTTGCAGACGGCACCGATATTTACGCAGTGTCGGCAAGTAGATAAGTCGGAATTTTCATCAATACAGTGACAGAACGAGTGCGGAGCAAAGCTTCGTACTCGTTCTGTCAAATAATTCAGCGGAGGGTAATTTATGTTGAAGAAGTCAAATCATCGCCGTGCGCTGTCAAGCTTGTTGGCAGTTGTTTTTATGATAACCATCTTCACTGCACCCGGAATTTCAAATGTTTCGGCTGCCGATATTAGCGGCACGATTTCAGAAAGCTCCACATGGAGCAACGGCGATATCGTAAGCGCCGATCTGACAATTGCCGGCGGGATGGCCGAAGAATCCCCCGTGGTAATAACCGTAACAGGCACGGTGGAGGTCAAGGCTAAAATCACAATAGCAAGCGGCTATGTCAAGATAGCCGGCGGCGGCACCTTGATAAAAACAGGTTCCGGAACCAAAGAATTCCTGCAGATGACAGGAGGTTGCTTGACACTTGAAAATATCATACTGGACGGCAATAACATAACGGGTGCCACGAAGTCTTTGGTAGACATAAATGCCGGAACCAGTGCAACATTGATCATGAACGAAGGAACCGTTTTGCGGAACAACATAAATACATCTGCTTCGATGACAGCGGGAACGGTGCTTCTTCGCGGAAAAACAAGCGAATTCATAATGAACGGGGGCGAAATCAAAGATAACACGCTCGGCTTTGGCGGGGCAGTACATATACATGCAAACACTACGAATTTTACCATGAACGGCGGTTCAATATCAAATAACGCCAATACAAACGCAGATCACAAAGATAACATCGCTATTTCCAGCAATGTTGAAAATCCAAATATCAACATTACGCCAAAAGCAACAATCAGCATATCCGGAGGCTTTGATACAGCTAAAGTGCTACAAGTTAAAAGCATCCCGCTTTCCGTGACTCCGGCCGAGGGATTCCCAGTATCTTCCATAACCATCAACGGCGAACCGCAAACCCCCGTAGACGGCGTGTATCCCTTCAACATGCGTGACGTGAACACGGGCCTCGTGGTCACGATGGGCGATCCGGGCGGCGACCCTGACCCTGATCCCGGCGACCCGGTGTACGACGGCGGCAGTTACGCTGCCACGGGACACGCGGGCTACGGAGGGACAATTTCCGCAGATGCCGCAACGGGCGAATTTACCGTAACCGCCACGGAGGGCGGCTATGTCATCGATGAAATCCTCATCGACGGCGTACCGCTTGCCGGCGTGCAGGGGGAAACCGGCGCGGGTTACATCTTCCCCGGCGCCACCCAGGGCGGCTACCACAGCATAGTCGCCACTTTCGCGTACACCGTAAATTTTAACAGCCCGGCTAACGGCACGCTCTCCGTCAGCCGGGGAGACACTACCCTGCAGAGCGGAGACATCGTGCGCGGCGGCGAAATCCTGACGGTCACCGCCACGCCGGACAACGGTTACGAGATTGATACTTTCATCATGGTCGGACTGACAAGAATCGACGGCACGGACACCTACACGGTAACGGCGCAGCGAGGCGAACCGGCGCCAAGCATCACGGCGGCCTTCGCCCCCTCGGCTCAGGCAAAAACCCGGCTTGCCCCGCCGGCGCTGTCTGCGGCGGCGGCCGGCATCACGGCGGATTCCGTCACGTTGGCGATACCCGCGCTTTCAGCGCAGGATCCGTCCGCAGCGGCGGAATACCAGATAAGCGGCGACCACGGCGCCACCTACGGCGCGTGGCAGACAAGCCCGGCGTTCACCGGCCTCGCGGCGGGCACGATGTACCACTTCAGGGCGCGCTACGCCGCGGGGGACACGGTAAACTTCACCGACTCCGAGGCAGGAAGCAGCGTGTCCTTTTACACGAGTGCTGGCGGCACGCAAACGACAAAGCTTGACCCGCCCGTGCTGTCCGCGGTCCCGGCGGCCGTGACGGCGAACTCCGTCACGCTGGCGGCTCCGGCGCCCTCCGCGCAGGAACCGGGCGCAACGCTGCTTTACCGCGTGTCGCCTGACGGCACGGCTTACGGGTCTTCCCAGACCGGCCCGTCGTTCAGCAACCTGACGGCGGACACGGCCTATTATTTCCAGGCCTGCTACCAGTCCACAGGCACCGGTGACTTCACCCACTCCGACTACGGCGCGGCGGTGCAGATCCGGACTGCGGAAGACCTGCGCCCTGACCTCCCCGCGCCGCCGGCGGACACGGACGGTTACTATCTGCTTAGCACGGCCGATCACCTGCGCTGGTACCGCGATGAGGTGAACTTCGGCAACTATGGGGCCAGCGCCCGGCTGACGGCGGACATTGACCTGTCCGGAACCGGGAACTGGACGCCGATAGGAAAGACCTACGACACGTACACCGGCAGCTTCGACGGCAACGGCAAGGGCATAAGCGGCCTGGGCATCACCGCCGCCGATACCAGTTACATCGGCCTCTTCGGCTATGTCAAGGGCGGCGAGGTCAAGGATTTGACGGTGCGCGGGAGCATCGTCTGTGGTGGTGTTGTCTATATCGGAGGCATCGCGGGCGCCGCGGGCAGCGGCGCAAAATTCACGGGCTGCGTAAGCTACGTGGACATCACCGGCGAGCACAACGCGGGCGGCATTGTCTGCGATGCCACTTCCGGCGGCGCACAGATCGAAAACTGCCTGAATTACGGCAACATCTCCGTTGCCGGGACGGCGGGCGGCATCACCTACAGGCTCTCATCCTCGCTGGGCGAACACAACAGCATCACCGGCTGCGGCAACTACGGCGACATTTCAGGCGTCAACGCCGCAGGCATAGCCGGCCAGTTCGGCGGCGGCGAAATAAGAGGCTGCTTCAACAAGGGAAGCGTGGCCGCAAGCGCCGTCACAGTCTCGCCGATCCGGGTGGCGGGCATCGTGATGGCAGTCAGCAGCAACGACGTAACGATAACCGACTGCTACAACACCGGCGCGGTTTCGGGACACTTCGGCGAAGGCAAGCAGGACGCGGAGCCTTACGTGGCGGGCATTTTCAGCGGGTACCGCATGGGCCTCCACACCGGCATCGTCATAAGCAACTGCTACAACACCGGCGTCCTGTCCAAAACGGGAGCCTGGCCCAGCAAGGAAACACGTTACGGGGAAATCACCCCCGCGGTCATCCTTGCCGGAAACAACTTCAGCGGCTGGACGCCGGATCCCGTGCCTGCGTCCACCTGCAAACAGGTCAACTGCTACACGCGCGCCCAGATCACCGCCCTCACGCCGGAAGGCGCGGCGGCGGTTCTCGGCGCGGGCTACAAGGCGGACGTGAACGGCGTCAACGGCGGTTCCACGCCGTTGCTGGCCTGGGAGGGCGGCACGGCCGACACGGCGGCATACGGCGTGTCGTTCAGCGTCACGGGTGCGGCGGATTACGCCGTGGCGGTCTACACGGACAGCGCACGGACGCAGACTGCGGAGGCGGACGCGCCGGGCCTGTACACGCTGACTTCGGGGACGTATTACTACGCGGTCTCCGCGCCGGGCTGCGTGACGGAACGCGGCACGGTTGCGGTCAACCGGCCTGACATCACCGTGACGGTGGCGCTCCGCGCGGCGGCGGCAGTCACCTTCCGCGTAACGCCCGCGGACGCGGCTCTCACGGTTACGGGCGGCGCAAAGACGGCGGCGCCGGACAGCGCAGAGGGAGGCGTGTACGCCTTCAGCCTCTATGCGGGCGACAGCTACGTCTATTCCGCCTACGCGCCGGGACACAACGGGGCGACCCTTGAGTTCGCGGCGGCGGAGGGCGGCAGCATCGAAGTCGCGCTCACCGCGTCCGGCCACCCGGAAAACGGGGGCGGCGGCGACGCGGACAGCTTAATCTACGGGACGGGCAACCCCGGCAAAACCAGCACGGTCACGGAGGGCGGCACCTACTACGTCGGCAAAGGCGCCACGGGCACCCTGACCATAACGGCGGCGTCTGAGGTCATCCTCGTGGGCACGGGCGTCGGCGTCAGCGACAAGTATGAAAACCTGTACGTAAACTGCACCGAACCGGGCACGGATCTGGTCCTCAAGGACATCTACGTCAGCAACACGGTCGGCGCGGCAAACATGATAGGCTTCCGGGGCGACGGCAACGTGCTGCGGTTCAGCGGCACGAGCGTCCTTGACCAGAACACGGGCGCGACCGGCTACGCGATGATACACGTCAACACGGCCGCGTCGCTGGCCGTCGGCGGCGTCACAGCCGGAGACAGGCTGTACTTCTACAAGAGCGAACAGGGCGCGGGCATCGGCGGCAACACCGGCGAATACAATGGCAACATCACCATAACCGGCGGCAACCTGTTCATGAAGAACAGCAAACAGGGCGCGCTGATCGGCTCCGGCAGCACCATCAATTCCGCAAGCACGGGCAGCCCCGGCAGCATAACCGTCAGCAGAGGCACGCTGAACCTCATCGCGGTCTCCCGCAGCGCGGCCATAGGCGGCAGCGCGGGCGGCAGCGGGGCCGCGGGCGGGACGGACGTCTACATCGGGCCGGACGCGAACGTGAACGTCAACGTGGACTATTCCGGCGCGGCCATAGGCGGCGGCGGGTACGCCGAGGGCAACGACTCGAACGGCGGCGCCCTGCATTACACGGGCGGCTCCATCAGGACGTACCTTGACGTCAACGCCGTCGAAGGCGACGGGGTTTCTCTGTGGGGCGGCATCACGACGCCCGGCGTACACGGCAACGCCGCGATCACGGCGGCAATAGTGGATGGGGACGGCGCGCCGGTTTACCTGCTGACTTTTGACACGGGAATTTTGCAAGCCCCGGCGGGTGCTTTCACCGTTAAGGACGGCGGCACGGTCATTTATAGCGGCGACCTGCACAGGTATAAATTCGTCAACGAAACTCTGCAGAAACAGCAGCAAATCAGCGTCATCTACACGATAGGCAACTGGGCGCCCTTAGACGACCCGAACCTGTATCTCTATCTGACGGCGGGGAACCACGCGCTGACGGTCAACGGCGAGGCGTTCACGGCCGCATGGGACGCGGAAACGGAGACGTTCACGGTCACGGCCGGCGCGGATCCCGGCACGGGCGAACCCGGCGAAGCCGGTTCCGGCGACCTTGACGGCGACGGAACCGTGACCGTAACCGACGCCCTGCTCACGGCGGGCGCGGTCCTCAGCATAGGGAACCTGACGCCCGCCCAGATCCTGGCGGCCGACATGGACGACGACGGACACATTACAATGAAAGACGTGATCCTCATCGCCCGGAAGGCGGCGGGTCTGTAAGGACGGAAGGACGCTGGATTGCTTCGCTCCGCTCGCAAAGACAGGCATTCCGTCATTGCGGGGAACGAAGCGATATCCGTCATTGCGGGGAGCGAAGCGATATCCGTCTTTGCGAGGAACGCAGCGATATCCGTCATTGCGAGGAGCGAAGCGACGAAGCAACCCAGGTGCAAGAACAGGCACTGGATTGCTTCGCTCCGCTCGCAAAGACAGGCATTCCGTCATTGCGGGGAACGCAAAGACATATGCAAGAACGCCCGCCAAACCCGGCGGGCGTTCTTTTGTTTCCCCGGAAATTGAGGAATAGCCCGTTCTCAAGCCAAGCTGCTATTTCGTGCAAGAAAAGACGACCTGACGCGGTTCATATTCACCGTGCGCAAAGAGGAGAGCCAAAGTTCATAGCAATGATGCGCCAAAGTTCATAGCAAACCCTTGACAAAGTTCATAGTTTGAGGCATTCTGATACAGGGTGATAAAATGAATCCGAATTATTTGAAGCGAATTTCAGATGAAAAACTGGATCTTTTGCTCCGCGCAAAGGGCGCGGTTTTAATTGAGGGCCCAAAATGGTGCGGCAAAACAAGCACCGGAGAGGAGATGGCGAAGAGCGTCCTGTATATGCAAGACCCGGACATTCCGTGAAACCATTGAAATTTCCAATCAAGCGGTGTTCGCGGCATTTGGACGGCAGAGGATTTTCGCATATCAGGTCAAACATGACGGCTTTAATCTTGAAGATCTCCTTTCCGCGCCTGTTCATACGGTTCCTTGCTGTTTTGCTCATGCCGTCAGGCAGAACATTGCATAGAGCGGAATAGCCAAGCTGCGATTTCGTGTAAAAAATGCGACCTGATTATTGCTTTTTCGTGAATAATTCAGATTATTTTACTTGCTTTTTCGTGCGATATATACTATGATAAGAAGCATGAAAGAAGGGCGCGACATGAATTTGAAACGGAAAATTTACGCGGAGATGCTGAAATGGAAAGCCGGAAGCGACGGGACGACCGCCCTGCTGATAAACGGCGCCCGCCGCACCGGAAAAAGCTATATTTGCGAAAGCTTTGCTCGGAACGAGTACAGGAGCCATATAACAATTGATTTCGGCAACGCGCCGAAAGAGATACCGGATCTTTTTTTGAACGAAAGCGCCGACCTCGACCTGTTTTTCCTGAAGCTCTCCGCGTTTTATTCAACCGCGCTGCACAGGCGCCAGTCGGTCATTATTTTCGATGAAGTGCAGCAATGCCCGCGGGCGCGCCAGCTAATCAAATATCTGGTCGCCGACGGCCGGTATGATTACATAGAGACCGGTTCGCTCATCGGGCTGAAAAAGAACGTAAAGGACATTATCATTCCGTCGGAAGAGGAACACATGGAGATGTTCCCGCTTGATTTTGAAGAATTCCTCTGGGCGACGGGGGACGAAACGGCAGTCCCGCTGTTAAAACAATGTTTCGCTTCAAAAACACCGCTCGGCCAGCCCCTGCACAGAAAAATCATGAACGATTTCCGGCAATATGCTTTAGTCGGCGGGATGCCGCAGGCCGTTCTGGAGTACGCAAAATCCAAAGATTTCGGGGCGGTCGATGCCGTCAAACGGCGCATCCTCCGGCTTTACCGTGATGATGTTTCAAAATTTGCCGAAGGCTACGAAGACAAGGTGTTTGCTATTTTTGACGGGATTCCGGGGCAGCTTTCCAAAAAAGAAAAAAAATACAAGCTGTCGTCGCTGGCAAAGGAGGCCCGTTTCCGCAGCCATGAAGACTCCTTTGTCTGGCTGAACGAAGCCATGATTGTCAACGCCTGCTTCAACGCGACGGATCCGACAATCGGGCTGGCGCTGAACATGGACCGCCTGACGCAAAAATGCTATATGGCCGACACCGGGCTTTTGGTCACGCTTGCTTTTTGGGATTTGCCTTTTGCGGAAAACGATCTGTACAAGGCTGTTTTGTTTGACAGGCTGGACGTTAACGAAGGCATGATCATGGAAAACATAGTGGCGCAGATGCTGAGGTTTAACCGCCACAGACTGTATTTCTACTCCCGCAGCGACGCCCTGAAACGTGAAAACCACATGGAGATCGACTTTTTGGTCGCCCGCGGGAAAAAGATTTCGCCGGTTGAAGTCAAGTCAGGAAACTACAGATCCCATTCATCCCTTGACAAGTTCAAAAAGAAATTCTCGTCCCGCCTGGGCGATTCCTTTATCCTATATGCCAAAGATGTTGCCGTGAAAGATGACATTGTCCACCTGCCGCTGTACATGGCCATGTTCCTTTGAGCCTTTTATAAGCCGGCGCCCGCCAAACCCGGCGGGCGTTCTTTTGCGGTTCTCCGGAAATTATTATGCCGTCAGGCAGAACATTGCATAGAGCGGAATGCTTTTTATGCCGTTTTCAAAGCCGAAGTTTTTGGCCGACACCCGTATGGAATAAACGGGCTTGTAAATGTCCCGGTAAGCCCGCAGGCTTTTGGAGCGCACGTTCTCGGCCGACTTCGCTTCCAGTGGGATGATGTCGCCGGATTTTTCCTGAAAGACAAAATCCACCTTGGCTTTGCCCTGCGAAGCCCAGTAGTACGGCGTGACGTCGGCCGCCACAAGCGCCTGGCAGATATAGTTTTCCGCAAGCGCGCCCTTGAACCCGTCAAAGGTGTGGGCAGCATGAAGAACCGCGCCGGGGGGGATGCCGAACTTGGAACACAGCAGCCCCGTGTCCGCCATGTAGACCTTGAACGTTTCGTTTTCGGCGTATGCGGACAGCGGCAGTTTGCCCTCCGTCACATGGACGCACGTGTGGATCATGCCCGCCGCCTTCAGCCAGTCCAGCGCGACGGCGTAATCGCCCGCCCGCGCCCCGGACCGAATGACCTTGTACTGGAATTTATGGTTTTCCTTGGCAAGCTGCGCCGGAACCGAAGCCCATGCCGCCATGATGCGGTTTGTTTCCTGCGGCGTGGCGTATTTCGCCATGTCCGCGATGTAGGAATCGTTCAGCGTCCGCTGCAGGGCCGCGACAAAGTCAAAATCCCGCTTGCCGGCGTATTCCTGCACGGCGCGGGGCATGCCGCCGACGACAAGATAGGTCTTGTACCAGTCCATCGCCGTATCATGAAGCGACAAGGGCGTGAAACCGTCATAGGCTTCGCGGATGAGGCCGCATAGCGCGTTTTGGCCGACAGCCCACAAAAATTCCTCAAAGTCCATTGGGAAGAGCCGGAGCATGTCCACCTTGCCGACGGGGAAAGAGAAATTTTCGCGCTTCATGGCGACGCCGAGCAGGATGGTCTGGCCGCTCCGGGCGGCAAGCTCCCGGACAATGCGCACGGGGTTCAGGTCGCGCGCAAAGACGGCGGGGGTCTCCATGGAGTCCTCCATGCTGAAATACGCGACGTTTTTATAATGCTGTTTCCCGAAAGAAAGCAAGGTGTACGTCTTGCCCACCTGCCGCGCCCCCTGCAGGAGCAAAGGCAGCTTGTCGGGTTTGTTTTTCCACGCCAGCAGCGATTTTACAATTTTACGTTCCATAAAGTGTCATCACCTCGCGTTTATCGTAACATAAAGACGAAAGGAAGTCAAGGGCGGAGGGCAAACCCGGCGGGCGTAACCCCTCCGTCATTGCGAGCGAAGCGAAGCAATCCACAGGCACTGGATTGCTTCGTCGCTTCGCTCCTCGCAACGACAAATGGCGCAGCGGCGCCGTTCATACCCAAGATTCATAACAGTAACCCGATCATTGCTTTTTCGTGCGGCATACAATATGAACTGAAACGAAAAAACGAAAAAATAACAGAACACGCGTCCTAAAATCTTGTTTTCTGTGTGCGGCTATGCTATACTGAATTTGCCGATAAGCAGTATTAAGAAAGCGTCGGGAGAGGTTGATTATTCAGTGAAAATGGCGAGCAAAAAACCAAAAGCAATAGAGCCTTGAAAGGACGTTACGCTTCTCATCTGGCGGCATAGATATGGAATTTGACCTTGACCGGGTTGCCGAGAGTCGCTTTAATCGCATCGTGCAGTTCCGCACAAATGTCCGGGCGGGTCTTGTGCAGGCGGTTTTTGGGGATGGCATCCGCAGTGACGAATAGTTTTCCGCAGTCTATCAGGGTAATTCTGTCAAACGGGTTCCGCGAAATGTCTGGTTGTTCTATCAGATATTTTGATGTCTGCCCGATAACTCCGAATTTGTAAGACTGGCATTTTACCAGTCTTTTTGTGGCGGAAACTTTTTCGGCACAAATGTACATATGCGCAATTTTTGACAAAGCCGAGCTTGCTTCCGGGTACGGTACCGTGAGGTAGACCACGTTTCTTTCGTCAATCAAAAACCAAAACCCCTCTTTCGTCGATATATGAATATACAGGGTTTTCGAAGCCGCCGAAACTGTCCAGGCGGCAAAGCTCCTCCTTGTGGGATTCCGTGAGCCTCGCCGCGTCTTCCGCGTCGAACAGGTATCGCGTCCCGCCTGACCTTACGACGCGTTTTCTTTCAATGAAACTTGGCGGAAACGCCATGGCGAATTCCCGTACCAGATCAGCATCGCTTTCCGAAAAATCCGAAGCCGAAAGCTGCACGTGCGGCTCCCCTGACTCGATCCGCTCCTTTCCGGCTTTCCAGATGTCCATCCGGTGCGTAATGTCCGAAAGCTCGTCTTCCGTGAATGCGTTGCAGACGAATTCGGCAAGCGCAACATATCGCTCAGGGACAGGGAGTCCGTTTTCCATGTACGCCGCAAGCGCGCTTTTTTTCAGCGCATCTTTTTCCCTTGTGTAGTCTTTCCATATGGCTCCGAACACAGGACCTTTTCTGTACCCCTTCAGTCCGCCGAACTCGTAAGGCTCCCCCTCTGCCGCGCAAATGGACTCGCAAAAGAAGAGGAACTTTTGATACCGCAGGGAGCTGCGGAAAGTTTCGGGCTTGTTTTCCAGAAGCCATCCGGTGATGGCCAGTTTTCTTTTGCTTGCATGCATCACTGACGGCACCTTCCGTTTCGTGCAAAGGGGTTCTTTGTTCTGTTGCCATGGGCGCTTGTTGCCTTTATTATATCCACCCGCATGCCAAAATGCAAGCGCTTTCAAAAACTCATCAAAAACTCATGGCAAAGCATCAAAAAACATGATAAAATGTAACACAATAGGCGACAGGAAAGGGGCGCGCTGCCATGAAAAAGATGCTGGCATACTGGAAAGCCTGGGAACTGGCATGGCTTTTGGTTTTCGGCCTGACGGCGCTTTGGATCACGCTGGTCACGGGCGACAACCTGTTCGGCTTCGTCGTTTTCCTGTCCGGGGTGCTTTGCGTGGTGCTCGTCGCGAAAGGCAGCATCCTGAACTATCCTGCCGGCGTGGTCAACACGCTCGGCTACGCGTGGATCGCGCTTCACAACGGCCTGTACGGGGAAGCGGGGCTGAACCTGATCTTTTATTTCCCCATGAACTTCGTCGGATTCTTCCTGTGGCGGCGCCATACGGCGGGCGGGATTGTCAAAATGCGCGCGCTGCGGCCCGGAACGGCCCTGATTTTTGCCATTGGCTGTGCCGTGCTGGTCGCCGCCCTCGGATTCGGCCTGTCCCTGATACCCTCCCAGAACACCCCGTACATAGACGCGGCCACGAACGTCCTGTCGGTCGCCGCGACCCTGCTGATGGTGCGGCGCTACCGCGAACAGTGGATCTGTTACATCGCGCTGAACGTCCTGACCGTGACCATGTGGGCCGTCCGCATGGCGAACGGAAGCCCGGACGGGCTGCTGATGATCGTCATGTGGTCGGCGTATCTGGTCAATTCCGTTTACGGCTGGCTGAACTGGAGCAAGGGCGCGAGGGAGGCGGGGCGGCAATGAGCGGAAAAAAAACCGGGCTGACGCTCGGCAAATTCGCGCCGTTCCACAAAGGGCACGAATGGATAGTCGAGACGATGCTTGCCGAAATGGACGAAGCGGTCGTCATCATTTACGACAGCGGCCTCACGCCCGTGCCGCTGCCCGTCCGGGCGGGCTGGATCCGGACGCTTTATCCGCAGGTCCGCGTCCTGGAAGCCTGGGACGGCCCTTCGCGCTGGTCAAGCGAACGGGAACATGAGCGCCTGGAGGAGGAATATGTCAAGAGCCTGCTCGGCGGCGTGAAGGTGGACGCGTTTTATTCCAGCGAACACTACGGCGCCCACATGTCCTCCGCCCTGGGCTGCGCGGACAGGCGGGTGGACGAGGCGCGGGAAAGGGTTCCCGTCTCCGGGACGATGCTGCGCGGCGACCCGTACCGCTGGCGGGCGTATGTCAGCGGCGCCGTATACCGCGACCTCATCGTGAAGGCCGTGTTCGTCGGAGCCATGTCAACCGGGAAATCCACCATCACGCGCGCGCTCGCCGAACGCTTCCACACGACTTGCGCCGACGAGTACGGGCGCGAATACTGGGAAAAGCACCAGGTTGGCAGGCGCATCGGCCTTTCGGATTTTGACAGCATCGCAGTCGGCCACATCGAACGCGAGGATGCCGCGATACGCGGGGCGAACCGCTATTTTTTCGTCGATACGAACGCGATCACGACGTATATGTTCGCCCTGGACTACCACGGGCGGGCGCCCGGCCTGCTGACGCGGCTCGCCCTGGAAAACGCCACCCGCTACGACTTGTTCTTCCTGTGCGGGGACGAGATGCCCTATGACGACACCTGGGACAGGAGCGGCGACGCGAAACGGCACGTGTTCCAGAAGCAGATCATAGCGGACCTGAAGACGCGGAAAATCCCGTACATCCCCCTCGCCGGGAACCTCGCGGAGCGGATGGCGAAGGTGGAGGCGGTGCTTGCGAAATTCTCCCCCTTCGGGAATTTCTATGGGCTGGCGGGCGGGTCGCTGTGATTTCAAGGGGTTTTCGACGGCAATGTGCGTTTTATCCGGCGGCGGCCGCTACAAGGACAGTGACAACGTGATTTTTCTCCGTTTCCGAATTTACAGGTTTTCAAATAAACGTTGACAACCGTTCGGCTTTTAATTATAATATAATCGTGATTAAGTTAAACAAGATTAAGTTAAACAAGATTAAGTATTTTGCGTTTGAGGCGAACGGGATGTTTATCGGAAGAAACGAAGAGTTAAAAAGTTTGACCGGATATTACAATAGCGGCAAATATGAATGCGCCGTTATTTATGGGCGCAGACGCGTTGGTAAAACCGAACTGATTACAGAGTTTGTCAAAGACAAAAAACATATATACTTCACGGCAGTCGAAGGAACATATCAAAAAAACCTCGACATGCTCAGCAAGGCTGTGTTCAACGGGCTGGACGGCGGAATCCACGTCAGCAGCCCGACGTTTGCTGATTTTGCCGATTGCCTTGATCATATCTATAATCACTCGCAGGAAAAACTGGTTGTAATAATAGATGAGTATCCGTACTTTGCGCAAAGCGAGCAGTCGGTTTCCTCGGTTTTACAACAGTACATCGACCATAAATTTCAGCGGAGGGACATAATGTTTATCCTTTGCGGCTCGTCTATGTCGTTTATGGAAAAGCAGGTTATGGGCAATAAAAGTCCGCTCTACGGGCGGCGAACCTGTCAATATAAGCTCCAGCCATTTGATTTCAAGACCTCAATGGAGTTTCACGGCGGATTCGACAAGCGAGAGCAAGCAGTCGTGTACGCGATAACCGGCGGGATACCGAAGTATTTATTGCAGATTGACGGCAGTAAATCGCCAAAAGAAAATATTGTAAAGAACTTTTTTTCGCCCAACGGCCTGCTTTTTGAGGAACCGAATAATTTGTTGAAACAAGAGCTTCGTGAGCCTGCGGTGTACAACGCGATTATCACGGCTATCGCGACGGGAAGCTCCAAGCTCAATGAAATAGCCACCAAAGCGCATATGACTACATCCGCTTGCAGTAATTATTTGAAGTCGCTGATTTCGCTGAACATCGTCCGGAAGGAACTGCCAATTCTCGCAAAGGCGAACGCACGGAACACGATTTATCGCCTGAACGATGGCATGTTTCGGTTTTGGTACAAGTTTGTGTACGACAACGTTTCGGAAATATCTATGCATCAGGGCGAAGCGATTTACACGGAAATCGAGCAGCAAATCTCTGACTTTATGGGCGAGGCGTTTGAGGATATTTGCAAGCAGTGGATGTGGCGGGAAAATTTTGCGGGTCGGTTGCCTTTCCGTTTCAAGGACTGCGGACGCTGGTGGGGAACGAATCCACGCCGCCGGGCCGAGCAGGAGATTGATTTGCTTGCGTACAACAGGGACAAAACCGGCGCGATATTCTGTGAATGCAAGTGGACAAATGAGAAAATATCCGACGGTATCATAGTTGAATTGATAGATAAAAGTGAAATGTTCGGATATGGGAAAAAGCATTATTATTTATTTTCCAAGAGCGGATTCACCCCGGCGGCGCTGAAAAGGGCGAACGATGATGTTCGGCTGATTAGCTTTGACGATATGTATTGACGAGTTACGAATCCCGCCTACAGGGAAATCATCGACAGGAAATTTTCCGAAACAACCTAAAACCTATTGACATAGTAGGAAACAAGGCTTATACTATAGTAAACATATTAGTTATATATGTTATGCTGTGGCGGACGCCGCCGCAGCGGAATTCGGAATCTGGAGAATGGAAAATGCCATGCGGATTTTAGATTTGGTGGGGAACACGCCCCTTATAGAATTGGTCAAGATCGCGCGGGACGCGCCGGGCGTCCGCCTGCTGGCGAAAGCGGAATTCTGCAACCCCAGCGGGTCGGTCAAAGACAGGGCCGCCAAGGCGATGCTGCTGGACGGGATGGAAAAGGGCGCTTTGGCCGGCGAAAAGATCATCATCGACGCGACCAGCGGCAATACCGGCATCGCATATGCCATGATGGGCGCGGCGCTGGGCTTCGCCGTGAAGCTGTACATGCCGGCGAACACCAGCATCGAACGGAAGCAGATCATACGCAGCTTCGGCGCCGTGATTGAGGAAACCAGCCCGCTGGAGGGATCGGACGGGGCGTTTCTCGCCGTGCAGGCGGAAGTCGCGGCCCGGCCCGGCCTCTACTTCTACCCGGACCAGTACAACAACGCCGCAAACCCAAGGGCGCATTTTGAAAGCACCGGCCCTGAAATATGGAAGCAGACAGAGGGCGCCGTCACGCATTTCATCACGGGCATGGGCACGACGGGCACCTTTGTCGGCGTGTCGCGCCGCCTGAAGGCGGAGAATCCGGCGGTGCGCACCATCGCGGTCCAACCCTCTTCGCCTTTTCACGGCATCGAGGGGACGAAGCACATGGGTTCGACGATTCTGCCGGGCATTTTCGACAAGAGCCTGCAGGACGGCGTCGCCCCGGTGTCCACGGAGGACGCTTACGCGATGACGCGCAGGCTGGCGAGGGAAGAGGGCGTTTTCGCGGGGATTTCTTCCGGCGGCAACGTGGCGGCCGCCCTGGCGCTGGCAAAGGGGCTTCCGGCGGGTTCGGTCGTGGTCACGGTGCTTTGCGACAGCGGGTCGCGCTACATTTCGGACGTGTTCTGGGAAAACGAAACGGTGCACAGCGACGGAGGCGGGATATGATCACTTTTGCGGCTGGCGCGGCGGACGCGATCCGCGCGGAGGGGGAAAAAACCTATCCGCATGAATGTTGCGGCGCGATCCTCGGCAGGGTGACGGATCCGGGCATTTCCGGCGGTTTCGGCCTGCGGGAGGCGGAAGCCGTCGTCCCCGTCGAAAACGCGCGTGAGCCGGAAGCGCAATACCACCGCTTTGTCATAGAAGCCGACGACGTCATGCGCGTGGAGCTGGCGGCGCGCAGGCAGGGGCTGGACGTGCTGGGTTTTTACCATTCGCACCCGGACCACCCCGCGCGCCCCTCGGAATACGACCACGAACACGCGCTGCCGTTTTATTCCTACGTCATCGTGGCGGTGGAGAAGGGCAGGGCGGCGGCGCTGACAAGCTGGAGGCTCACGGCGGACCGCAGCGGGTTCATAGAGGAAGAAACCGAAGCACGAGGATAAAGGAGGTACTTATGGCAGTGGATTTGTTAATCCCGACGGCGCTCAGGGCGTTCACCGACGGGAAATCGGAGGCGTCGCTGGAGGGAAAGACCGCCGGCGAAGTGGTCGCGGCGCTGGCGGACGCGTACCCGGACATCCGCCAGCATCTATATGAAGAGGATGCTTCGCTGCGTTCGTTCATCAATGTGTATGTGGGCGAGACGAACATCAAAAATGCCGGCGGCTTGGACACGCCCGTGCCGGACGGCGGAACCGTCATGCTGGTGCCCGCCATCGCGGGCGGGGCGGGCGCGCGGCAGGCGGACATGCCCTTTTGCGGCGGAGGAGGGCGTCCATGAGCATCGTGACGGACGACAGGCTGCAAGAGCTTTCGAACGAAGAAATCGCGCGGTACAGCCGCCACCTGCTGCTGCCGGAGATCGGGCTGGAGGGGCAGAAACGCCTGCGGGCGGCGAAAGTGCTGATTGTCGGGACGGGCGGGCTGGGGGCGCCCCTGGCGCTGTATCTGGCGGCCGCCGGCGTCGGGACGCTGGGAATCGTGGATTTTGACTTTGTGGAAGCCTCGAACCTGCAGCGGCAGATCATCCACAGCACAAAAGACATAGACCGCCCCAAGGTGGCATCGGCCCATGACCGCATCCGGGGCCTGAACCCGGACGTCAAGGTCATCGAGTACAACACCATGCTGACCGGCAAAAACGCGATGGACATCGTAAAAGACTACGACCTGGTGGCGGACGGCACCGACAACTACCAGACGCGCTACCTCGTGAACGATGTCTGCGTGCTGCTGGGCAAGCCGAACGTCTACGGATCCATCTACCAGTTCGAGGGGCAGGCCAGCGTATTTTACGCAAAGGAGGGGCCCTGTTACAGGTGCCTGTATCCCGCGCCGCCGCCGCCAGGCTTGGTGCCGTCCTGCGCCGAAGGCGGGGTCATGGGCGTGCTGCCCGGCATCGTGGGCACGCTGCAGGCCAACGAGGTGATCAAGCTCATCGTGGGCGGCGGAAGCAGCCTTGTGGGGCGGCTCCT
>JAITOE010000134.1 GCA_031290135.1 Eubacteriales Family XIII. Incertae Sedis bacterium
CGCTTCCTTATTGAACCGAGGTCTATTTTACACGATTCCGTCCCGCCTGATCAACATCGGGACAAAATCACGTGCGGTATGATGAGACATTATCATATGTGGATCAGAAAATGATAAAAACTCCGAAAATTTATCTTGACAGGATGAAATTCCTGGGGTACTATAAGAGTCATATTGACCGCAACGACGCGGTTTTCGACGAAGGAGCGCGGCTCCGACCGAAAAACCCAGTCGTCGCGGTCGTTTTTTTATTTACTGGGCTGACTAAGGCAAAGCAAGCAAATTGAGGAGGTGGCATTATGAGACAGGTGGCAATATACGGCAAAGGCGGAATCGGCAAGTCCACCACCACCCAGAACCTGACCGCGGGTTTGGGCGAAATGGGCAAGAAGATCATGATTGTGGGCTGCGACCCCAAAGCGGATTCCACCCGGCTGATATTAGGCGGGCTGGCGCAGAAGACCGTGCTGGACACGCTCCGCGAGGAAGGCGACGACATTGAGCTGGACACCGTGCTGAAAATCGGATACGCGGGCATCAAGGGCGTGGAGTCCGGCGGCCCGGAACCGGGCGTAGGCTGCGCGGGACGCGGAATCATCACGTCCATCGGGCTGCTGGAGCAGCTGGGCGCTTATGAAGACGATCTGGACTACGTGTTTTATGACGTCCTGGGCGACGTCGTATGCGGCGGGTTCGCGATGCCCATCCGCGAGGGCAAAGCCCGGGAGATTTACATCGTGTGTTCGGGCGAAATGATGGCGCTGTACGCCGCGAACAATATTTCCAAGGGCATCTCCAAGTACGCCAACCAAGGCGGCGTGCGGCTCGGCGGCCTGATTTGCAACTCGCGCAACGTGGACGGGGAGGCGGAGCTGGTCCAGGCGGTGGCGAAGGAGATCGGGACGCAGATGATCCATTTCGTGCCGCGCAACAATGCCGTGCAGAAGGCGGAAATCAACAAAAAGACCGTGATTGAATTTTCGCCGGAGGAACCGCAGGCGGACGAATACCGCACGCTGGCGCGCAAGATCGACGGCAATGACATGTTCATCATACCCCAGCCGATGTCCATTGACCGGCTGGAGGAAATTCTGATGGAGCACGGGATATTGGACTGACTGGCGCCGCCGAGGGGCGGGCATAACCCTGCGGGTCGGGGCGGGTGACACCCGCCCCCCGGCTACGTAATAGAAGCAAGCACCCGTTATCATACAAAACATGGAGGAAAACGATATGTTACTTGTACGAGCGATCATACGTCCTGAGAAAGTCGGTATTGTCATGAGCGAACTCGCTTCGGCGGGCTTCCCTGCGGTGACGAAGATGGACGTCTACGGCCGCGGCAAGCAGAAAGGCATCGTCGTCGGGGAGGTGTCCTACGACGAAATACCCAAGGAAATGCTGCTGATCATCTGCAACGACGAGGACAAGGACGACCTGGTCAAAATCATCATCCGCACGGCGAGAGTCGGCGAGGGCACATTCGGCGACGGGCGCATATTCGTGTCGCCCGTGGAATCCGCGTACACAATCAGCACTGGCAAACCGGGGCTGTAAGCGCGGTAAGGGAGGGCGCCATGAAAGAAATCATGTCTTTTATACGGACAAGCAAGGTCAACGAAACCAAATTCGCGCTGGCGAACAACGGTTTTCCGGCGTTCACGTGCCGCAAATGCCTGGGGCGCGGCCAGAAGAGCATCGACGCGGAGCTGCTTAACACCATACTGGAGGCGGGCGAGCTTCCGCTGAACAACGTCGGCGAACACGTCACGGAAGCGACGCGGCTGATTGCCAAACGCTTTTTTACCCTGATCGTGGAGGACGAGGACGTGCAGAAGGTCGTGGACGTGATCATCGCCGCGAACCAGAGCGGGAACCCCGGCGACGGGAGGATTTTCGTCCTGCCTGTTTTGGAGGCGCTCACGGTGCGCAACGGGGAATCCAGCGCGGAGGCATACTAATTACTATTCAGAGTCGTGTCCGCCTAGGGGCAGTCCCGCCGGGTTCCGTCACCAAACGGAACGAATCTACCCAGCTGCGGGGCGGGCGTACTCCGTCTGTCATTGCGAGCAACGCGAAGCAATCCAGCGGCATGTGGATTGCTTCGTCGCTTCGCTCCTCGCAACGACAAAGAGCGCAGCGGCGCCGTTTATACCTAAGTTTCATAACAGTAACGCATATTAGGAAACACGGAGGTACAGCATGAACGACAGAGAGAAACTGCTTGAAAAATATGCCGCGAAAGTCTATAAAAACCGCAAAGACCACATATTGCAGCTCGCGGAGGGCGACGAAGACCCGTCCATCGCCGCGAACACCCGGACCATCCCCGGCGTCATGACTGCCAGGGGCTGCTGCTACGCCGGCTGCAAAGGCGTCGTCGTGGGGCCGTTGAAAGACGTCTGCGTCATCACGCACGGCCCCGTCGGCTGCGGGTTTTACAGCTGGGGGACGCGGCGCAACAAGGCCAGGCCGGACGAACACGCGGAAAAAAACTTCCTGCCCTACTGCTTTTCCACGGACATGCAGGAATCGGACATCGTGTTCGGCGGCGAAAAGAAGCTTGAAAAAGCCATCGAGGAAGCCATGCAGCTGTTCAGCCCGGCGTGCATCATGATCTGCTCCACCTGTCCCATCGGGCTGATCGGCGACGACGTGCAGGCGGTGGCGCAGCGCACGGAGGAAAAGTACGGGATCAAAGCCATCGGCTACTCCTGCGAGGGCTACAAGGGCGTTTCGCAGTCGGCGGGACACCACATCGCCAACAACGGGCTGATGCGCTACGTGATCGGCACGGGCGACAAAGCCCCGGCGAAGACCTTTTCCGTCAACATCCTCGGCGAGTACAACATCGGCGGCGACGGCTGGGAGGAAGAACGCATCCTGAAACGCTGCGGCATTGAAGTCGTGACGATGTTCACGGGCGACGCGTCCTATGCGGCGCTGAAGAGCGCGCACCTGGCCCAGCTGAACTTGGTCATGTGCCACCGTTCGATCAACTACATCGCGGAGATGATGAAAACGAAGTACGGCACCGACTGGCTGAAGGTAAACTTCGTCGGCGTAGGGGCGACCTGCCAGTCGCTGCGCGAAATCGCGGCATATTTCAACGACGCCGCGCTTTCCGCCCGCGTGGAGGAGGTCATCGCGGACGAGCTGTCGGCCATCTGCGGCGACATGGAATACTACAAGTCGCGCTTGGCCGGCAAGACGGCGGGGATATTCAGCGGAGGCTCGCGCTCCCATCATTACCAGACGCTGCTCCGCGACCTCGGCATGAACACGGTGATCGCGGGCTACGAGTTCGCGCACCGCGACGACTACGAGGGGCGCGGCGTCATCCCCCAGATCAAAGAGGACGCGGACAGCAAGAACATTGAAACGATCACCGTCGAGCGCGACCTGGAACAGTACCGCGCGTTTTATTCGGAGGACGAGCTTGCCGCGCTGTGCGCCGAAATAGAGATCGACACCTACGCGGGCATGATCTGCGACATGGATGCGGGCGACGTGATCGTGGACGATTACAACGCGCTTGAAACCGATGAGCTGATCCGGACGGTAAAGCCCGACATCTTTTTCTCAGGCATCAAGGACAAGTTTTCCGTGCAAAAGGCGGGGGTGTCCTCACGGCAGATACACTCCTATGATTATTCGGGCCCGTATTCCGGGTTCAGGGGCGCGGTAAATTTCGGCAGGGACGTCACGATGTCGCTGTTCTGCAACGCGTGGAGCTACGTGACGCCGCCCTGGAAACACGAACCGACGTTAGTCGGCAGTTACGGAGGGAGGTGAGAATATGCTTGATTTAACGACGAAAGACGTGCTGGAACGCAAAGCGCTGCGCGTAAACCCCTGTAAAACCTGCCAGCCGGCCGGCGCGATGTTCGCGGCGCTGGGCGTGCACAGCTGCATGCCGCACAGCCACGGCTCCCAGGGCTGCTGCTCCTACCACCGCACCGTGTTAAGCCGCCACTTCAAAGAACCCGCCATCGCCTCGTCAAGCTCCTTTACCGAGGGCGCGTCCGTGTTCGGCGGGCGGAGCAACCTCAACACCGCCGTGAAGAACATATTCGACATGTACGCCCCTGACGTCATCGCGGTGCATACGACCTGCCTGTCGGAAACCATAGGCGACGACCTGACCTCCTACATCACGGACCTCGATCTGCCGGAGGGCAAACACGTCGTCCACTGCAACACCCCCAGCTACGTGGGCTCCCACATCAACGGCTTTTCCAACATGATGATGGGCTTCATGAACTACCTGACCCGGAAAAGCGGGGCGCTGAACGGCAAAACGGCCATATTCCCCGGCTGGGTGAACCCCGGCGACATCCGGGAGCTGAAGCGGATCGCGGCGCTGATGGGCGTCCCGGCGACGTTTTTCCCGGATCAGAGCGGCGTGCTGGACGCGCCCATGACCGGGACATACGCCTACTACCCGGAAGGCGGCACGACCTTGGACGAGATCCGCGGGCTGGGCGACAGCAGCGGGCTGATCGCGCTGGGGGAGATCATAGGGCTCGCGCCGGCGGAAATGATGAAGAAAAAGTGGAAAGTCCCCTATGCCCTGCTGCCGCTCCCCGTCGGCGTCGCCTACACCGACAATTACCTGATCGCGCTGCGCAACGCCGCCACGGGGGAGGACAACATCCGCCCGCCCGTCCCCCCGGAGCTTGAGGCGGAACGCGGCCGGCTCGTGGACCTGATGCTGGATTCCGGCCAGTACACCTACCAGAAGAAAGCCGCGATCTTCGGCGACCCCGACGTCGTCATCGGGCTGACGTCCCTGTGCTTAGAAATCGGCATGATACCCCGGTACGTCATCACGGGGACGCCCAAAGAGGATTTTACGCGCAAAATCGAAGCCCTTTTCGCGAAATACGGCATGGAAGGCTGCACGGCGAAGGCGAACGCCGACTTGTTTGACCTTCACCAGTGGATCAAGAACGAACCCGTGGACCTGCTGATCGGCTCGTCCTACGGCAAGCAGATCGCACGGGCGGAGGACATTCCCTTTGTCCGGGCGGGCTTCCCGGTTTTAGACCGCTACGGCGGCCCCCTGCTGCCGATCGTGGGCTACGGCGGCGGCATGCATCTGATAGAGAAAATCACCGGGGCGCTGATGGACCGGTACGACCGCGACTGCGCCGACGAGGACTTCGAGGTCGTCATGTGACAGGCAACATCCCCCGTCATTGCGAGCGATGCGAAGCAGAGCGAAGCAATCCAATGCATACGAGTTACTTCAGCCGCTTTCGTAATGGCGGGGATACGGACCGGAGGTGACAGATTATGGCAAACAACATACTTGACGAAAGGCAATGCTCCATCTCCGGCGTCGACCAAAAAGGGCGCGGCGTCGCCTGTGAAAAAGAAAGCGTTTCCGGCGCGGTCAGCCAGCGCGCGTGCGTCTACTGCGGGGCGAGGGTTGTCCTGAACCCCATCACCGACGCCTACCACATCGTACACGGCCCCATCGGGTGCGCAAGCTATACCTGGGACATCCGCGGCAGCCTCACTTCAGGCTCTGAAACCTACCGCAACAGCTACTCCACCGACCTGCGGGAAACAGACATCGTGTTCGGCGGCGCGGGGAAGCTGACAAAAGCGATCGACGAATTGGCCGAAAAGGCGTCGCCCAAGCTGATTTTCGTGTACGCGACCTGCATCGTGGGCGTGATAGGCGACGACATAGAGGCGGTCTGCCGTTCGGCGGAGGAGCGACACGGCATCCGCGTGGTGCCGGTCAAGGCGCCCGGATTTTCCGGCACGAAAACCCAGGGCTACAAATTAGCCTGCGACGCGATCATGCAGCTGATGCTGCCGCACAGCGGGCAGCCCAAACAATTCGGGGTCAACATACTGGGCGACTACAACCTTGCGGGCGAGATGTGGATCATCAAAGGCTATCTGGAAGCAATCGGGATCCCCGTCATCAGCACAATTGCAGGAGATTCCAGTTATGGGAAATTAATCCGGGCTCCGGGCGCCGCGCTGAACTTGGTGCAGTGCGCGGGTTCCTCCGAATACCTCGCGGAGCGCATGGACGGCGAGCTGGGCATACCTTACATAAAGGTCAGCTTTTTCGGCGTGGAGGACACGGTGGCGTCGATCCTGCGCGTCGCGGACGCCTTGGGCGACCCCGTTCTCTCCGCCAATGCGCGGGACTTCGCGGCGAAACGCACCGCGGAAGCGATGCCGTTCATAGAAAAATACAGGCCGAAATTGGAAGGCAAACGCGCCGCGATCTTCGTCGGCGGCGGCTACAAGGCCATCTCCCTGATACGCCAGTTTAACGAGCTTGGCATGAAAACGGTGGTGGTCGGAACCCAGACCGGCAAAAAAGACGAATACGAAACCATCGGCGCGCTTGCCGACAAGGACACCGTCATACTCGACGACGCGAACCCGGCGGAGCTGGAGCAGTTCATGCTGGAAAAACACGCCGACATCTTGGTCGGCGGCGTCAAAGAGCGTCCGCTGGCGTACAAATTGGGCATCCCGTTCTGCGACCACAACCACGAGCGCAAGCATCCCCTGGCGGGCTTCGAGGGCATTGAGAATTTTATAAGCGAAATCAATCTGTCCATCAACAGCCCCGTCTGGGGATATGTACGGGGATGTGAGGAAATAGGGTGACGCCCGCCCCGCAGCTGGGTAACTGTTTTAGCGTAACGATTCTTGAAGGGAGGACAGGCATATGAGCGAGAATCTGGTCAATCTTAACGTAAACCCCTGCAAAATGTGCATGCCCATGGGCGCGGCGACCGCCTTGTACGGCATACGCGGCTGCATGTCCATCCTGCACGGCTCCCAGGGCTGCGCCACGTACATCAGGCGGCATATGGCGACCCACTTCAACGAACCCATCGACATCGCGTCCTCGTCGCTTACGGAGCAAGGCACGGTGTTCGGCGGCGAGGCCAACCTGCTGAAAGGGATCAGCAACCTGATCAAGCTGTACCGGCCGGAGGTGATCGGCGTATGCACGACCTGCCTCGCGGAAACGATAGGGGAGGACGTCGGCGCCATCATCGGCAAGTTCCACGAACAAAACCCCGGCTTGGACGTGAAGATCATCCGGGTCGCTTCGCCGGGCTACGGCGGCACGCAGAACGAGGGCTTTTTCGCGGCGCTGCGCGCAGTGGCGGGGCAGGTGGAGCCGGACCGCGAGCCGAACGGCAAAATCAACATCGTGACGCCCATGGTTTCGCCGGCCGACATGCGCTGGCTGAAAGCGTTTTTGGGCGGCATGGGGCTTGACGCCATATTTCTGCCCGACCTGTCCGACAATCTGGACGGCGTGACGGAAAAGACGTACCAGCGCCTGAAAACAGGCGGCACTTCTTTGGGCGAAATCTCGAAAATGGCGGGGGCGAAGCTGACGGTCGAGTTCTCCGAACACGCGAAACCCGACGAATCCCCCGCCGTGTTCCTGCATGAAACTTACGGCGTGCCCTTTGTCAGGCTGCCGCTGCCGATGGGTGTCCGCGGCATGGACAGCTTCGTGGAGGTGCTGCGGCGGCACGGCGGCACGGTCAGCCATGACCTCATCAAGGAACGCGGGCGTTACCTTGACGCCATGGTGGACGGCCACAAATATTGCGCCAAGGCCAGGGCCGCCGTGTTCGGCGATCCGGATTTTGTGACTGCGGCCGTGCGCCTGTGCTGTGAAAACGGCATCGTGCCGGTCATCGCCGCCACCGGATCCGTCTGCCCCACGCTGAAAGCCGCCGTCCGGGAGGAAATGGATGCCTGCGCGGAGATCAGCTTTGTGGAAAACACCCGGATTTTGGAGGACTGCGATTTTGACGCCATTGAAAAATATTGCGCCGAACTGGGCGTCAACCTGCTGATCGGCAGCTCCGACAGCCGGCGGATCTCCCGCAAGCTGGGGATTCCGCTGATACGCTGCGCGTTCCCGATCCACGACCACGTAGGCGGCCAGCGGGTGAGGACGCTGGGCTTTGAAGGCTCCCTGAATATTTTAGACCAGGCGGCCAACGCCATGTTGGACAGGACGGAGGCCCGTTTCCGCGGCGACCTGTATGATAGATTCTACAAAGGGGACGCGGCATTTGGAGAGGAGGGGATCGGATGACACGCATCACGGACCGCAGCTTGTCCTGCGTTGACGATTTTTTGGACGGCCGCGCCGGCGCGCCGCTTTTTCGCTTTTTTCGAGCTGCTGGCAGAGACCGGCGTGGATGCAATCGAGCTGTCGGAACGCGTGTACAGCCTGCTCCGCCCGCTTCCGGGCGGCACGGAGTACGTTCTCAGGCTTGAGAACCCGGCGAACGCGGCGAAATACCCGGAGCTGGGGCAGTTTGTATGCCGGGACGCAGCCGCGGACGCGAAGGTCCGCGCGGAGATCGTTTTGGACGGCATCCGCGAGGCTTATGCGGCGGCGCCGCCGCACACGGACCGCGGACGCCTGGCCGTGTGGACTTTGGCCCACCCGGCACTCCGGATGTCGGGCCATCGGCCCGGCAGAATAAGGGTGCGGATTCAGGGCTTGGACGACGTGATGCTGGGCGACTACACGGCGGTGTTCGAGGGGATTCGCGGCAGGTTCGGGGAGCCGGAGCTTTGCCCCATGAACCGTTTCCACGTTGCGTCGGCCATAGCGGCGGAGTGGGCGGCGTCAAGCCCGTCCGCCGCGCTGGTGACGGCCTTCGGCGGCATAGGCGGCTTTGCCCCCACGGAAGAGCTGCTCATGATCCTGCGCCTGCATGGATTGCGCGGCCCCGGCAAGAGCTACGCTTTTTTCCCGGAGATGGCGGCGCTGTTCCAGAAGATTGCCGGACAGCCCTTCAGACGGAACAAGCCGGTCATCGGGAAAGAGATATTTTACGTGGAATCGGGCGTCCACGTGGACGGCATCCGCAAGCATCCGCAGTGTTATGAACCGTTTTCGCCCGAAGCGGTGGGACAGAAGCGGAAAATCGTGATCGGCAAGCAGAGCGGGACGTCCTCCGTGCGCTGGAAATTGGAGGAACTGGGGATCCGGCGCAGCGAAGAGCAGGTCGCGCTGATCTTGGAGCGCGTGAAGCAGGCCGGCACGGAAAAGAACCGCCCGCTTTCAGACGGTGAGTTCGCGGAGATCGTGCGCACCGTGCGGGGGGTGTAGCCCCTCCGTCATTGCGAGCGAAGCGAAGCAACCCAGCTGCCAGATGCTTGTTTCGTAAGCGTAAAATGCGCGACAGGAAGCCGCCCCGTCGCCGCTGGGGCGGAAACAGGGGAGCGGAAGCTGGGTTGCTTCGTCGCTGCGCGCCTCGCAAAGACGGGATCGCTGCGCTCCTCGCAAAGACGGGATCGGACCCCCCTCCGTCATTGCGAGCGAAGCGAAGCAACCCAGCTGCCGGATGCTTGCTTCGTAAGCGTAAAATGCGCGGCAGGAAGCCGCCCCGTCGCGAAACAGGGAGGCGCACGGATGAAACCCCGGAAATACATATTGGACAGCACGCTGCGCGACGGGGAACAGGATCCGGGCATATCCTTTACCCGCAGTCAGAAACTGAAGATCGCCGCGCTTTTGGACGCCGCCGGGGTTTATCAGATTGAGGCGGGAACCCCCGCCGCCTCCGCCTTTGAAAAAGAAACCGTCGTCCGGATTTTGGAGAACCGCAAACAAGCCGTGATTTCGGTCTGGGCGCGGCTCACGGCCTCCGACATGGAACACGCCATCGGCTGCGCCCCCGATTTGATCCACGTCAGCGTCCCCGTGTCCCCTTCGCATATTTACGCGAAGCTGAAAAAAAACAAGGACTGGGTGATGAAACAGCTGCGCCGCTGTCTGGAGCTGGGCCGGAAGAGCGGGATTCCGATGTCCGTGGGGCTGGAGGATTCGTTCCGCGCCGACAGGGCCTTCGTGCTGGCGGCGGCCAAGGCGGCGGCGGAGCTTGGCGTGGCGCGGATCAGGCTGTCCGACACGGTTGGAATCGCGACGCCGGCAAACTGCCGCGAAACGGTCACGGCCGTTTTGGACGCGCTGGACGGCAGGGCGGAGCTGGGCATCCACGCCCACGACGACCTTGGCATGGCGGTCGCCAACACGCTGGAAGCGCTGAAAGCAGGCTGCCTGTTTGCCGACACGACGATGACGGGGATCGGCGAACGCGCCGGAAACTGCGATTTCGCGAAACTGCTCCAGGCGGGCGGCAGGCTGTTCGACTGGGGGATTTCGCCCGCCGCCGCCAACCGGGCCCGGCGCGGTTTCAACGAGGTAATGGAAGGCGGTTAATCACGAAAGCGAGGACATGATGTATAAAATAGCGGTCTTTTTGAAAGACGGCGCGCTGCACGATTTTTTCGGCGCGAACATGTTCCGGGTGTTCAGCGAGACCGGGGGCGCGTGGAACGCGGAACGCGACGAGGCCTTCGAAGCGGTCGCGGCAGGCTCCCCCGGCGCGGTCCGCAGCGCCGCCGGCGCGCTGCCGCCGCTGATCAGCGACTGCCGGATCCTCGCCGGCGGCGCCCTTGTGGGCATACCCTACCTGATCTTTAACCGGGCGGGGCTGCATATCTTCGAGATAAGAGAGATGGGCGAACGCATGTTCCATGAGATGGCCGCCGACGTGCGTTCGGCGGAAGCGGAGCTGCTGCGGTTGGACGGCGTGATCCGGGACGCGAAACCCGTCGAGACGCGGACGGCGGGGGTGTACGTGTTGGATCTGGCGGCGCTGCAGACGGAATTCCCTGAGATTTCGTCCAAAAAAGCCCTGTCCTCGTTTTTGGAGGACACGCCTTTCGCGGAGCTGCGGCTGCTGTGCAGGCATGTCCCGCCATGGATCGAGAACAGCGGAAAATACGACATTGCGACGACAAACAGGGTGGACGGCAACGTCCTGGCGGTGATCAGTCCTATGGCTCCGCCGATTAAATATTGAACAAAGCGGCAAGGATTTTTCCTGTCAGGCAAGGCGACAGGTTCCGTTGATACTGGCGGTATCAACGGGTTCTGGCAACGCAGCCTGGCGGGAAAAAGACCGGCGCGACTTCAAAATATAATCGGCGGAGCCATAGATGCGAGGTGAGATAATGGAAAACTTTCTGGTGCTGGACGATAAGCGGATACAGCTGCCAAGCGGCGTGTTTGCGGGCGTGGAGAAGTATTCCCGTTACCCGGACGGCGAACTGGAGGGCGTGCGGCTGTCGGAGCGCAACATGCTTGTGACCCACGCGGGCGAGCTTGTGCCGTTTTACAGCGAAACGACGCGGCGCAAGATGAAACATTCCGTGGGCTTTTACAAGAGCGGCGCCGTGCGGTCGGTGTCCTTGGAAGAACAGCAGGAAATTTTGACGCCCATAGGGGAATTCCCCGCCGAACTGGCGACATTCTATGAGAGCGGCGAGCTGAAGCGGTTTTTCCCGCTGGACGGAAAGATCAGCGGGTTCTGGACGGAGGAAGAAGAACAGGCCCTGGCGATACCTTTCACCTTCGATCTTCCTTTCAGCGTGTTTACGGCGGCCATCAGCGGCGTAGGCTTTTACAAAAATGGAAACATCCGCAGCGTCACGCTGTTTCCCAAGGAACGCGTGGTGATCAACACGCAATATGGGGCGATTGCGGCGCGGATCGGGTTTTCCATGCATCCGGGCGGCGAGCTGGCTTCGCTGGAACCCGCCGGGCCGGCGGCGGTCACGACGCCCGTCGGACGGCTGTATGCCTTTGACGCGGACGCCATAGGCGTGAACGCCGACACGAATTCGCTGACCTTTGACACGTCCGGGGAGGTCACGGGGCTGAAAACCGTGCAGAACCGGGTGTCGGTCCAGACCCCCGGCGGGCAGCTTGTGACCTTCGGGCCGGTTACCCGCGTCAGCCCGCTCGACGACGACGATACCGTCACGCTGGCGCTGTCCGTCGCGTTCGGGCCTGAAAGCGTGACCCTGACGGAGAGCGGGTCGGCGGCGCGGACGTTTTTGCTGGCGGAGTGCGGCTTTACCGTGACCGATGCCGCCGGCCCCGCCGGCGCGTATGGATGCCCGCCCGCCGCCTGCGCCGCCTGTTCCCTGTGCGCGGGCGGCGCGGAACCGGCTTTTGAGGTGTAGCCATGAAGATGCTGACCGTGGCGGGTCCCCCGTCATCGGGGAAAACCTCCGTGATCCTCCGGCTGGCGGAATGTCTGGAGCAGCGCACGGGCGTAATTAAGTTCGACTGCCTGACCTCCTTCGACAAATCTCGCTACGACGAGGCGGGCGTGCCGGTGCAGATCGGCTTCTCCGGCAAGTTTTGCCCCGACCATTTTTTCGTGAACAACGTCGAGGGCGGCGTCGCGTGGGGCCTGCGGCGCGGCCTGGATTTCTTGGTCACGGAGAGCGCGGGCCTTTGCAACCGCTGCTCGCCGCACATCACGGGCGTCACCGGCATCTGCGTGGTCGATTGCCTGTCGGGCGTGCATACGCCGCGCAAAATCGGGCCGATGCTGAAGCTCGCCGACATCGTGGTCATCACGAAGGGCGACATCGTTTCCCAGGCGGAGCGCGAGGTGTTTGCCTGGGGCGTCCGGCAGGTCAACGCGAAATCCCAGGTTTTTTTCGTGAACGGCGTCACCGGACAAGGGGCGTTCATGCTGGCGAAGAAAGCCTCCGCCGCGAGGGACGTGGATTCCCTGTCCGACACGCGGCTCAGGTTCACGGTGCCCGCCGCCGCCTGTTCCTATTGCACGGGCGAAACGCGGATCGGCGAAAATTATCAAATGGGAATGATGCGGAAAATGGAGTATGACCTTTGAAGTGCGCCTGCGCTTCCATTTTGGAAGGAACCAAGATTGAATACGAGCTTCGACCTGATCATAGACAGCTGGACATTGGAGGAACTGACCGAAGCGTACCCCGTCGCGCGGGATTTTTTCCTGAACCTGAACCTGCCGCCGCTTAACCCCGGCAGGACGCTTGCCGACGCCCTGCTTGCCGCAGACGACGCGTGGCTCGCGGAGTTCGGGCTGACGTGCCACGAGATACCGGCGCAGCTCGCGGCGTTCCTGAGCGCCATGACCGCCCCGGAAACGATCCGGGAAATAGCAAGCATTACCATCATCGGCGGACGGAACAAGCTGGGGGAGCCGGAGGACGTGGAGCTGAGGGTGGAGGCCGGGACGGTGGTGTCCGTCGTCGGGCCGACGGGTTCAGGCAAAAGCAGGCTGCTCGGTGACATAGAATGTCTTGCGCAGGGCGACACGCCGACCAAGCGTCGCGTCATCCTTGACGGCAAGGCGCTATGCGAGGACGAGCGTTTCAGCTTGGAAGGGAAAATCGTCGCCCAGCTGTCGCAGAACATGAATTTCGTGATGGACCTGACGGTGGCGGAGTTTCTGGAAATGCACGCGAGGTCACGCGCCGCAGGGCAGGCGCCGGCCGGCAAAACAGAACAGGTCGTGCAGACCTGTTTCAGCTGCGCCAACGATCTGGCGGGCGAAAAGTTCTCCTTGGACACCAAGGTCACGCTGCTGTCGGGCGGGCAGTCGCGCGCGCTGATGGTCGCCGACTGCGCCTATATGAGCAGCTCTCCGATTGTGCTGATCGATGAGATCGAAAACGCCGGGGTGGACCGCCGCGCGGCGATCACGCTGCTGGCGCGCAAAGAGAAAATCGTGCTGATTTCGACCCACGACCCCTTGCTCGCCCTCAGCGCGGACAAGCGCGTGATCATCAAAAACGGCGGCATTTTTAAGGTTTTGGAAACTTCGCCGGAGGAAAAAGCCAGCCTCGCCGAAATCGGGAAAATGGACGATATGATTGCCCGGATACGCAGGGATTTACGGCACGGCGAACGGATTAAGGTATAGCAAGCCACAGGTGCTGGATTGCTTCGGCGGTGAACTCTTATCCGGCTAAAGCCGGAGAGTTCTCGCACGGCACCTACCATCCATTTGCTGTGCAAATGGGGTTAGGTGCGCGTCGCTTCGCTCCTCGCAATGACAAAGGACGCAATGACAGAGCCTATACAGGCGTAAAAACGGAGAGATGAAATGTGGAAACTATTTGATGACTTAATCGACGGGATCGATCCCGGCGCGGCCGCCGATTCCATCATCTGCGGAACTGAACACAGCGCCGTGCGCTGCGGGGACACGGTGGGCGTCAGCGTGAGCATAAGCAAAACCTGGCGTTCCGCCATGCTGCCGAAAAAAGCGGTCGGCATGCCCCTGCGCGAACTCGCGGCCTGCATAAAATCGTGGGATTTCAACGAAGCCGTCATCGGGCTTGCCGCCATCAACGCGTGGTACAACAACATCGGGCGCCTGCGCGGACTGGGCCTGTACATCCCCGACGCGGCCCATGTCGAAGACCGCTCCGCCGACCCGTTCATCGCGGCGCAGAAAGAAATCGCGGGCAAAACCGTGACGTCGATAGGGCATTTTCCGTACATCGACCAGCTGTTTGCCCCCGTGTGCAAATTGTCGGTCATCGAGAAATTCCACCCCGGCGACGGCGATTACCCGGAACAGGCGGCGGATTACCTGCTCCCGGCCAGCGACTACGTGTTCATTTCCAGCTACACCTTCGCCGAAAAAAGCCTCCCCCGTTATCTGGAGCTTGCGAAAAACGCCCACGTCACAACCGTAGGCGCCTCGTCGCCCATGGCGCCGCTGCTGGGCAAGTACGGCGTCAACGCCATCGCCGGCTTCGCCGTCAAAGACCCCGCCGCCGCGGAACGCGTCAGCTTAGGCTTAGGCGGAAAAATGCGCGCCACGGGACAGAAAATCAACTTGCAGCTGTGAGTGTCAACGGGTTCCGCCAACAGCAATACGAACACCTATCAATTAAAGCGCATATACGAGGCCAAGGCCGGCGGAATTCCAGCCCATGGATCCGGACACGTCAAACACGATGACGACCGCCGCGTCTTCGGAAATCGTCTGATTTTCCACGGCCTCCTTCGTTTTCACGTCTAAGGTGATCTTGAATTCGTTTTCCGCCAAATCCGAAGAGCCAACGCTTTCCATTTGCGACGCCCTGTCTTCGATGCTTTTGGATACCGCCACCCAGGCCTCGTCTTCGTCTGAAACCTGACTGCCTGTGGCGTTATAATACAGAATCCCCCCCGTTTCTACCCTCTGGCTGGGGGGAGCACCGTCATCGCCAAAAACCGCCGCCGGGAATGTTCCCAAGATTAAGACCAGTGCGACGGCGACGGCGGCTGCGGCGGCCAAAGTCCCCTTGCTCGTTCTTGCTGTCATTTTTTCTGCCTCCTTACCTGATCAGTCACGTTTGTTGCTATATTATGTTATACCATACCTTACTTTATTATATTATATTGTATTATATTGTACCTTATTCCATTTTATCATACTCACATTCGGTCACACTTTGGTCACTTTTTGTACTTTTTGTGCTTTTTATTGTAATGCGTTTCACCATCTTCTTCTTCCGATATCCTGTCGAAGAAACCACAGCAGAAACCACAGCCATCTTCTTTTTCTGTGTCAAGCGTTTTTGAAAATGTCCCAAAAAAAAGATAACATAAGCGGGAGGCATCTCCAGCTGACGTCCCTATGCCCGCTCCCGGGGAAAAAGCATCTCCGTGACGTAAAACCGGCA
>JAITOE010000147.1 GCA_031290135.1 Eubacteriales Family XIII. Incertae Sedis bacterium
CACCCCTCCGTCATTGCGAGCGCAGCGAAGCAATCCACAGGCACTGGATTGCTTCGGCGCTCCGCTTCTCGCAACGACGGGGGATATGCCCGACGCAAATCACGCAGTGGCGGAACATATCTAAAAAATTCGTAACAAAAAATTCGAAAAAAACTTGACAAACTGTCAAAATGGAGTTATTATAAATTTATAACAGTTCTAAATTCATATAAAGCAGGGAAAGCATGGGTATTTTACGTGTGGCGGAACGGAGCAAAACATGAACAGCGCGCTTGCCCTTTCCAATGAAATATTGAGCCGGAAAATCCGCCAGACGGGGATCCGCCCTTCCAGCGCCCGCATCCATGTCCTGCGCTATCTGGAAGAGGAACGCAACCACCCCACGGTGGACCAGATCTACAAGGCGCTCTTGCTGCGGCTTCCGGGGCTGTCCCGCGCTTCCGTCTATAACAGCCTGGCGGCGCTGGAGGGAAGCCGGCTTGTGCGGCCGCTTACGATGGACGGCAACGAACTGCGCTACGACGCCTGCGTCGCGGACCACGGGCACTTTCGCTGCCTTGCCTGCGGCGGGATCCGGGATTTCGAACTGGATCTGTCCTCCCTGCGGACGGAAGGGCTTGGCGGCTTCGCGGTGGAGCGGCAGGATTTCCTGGCCTGGGGCTTCTGCCCGGACTGCGCGGAAACCGCAGACGCGAAAACAAACACGCAAGCGGATCTGACCGTTCTGTAAACGCAAAGGCAAACGATCCGCATTTTCAGCAGCTCTCACAAAACCAGGAGCGGCAAAAATATGAACACCTAACCCGATTTCTGAAAGAAATCGTTGGTAGGTGTCATGCAAGGCTCTCCAAAATCTATGATTTTGTGAGAGCTACTGCTGAAGCACGGCAAGCTACGGGGTATTGAACCCGTTTGCATAATAAATAAATATATTTTATCATGGCAGAAATTGTAGGAGGAAAGTATTATGGCAAAATTCGTATGCAGCATTTGTGGTTATGTCCATGAGGGGGATGCGCCCCCGGAAAGCTGTCCCACATGTAAGGCTCCCGCTTCCAAATTCACAAAACAGGCAGAAGGTCCGTTGGTATGGGCGGACGAACACCGCATCGGCGTCGCGAAAGACGTGGATCCGGAAGTCGTCGAAGGGCTCCGGGCGAATTTCACGGGCGAATGCACGGAAGTCGGCATGTACCTCGCCATGAGCCGCCAGGCTGACCGGGAAGGTTTTCCGGAGGTCGCCGAGGCATATAAAAGGATCGCTTTTGAGGAGGCAGAACATGCTGCCAAATTCGCGGAACTTCTGGGCGAAGTCGTGGCGGCGGACACGAAGAAGAACCTTTCGGTGCGCGTAGAGGCGGAACACGGCGCCACGGACGGCAAGAAGCAGCTGGCGACCCGCGCCAAGGAACTCGGCTACGACGCCATCCACGACACCGTACACGAGATGTGCAAAGACGAAGCGCGCCACGGCAGCGCGTTCGCGGGGCTTTTGAAGCGTTATTTCTAAAATTGCTTCCCATGAATCAAAACAGCGTCCGGGGATTTCCCCGGACGCTGTTTATGTGCGCCCCTCCCCAACCGGCAGATACCGGCGGAGTTTTTCCAGGACTTCCTTGATGTCCAAAGGCTTTCCCACATGGCTGTCCATGCCTACGGCGAGGCATTTTTCAACGTCTTCCCGGAATACGTTGGCCGTCATGGCGATGATGGGTATCTGTTTCGCGGCGGGCATGTCCAGCGCGCGGATTTGCTTTGTGGCTTCGTACCCATCCATTTCCGGCATCTGCACGTCCATGAAAATCATGTCGTAGCGATCCGGCGCTTCGCGGAACATCCGCAGGGCCTCCACGCCGTTTTCCGCGCAGTCAATCGCCAGCAAGGTAGGCTCCAGGATGGCAAGCACGATCTCGCGGTTGATCGCGACGTCCTCCGCCAGCAGGATGCGGCAGCCCGCAAAAACATCGGCTTCCTCCGGCCCGCCTTCGTCCGCCGGAAGGTTTTGCACGCCGAGGCACTCGTTGATGATGTCGGCGATGGCGGACGGAAACAGCGGCTTGGGCAGGAATTTGTCCACGCCCGCGTTCTTCGCGTCGTCCTCAATCACGCCCCACTCCGTCGCGGAAATCATGATGACGACGGAATTGCTGGGGCTGCCCTCCTTGATCCGGCGCGTAAGCCCGATGCCGTCCATGCCGGGCATTTTCCAGTCCACGAAGTATATGTCATAGGCGCCGTTCCGCTCGACTAAGGAAATCGCATCCGCGCCGCTCGCCGCGATGTCGCACGCGATGCCCATCTGCTGTGCGATTTCCCCGAAATACGCCCGTATGTCCGGATCATCGTCCACGGCGAGCACGCGGATGTTTTCCCATTTCACGCCTGGCGCCAGCAAGCTGCCGCGCTGCTCCGCGCCCCGTATGGCCTGCACGGTAAACGCAAACGTCGAACCCTTGTCCGGCTCGGATTCGATCCATATTTCCCCGCCCATCATCTCCACGATGCGCTTGGATATCGCGAGGCCAAGCCCGGTGCCGCCGAACTTGCGCGACGTGCCGCTTTCCGCCTGCGCGAAAGAGCGGAACAGGCGTTCCTGCTGTTCCTTGCTGATGCCGATGCCGGTGTCGCTCACTTCGATTTGAATCGTGCAAACGCCGTCTTCCTCTTTGACAAAACCTGTGGACAAGCTGATGGAACCATGCTCCGGCGTGAATTTTACCGCGTTGCCCAGCAGGTTGGTGATCACCTGCGCAAGCCGCTGGTCGTCCCCGATCAGCGTGCGCGGGATGTTTTTATCGACGTGTACGCGCAATTCCTGCTCCCGTTCCCCCACCCGGAAGTTGACCACGTTGACCACTTTCTGAAGCATCTTTTCAAAATTGAACTCCGCGGCGGACAATTCGCATTTGTTCGCCTCTATTTTTGACATGTCCAGAATGTCGTTGATCACGCCCAGCAGATGCGCGGACGCGTCCTCTATCTTCCCGAAGGCGTAGTCCTTCCTTTCCATGTCGGACGCCGTTTTGCCGATGGCGGTCATCCCGATCACGGCGTTCATGGGCGTGCGGATCTCATGGCTCATGTTTGCCAAGAAGTCGCTCTTCGCCTTGGACGCGGCCTCGGCCCGCTCCCGTTCGGATTCCGCCGTTTTCTGCGTTTCCATGAGGTTTTGCGTCATTTCGTCGCGCAGCAGCGCGCTGACCATCAGCAGGCTGGCGGAACGCAGGATCCCCTGCTCGGTCGGGGGGAATTCGCGCTCTTTTTCGCAGTCGTCAAAACTGACAAAGCCCCAGAACATGTCGTGCAGAAATACCGGGACGGCCAGCAGCGAATGGATTTTATAAGGGGAAAGCCTTGTCCATTCTATTTCGGAAAGGCGGCTGACCGGGCCGCCCACGCACTGCCCGCCGGAAAGCAGCCGCTCCCACTCCGGAAGCGTGTCCCTATACGGGAATTCCATCTGCGTCTTCTGGCGCAGGGCGGCGGTTTTCGCCCATTCGTGCAGCTGCGTATAATGAAGCACCCCGTCCTTCACGGTGTTTTTCCATATGTACATGCGGTCCACGCCCGCGCTGCGGGCTATGATTTTCATGCTCGTGTCCAAGGCGGCCTGAAATTCATCCACCTCCGAAAAAAGCAGCACCGTCGCGCTTTCGTTGATCGCGCGCAGCAGCTCGTCCCGCTTGACAAGCTCCGCCGTGCGTTCCCCCACCAGGTCTTCCAGCCGTTTGCCCTCGCGGCGCTTCCGGATGAAAATGACGAGGAAGAGCGCCAGGATGACGGCCAGCAGGCAGGCCGCGCCTATCAGCCAGGGCACCTGCGCCTGCACTAATTTCATGCGGTAATCGAAATTCTTCCGGACCCACCGCCCTGAAATGCTTTCCGTGTCGATCAGAAGCAGCGATTTGTCGATGACGGAACACAGCAGCGCCTCGTTTTTGTTGAACCCGAAGGTGGACGCGAAAGAACGGTTAAACACGACGTTCGCCTTGTAGCCCGTCTGCTCGCGGTAATTCGTCAGGTTGAGCAGCAGGTTCTGTGTCGCCATCAGCAGATCCACTTCCCCGCGTTCCAGCGCGTCCAGCGCTTCGTCCGTGCTGCTGTATTCCGCGGTGTCCCCGTGTTCCGGAAACCAGGCGAGGAACAGTTCCGTGTAGGCCGCGTCCTGGATGAGCCCTACCTTCGCGTAGAGGATTTCGTTGATTTCAACGTCGCGGAAATCTGATTTCGACAGAAGCGCGTAATGGTCTTCGTGGATCTGGCTGTCCGGCCATAAGAAACGTCCCTCGCGTTCCTCTGACCGGATCAGTTCGCTGATCATCGCTGCTTCGCCGCTTTCAACCATCTGCAGCATCTGCGGCCATTCGGTGTTTTCGTCGTTTACGCGCAGGAAAGACAGCCCCGTGAGTTTTTCCACGTCTTCCAGCACGTCGCAGGCGATGCCTTGCCATTGCCCTTCCTGGCTGTTGTAGAAGCTGACCGGGTA
>JAITOE010000150.1 GCA_031290135.1 Eubacteriales Family XIII. Incertae Sedis bacterium
ACCCCAGCCCGCGGTAGGAGAAAGCGAGTTCCCCGCCCGCCAGCGGGAAAGCCGACGTCAGCTCCGAATAGATCAGGCCTACCAGAACGCAGAACGCCGCCGTCAGCAGGAACGCCAGTGCCGCCCCAGCCGTCCCCGCGAGGACGATCCATTGCCGCGCCAGCGCCAGCCAGCCCCAGCCGATCATCGTGCCGAACGCCAGCGCGAAGATCTCCACGCGCCCAAGAACCTTTCGCAGCCCCTGCCGTTCAGCGTTCACGTTCGGGCGCCTCCTGCGGCGCTTCCTCCCGGACATGGTAGTCCGACATCTTGTTCAGCAGGTGCCGCACGCTGATCCCCAGCTCCCGCGCCGTTTCCGCGGTGTTTTCCCTGTTTTTCCGCAGCAGCTTTTTTATATAGCGCGATTCCACCTCAGCCCGGAGTTCCCGCAGCGAATACCGTTTTTCAAACAGCTCGTCCAAAGCGCCCGGCGCGTCTTTCCCCATATACACAGGCAGGGCGTCCGCCCGGATAAGACCGTTGTCCGACAGCACCAGCAGCCGCTCGATGATGTTCCTGAGTTCGCGGATATTGCCCGGATATCTGTATTCCAGCAGAAATTCCATGATTGCCGGATCCATCGTCACCTCGCCGAGTTCCAGCGTTGCCTGTGCTTTTTTCAAAAAATGCCCGATCAGGGCGGAAATGTCTTCCGGCCGTTCCCGCAGCGGCGGCACGTGGAGCATGATGGTGCTGATGCGATAGAACAGGTCTTCCCGGAAGCTGCCCTTTTGAATCTCTTCCTCTATATTTTTGTTCGTGGCGGAGATCAGGCGAAAATCGACGGTAAGCTCATCGTTGCTGCCGATCCGGCTGAGGGTTTTGGTTTCGAGCGTCCGCAGGAGCTTTGCCTGCGTCGCCGGCGGCATGTCCCCTATCTCGTCTAAGAACAGCGTCCCCTTCCCGGCGGCCTCAAACCGCCCGATCCGGCTGCCCGTCGCGCCGGTGAAAGCGCCTTTTTCGTGGCCGAAGAGTTCCGATTCCAAGAGGTTGTCCGCAAAGGTGTGGCAGTTTACCGGCAAAAATGTATGCGCCCTCCGTTTGCTTTCCCGGTGGATATAGCGGGCGAGAACCTCTTTCCCCACGCCCGACTCCCCGAAAATCAGGACGCTTGTGCCGCTCGCGGCCGATTTCTTCGCCATTTGCAGGATCTGCCGGTAGCCGGGGTTTTTCGTGGACATGAGGTACGGCTCCTGCGGCGTTTCCGCCTCCGCGTCCCCGTCCCGCGTCCGTTTCAGCCTGCCGATGCGCCCGACTTCTTCCAGCAGCTGCCTCGGGTCGCTGCCCTTGATGATATAGGTGAAAGCGCCGAGCCGCATGGCTTCCACGGCGTTCTCTATCGTGCCGAACGCTGTCATGATGATAAAAAACAGGCCGGGGGAATGTGATTTGGCCTCCCGCAGCAATGCCACGCCGTCCATGTCCGGCATAATCAGGTCGGAAATGACCAAGTCGAAGGTTTCGGCGCGGATCAGGTCCGGCGCTTCCGTGGATTTCGTGCATTGCCTGACCCGGTGTCCCGCATCCTGCAGGATCATCGCCAAGACTTCGCAATAAGAAGCTTCATCGTCCACGACGAGTATTCTGAGCGCGTTATCCATTCCTTTCTCCTTTCCCGCCCTTAGTACCCCTATATCCCGGCAGGCAGGCGGATCGTAAACGCGGCGCCGGCGCCCGGATGGCTTTCCAGCGAAACGCTCCCGCCCTGTTTGCCGGCCTCATTGTATACAATGTACAGTCCAAGCCCGCTTCCGTTATATTTTTCCTTTGTCGTGAAAAACGGGTTAAACACGTCATTTTGAATTTCGGCGGGAATGCCCGCGCCCGTATCAGAGACCCGTATGACCAAGACGTCCGCGTCCATCTCGCAGTCGATGGCAATCGTCCCCTCGTCTTCGATGGCGTCCACGGCGTTGTTGATGAGGTTGATCAGGATCATTTCGAGCGAATTCAGGATGACGCGCACACAGATCCCTTCGTCGCAGCGGACGATGAGCCGGATATTTTTTTTCAGCAGCGCGACCTCTTCCAGGCGGATGATGGAATGGATCGCCTGGGAAAGGTTGATTTCCATGCGGGTTTCGCCGGATATGCGGGAAAACCGCAGCAGGTTTTCAATGATGGCGCCGGAGCGTTCCACGGCATCCTCCATGGCGGACAGCGCCTTGGCTTTCAGCGCCTCGTCGTCCGGGGCGGCGTTCTGCAGCAAATAGCAGTAATTGCGGATCAGTCCCAGGGGATTGCGGATCTCATGGGCGACGCCGGCGGCCAGCTGCCCGATGGCGGCCATTTTGTTTTCCTGGAACATCTGCCTGTAAATGGCGCGCGCCTGCGTCACGTCGTCCAGCATCAGCAGAACCTTTTTGGACGTGTCCGGAGACGCCTGCAGCGGGAACGTGGCGATCTCATAGACCTTGCCCCCGCTTTCTATCTCTTCCCGGCTGCTTCCGCCGTCCGTCAAGGTCTGCCGGACAGCCTGTTCCAGCCGCGCCGCCGCGCCCGTGTCCCCGTCGAAGTGCAGGGCCGACCGCAGCGTTTTCCCGATGATATGGTTGCGTCCCATGCCCAGATAGGCGCAGACGGCCCCGTTCACGCCGCCGATCTTTCCGTCGTTTTCCACTTCGATGAGCAGCATGGACAGGCTGTTGTAGATGGTCTGCAGGTCGTTTCTGCCGGCCTCCAGCATTTCCATGCGCTCGATCATTTCAAGGCGGATGATGCGGTACGACTCCCAGGCAATGTACAGCGCGCAGACAAACGTAAGGATGAAAATATACAAAATGGTTTCGATCCGCTGGGCGTATGCCGCCGCAGGATCAGCGCCGCCGCCTTTCTGCCGGAGAAGGATGACGGCCGAGACCACGAGAAACAGGCCAAAGGAAACCCGCAGTTTTGTTTTGATCGATTCCATCTCAATGTTCGCCGTTTTCCCGCGTCACCGCAGATCCTAAGTTCAGGGTTTCTTTTTCCAGCGCGCGCACCGCGTCGCTGATCTGCAGGACGCGTTCAGGCGGCAGCCCCGCGTCGAAAACCAACTGCGCGTGGTACAGGATCCGTTCCAGTTCTTCGTGGATGTCCGCGATCTTCTCCCGGATCTTCTGCGTCTGTTCCTGCCCTGCAAAGCCGCGAAGCATCTCCTGCCGGGTGATGGCTGCGCCTTCTTGCAGGTCGAATTCGGACAGGCCCTCCACGACGGTGGCCTCATAGCCCAGTTCCAGCCGTATGCGTTCCGCCAGCGCCTGTTTCGCTTCCGTTTCGCCATGGACGAGGAAAAACGCGGCAGGTTCCTGCTGAAAACCGGAGGCCCAGTCCATCAGGCCGTCACGGTCGGCATGTCCGGAAAAGCCTTCCAAATTGTGAATTTCGGCGTTCACCTGAATTTCTTCCCCGAACAGGCTCACGGTTTCTATCCCGTTCAGCAGCGCGCGGCCCAGCGTACCCTCCGCCTGATAGCCGACAAAGATGACGCTGGAGTCCCTGTTCCAGAGGTTGTGCTTCAGGTGGTGCCGGATCCGTCCGGCCTCGCACATGCCGCTGGCGGAAAGAATGACCTTGGGACTGCTGTCTTCGTTCAGCGCCTTGGATTCCTCGCTGGTCCGCGTGAACCGCAGATTCCTGAAATCCAGCGGGTTGTCGCCTTTTAGTATGTATTTGCGCGTTTCCTCGTCAAAAGACTGGACGTTTTTGCGGAAGACTTCCGTGGCAGTGGTGGCCATGGGGCTGTCCACATAAAACATGATGTTGTCCAGCTCCCGCCGCGACGCTTCGTTTTTCTCGTAGAAACGGTTGAATTCAAAGATGAGTTCCTGCGTGCGCCCCACCGCGAAAGATGGAATGACTGCGGTTCCGCCCCGGCGGACGGTGTTCAGCACGATCTCCATGAGGCGTTCGACGCCGGCCGCGTTCGCCTCGTGGACGCGGTTGCCGTAGGTGCTCTCCATGATGACGTAGTCCGCCTTTTTGATCCGGGTCGGATTGCGCAGCAAAGGGCGGTCCTGTGCGCCCAGGTCGCCTGAAAACACGAATTTTGTCACGCGCCCGTTCTCTTCCGCCCACAGCTCGGTCACGGCGGATCCCAGAATGTGTCCCGCATCGTTGAAAACCAATTTGAGTTTATCATTCAGCTCTATGAGCTGGTCGTACAGGACGGGCGTCAGGAATTTCAGGGCATCCTCCGCATCCCGCTCCGTATAAAGCGGTTCGACGAAAGACCTGCCCGCCCGTTCCGCCTTGCGGTTTTTCCATTCAGCTTCTTTTTCTAAGATGTGTCCGCTGTCCAGCAGCATGACGCGGACCAGGTCCGCCGTGGCGTCCGTGCAGTATATTTTTCCTGCAAACCCTCTTTTTACCAATAAAGGAATCCGCCCGCAATGGTCGATGTGGGCGTGGCTGAGAAGGAGAAAATCCACTTCGGCCGGATTGAAAGGGAAATCTTTATAATTCTGCGCTTCCTGCGCCTTGGAACCCTGGAACTGGCCGCAGTCCAGCAGGACGTTAAAGCCTTCCCCTGAAATGAGATGGCACGAACCCGTCACGGAGCTCGCCGCCCCGCAGAATTTTATCTTCATCTGTCAAGCTCCTTATCCCCAACATTATTCTGTAGGCCCGACGGGCATCCGGAGTGCCGGGTGGGCCAAAGCCCGCACGGCCAAGAGTTATGCCCGGATAAGTGGTGCGCCCGGAGGGACTTGAACCCCCATGGTTTCCCGCCAGGACCTAAACCTGGTGCGTCTGCCAGTTCCGCCACGGGCGCATCTTATGAAAAAGCCCTGCTTCTGTTCAGAATGCAGGGCTTTCAATTTTGGCTCGTCCAAAATTGAAGCGCGAAGCGCACTTAAATTGTTGGACGGATGGTTTGAGGACGAACCCGCAGCCCTCAAACCGTAGGCACCGCAAGGGTATTGTAACTCCGCGGCGGTGCAAGAAAACGGTACTCCATGCCTAAAGGCAGTGGAATGGGTGCCGTCCGTTCAATGTTTTCGGCTGGTGACCCTACCGGGACTCGAACCCGGGTTACTGCCGTGAAAGGGCAGTGTCTTAACCGCTTGACCATAGGGCCTAATAAAAAACTGGCGACGACCTATTTTCCCGGGCGGCTTCCCACCAAGTATCGTCGGCGCTGGCGAGCTTAACTGCTGTGTTCGGGATGGGAACAGGTGTTGCCTCGCCGCCATGGTCA